>JAKLKF010000055.1 GCA_023150805.1 Myxococcota bacterium | reverse complement strand
TCGCGCGCCAGATCGAGACCAGGCGGCGCTGGTCGGCTACAGGTGTATGTCGGCCCATGTCCTCGAACCTCCGGCGCTGAGCTTCGCCGCGGGAGGCGCTGGAGGGAACACGGGGTGTGCTGCATGCTTACGACGCCAGCGCGCGCTTCTCGCCGACACCCCCCGCCTGGGACGCGGCCCGGGTCTCCACCGATCCCGCGGCCCTGGCCGCCGCCGCGGCCGAGGCCCTGCGCTACCTGCGCGCCCACCCCGAGGATCCCGCGACCGGGCCGGGACTGTTCACGGAGCTGGGCGTGGACCGCGCGCGGGTGGAGCGGACGTTGGAGGCCGTCGTCCGCACTGCCGAGGAGGATCTGTCCACCGGCCAGCCCTCCCGCCTGCAGGACCCGGCCTTCCTGGCCGCCACCTTCGAGCACTACGCCTGGACACCTGACTCCGCGGCCGCGGCCGCCCGGGGGCTGCGCCTGCCCCCCGGCCAGATCCGCCTGACCCGCTACTACGTGCCCCAGGTCGAGGGCCGTGCGACGCCCGTGCCGGGCTTCCCGGTGGCGCTCTACGCCGACCCGGGGCCCCTGCTGCGGGAGCGCTACGTCCGGGCCCAGGTCTTCGACGGCGCATGGAATACCGACCCCGACGGCGCCGCGGCCGTCCCGCTGGCCTGGCTGCCGCGGGCGGTGGCCCACGACGCGATGATGCAGGGCACCGTCGAGGTGCGGATCCCCGGCGCCGACCCGATCCTGCTCAACGTGGACCAGCACAACGGCCACCCCTACCGACCCGGCGTGGGCAGCGAGCAGCAGGAGCGGCTGTGGTACTTCCGCGCGGTGGATCGGGTGCGCGGCTGGGGCCGGTCAGGGGACCCCGCGCAGGACAAGGTGGGCCTGGCGGCCGGCGCCAGCGTGGCCGGCGACATCTACAACCTGGGCCTGGGCAAGCTGGTCGCCCTGGAGGACCCGAAGTCCGGCGCGCTGCGCCTGGTCGTGCTCGGCGACACCGGCGGCGCCTTCCAGCCCAACCTGTTCCAGCTCGACGACTTCGCCGGCGCCTTTCCCGACCAGGCAGCGCTCTACCAGGCGACGGCCGGGCGCTCGGGCACGGTGTGGGCCGGGGTGCTCCTGCTGCGCTGAGATTCGGGCCCGCCCACAGCACGGGTCCGCGGGCCCGGTCCAGCCACTCCTGCCGCAATGCGGAACAGGCTCCCTACCCCGTGTCGCCGGCCTCCACGACCTGGTCGGAGGTCCCGGGCTGGGCCTCGATGTCGAGATCGACCCAGCCATCGGTCCCGATGCAGCCCATATAGAACATGCGCACATAGCCAACGGGGTGCCAACGCAGCCGTAGCGGGACCTGTGAGTCCGTCTCGAACTCAATGCGAAGGTCGATCTCACGAGGCGTCGAACCGGCGTCAGCAAACGTCTGGTAGTAGGAAATGGAGATATGGGGGGGCGCTTCCTCTCCGGTATCCCCCTCGCCCGCCAGGGCCTCCAGGGACCATGTCTCGACAACTGGCGCGCCAACCGATCCGTCCCCTTCGATGACGGTGATGGTAGCCCACACTGAACTACCATCGGACCATGCCTCACTTCCACCATTCGCAGACACCAAAGTGATGTCAGAGGCGGACGCCTGGTATTCCTGACCCCTCGGGCCGTCTTCGGGTCGAAAGCTGGTGGTCAGCCTGGCGAGGTAGACCCCCGGACTGTGCTCTGTGATCACCACCTCTCGTGGGTTCAGACGGATCAAGGCGTCGTCGTAGTTGGGATGACACCCGAGAACCAGGCCCGCCGTCAAGGAAGCCGCCAGTGTACGCCCCGGCAATCCAAATGAGGGGCACCGGCCGTTCTTCGACCGCATCTGGTGTACCGGGCTCACCACCGGGTCACCATTGCCACTCACCCTGCCCATCGCCATCCCCCCCATCGGGGCCGGAACCGCTGGTCTCAAGGATCTCGTCCGGGCTGTCGCCCATGGAGATGCACGCCTGCATGCATTGGATCACGGCCTCGTAGTCGTCGGGGTCCCGAAGCTGGCAGGACCCGCCGTGGTCCTGCCAGAGGTCGGGGAAGTACTCGCACGCCGCGCACGAGCGCACCGAGCAGTCGACGACGCTCGCCGCATCGAAGTCCAGGGTGGGTCCCCAGGCGAGAGGCCCTGCAGGCGGCCCCGTCACGGAACGAGCTCGATCGAGACCTCCCCCACCTTGTCCCGGTTCCGGCAGCAACCGATGGTCCCATCGACGGAGGCGCGCGCCGACCATCCGACCGTGACGCTCTCGCTGCTGTCCGAGGTCATCGTGAATTCCACGGTCGCCTCGCACGGGGTTGCGTCATTCGTGCACTCCGCATCCACATCGCAGTGCTCGAGGTTGACGGTCCACCCAGTGTCGGTCTCGCCCCAGGCATAATGCTCCTCGCAGGTGCTCGACCCCTCCCGGACGGGGCCACCGGCTCCCGTGACCGTCACCGTGACGCTAGCCACTCCTGTCGCGCTAGCGGCGCGAGCCTCATCTACACTGAGTCCAACGCCCCACGCTCGAATGCCAATGTCATTCTTCATCGTGGAGTGAAACCGCAGGACCCTGGACTCCCCTGGAGGCAGGAGGGTCTCGCCCTCAATGTCCACCCGCTCACCCCAGTAGGGGGGCTTGAATCCCGAGTTGAAGAGCAGGATGCCCGTCAGCATCCACAGGACCCACAAGCGCAAGCGCACAGCAAAGCCATGCGGCTGCCGGCAACGCGCTCGCCCATCGTAATCCACCGGTGTCGCGCTTCTCATCGTCACTCTCCTGTGACCGATTCCGTACTCGCGGGGCCCATCATCTCCTCCATCATCCCTTCGGTACACCTGACCGTGCAGGCCAGCAGGGCATCTTCATCCGCGTCCTCCTTCGCTGAACAATTACAGTCGTTGTTATACAGGTCCGGGCAGTACTCGTAGCACGGGTTGCACTGGCAACTGCAGCACCCCCCGCCGCCCCCGTCTCCACCAAGGATTCCACCGAACCACTCAAGCAGGCTCCGCCACTTCGATGAAAGCCAGTCGACAACATCATCTACGGCGTCGCCGAGAAACCCCCACAGGTCCTTCACCAGCCCAATGAACAGGCCCCACGCTTCCTCGATGCCTCGCCATATCGTGCCAAGCGTGAAGCCGATGGCCAAGCGCCCGACGTCCCAGAGGAAGCCAAAGATGCCCCAGAAACCATCCACGAGGCCTCCTGGCATACTGCTGGCAGATCCATCGGAGCTACAGGCATCGAAATCCGGATAAACTGGAGATCCGCAGCCAAACACGTCGTCAATGGCCAGCTTTCCACAACATCCAGTTGCCGCCCCGGAGTATCGGTGAAACAAACCCCACCTGAACGTGTTGTCAATCAAGTACGAACTGAAGCACCCACCGAAGAGATCGAAGTCCCAGAGGGTGTATCCCGCCAGGTGTGTCATTTCATGAAGCAGAGACGCAGCCAGGTCCAGCGCGGCGCAGAGCCGTTCGGTGTCCGTACCAGCTGTCCACATTTCCAGGTAACCGTGGAAGGCATCTTCGTCGCGCCCTACCCAGATGATGCTGGTGCCGTATGCCGCCATGAAACCACCCTTAAAATCCACAATACGAACGGTCACGCGTCGAGGTTTCTTGCCGTTGATGCAATCCTGCAACCTGGAGAACTCGGTCGTGCTCACCAACCCCGTGGCCTTGCACACCGACCACTTCACCAGGTCGAGGTTGGCAAGGATGAGGTTCCAGGCCGCGGTGATGAGCGCCTCTTCGTCTGGCGTGGCGTTCTTGATGCGGGGTCCTCGCTTGAAGCCCAGGCTCTCGTCCCCCTCCACCTCGCGGGCGAGCGCATCCAACTCGGCGCCCGTCATGGATCGCGTCGCGGAGTCGCAGCTCAGAAAGGTGTCGCAGAAACCGTCGACGTCCTCGAACATCTCGTCAGCACAGTCGTCCGAGCAACCGCCAGTCTCCCCCGTGAAGGTCCAGCATCCACGGGTTGCACCTCCCGTGGAGGTGAATGCAGTTGGAGAGCTGGCGCGACCTGCGGCAACCGCCGGCTCCGCCAGGCCGGAGTACCCGAACCTGGCCAGGGCCTCCATCGACAGCGATGACGCGGCCTGCTCACCGGACATCCGGCGGGCGACGACTCGCTCATCCTCGCCCGAGAAGGGCACGTGCTCGATGCGCTCTCGCAAGGTGGTGTCGAGTGTATCCCACAGCAGGCGGGGCTCTGGAGACAGACCCGCCCCGAAGTCGACCGACCTGCCGCGGGGGGCAGCGTGTGGAGCCGCATTCGCGAACATGCTTCCCTCAGGTCCGGCGAACACCCAGGGCAGCGGTCAAGCTGGCCTGGCCCGACCCCGCGGAGGACAGTGAGTAGGCGATCGCAAACTGGACCCACAGATTCGAGCCCACACTGACGGCCAGGTCCCCGGTGTTCACCTCGCCACTTCCGTAGGGAGCATTTCCATCGGTGACATTGCTCCAGGCACCCGGCGCCGACTTCTGCGTTGTGGCCGTGCGGTAGGCAAGCCGCCACTGGAAGTTGCCGGTGAGGCTGGTGCAGATCGCCGCGAGCTTCACCTCGTCCACGAGCATGCCCACGAGCATGCTGGTGATCACCTGGTACTGCACAGCAGTGGTGGTGGTGCTGAGCTGCCACGTGCCCGAACCGGCCAGCTCGCCACAGCGGGCGTAGGCCACCTGCAGCTCCACGTCCGCCGCGGCCTGGGATTGGCCTGCAACGTACTTGTAGGCCACGCCGAAGCGGATGAACATCGCCCCTGCCGTGTCGTTGGACAGATCGAGCACCCCCGGGTTGTAGTCGAACCTCCCGGCGGTGGGCGTCTGGGCCGTTCCCTTGAGCACGGGTGTCTCCGGCATGTCGGTCCGCACCTGGGCCACCTGGATCACGAGCTGCACCTCAAAGTAGTTGGAGGTCGCCGCTCGTGCCGTCAGGACGGGCATGACCTCGTCCAGACCGACGCACGAGATCCACCCCGTGAACCACTCGATCGCCTGGGTCGTCGAGAGCGCCGTCAGGCGCTTCTGGATGCTACCGGTCGTTCCGCCACACGCCATCTCTGCCTCCGGGCTGCCCCGAGTGAGGCGCCCCGAGTGAGGCGCCCCGAGTGAGGCGCCCCGAGTTCGGGCAGGTGCGACCAGGGTACATGACTCGGCCCAGCGTTGCCTCGCCAGATGTCAGGAGCCCGTCAAGACTCGTCAATATGCTCGACGTAACCCCCGCTCCAGAGGCTCGGCGGGTCGGACCTTCATGCCCGACTGGATGCCGCCCCTCCCCAGGGCGCTACCCTCCCTCTCGCGCGCCTCGCCCTGCCCCTCCTGCTGCTCCGCATGCTCCTCGCCCCCGCCCCCGCCTGCATGACCCGGCCTTCCTGGCCGCCACCTTCGAGCATTGCCGCTGGACGCCCGACCCCGACGGCGCCGCGGCCGTCCCGCTGGCCTGGCGGCCGGCGCCAGCGTGGCCGGCGACATCTACAACCTGGGCCTGGGCAAGCTGGTCGCCCTGGAGGACCCGAAGTCCGGCGCGCTGCGCCTGGTCGTGCTCGGCGACACCGGCGGCGCCTTCCAGCCCAACCTGTTCCAGCTCGACGACTTCGCCGGCGCCTTTCCCGACCAGGCAGCGCTCTACCAGGCGACGGCCGGGCGCTCGGGCACGGTGCGGGCCGGGGTGCTCCTCTTGCGCTGATCCCCGCTCAGCCGGGCCCCACCATCCGCGCCGCCGCCGCGAGCAGCCGGTCCAGCAGCGCCTCCAGCCGCTCGCCCTGCGCGCCCAGGTCGGCGTGCACCAGCCAGCCCCCGTCCACGGCGGGGCCGAAGGCCGGCTGGAGCACCTCGATCCACGCCGCCCGCCGGGTCGGGTCGGCCCACAGCTCCCCGAGCGCGGCGACCTCGCCCCGGGCGGCGAGCGCCGCGTCGGCGTCGGGGAAGCCCGTCGCGACGGCCCCGCGCGCCTCGTCGGCCCGGGACGCGACCCGCAGCCCCGCGGGCACCCCGGGCAGGCGGACCCGCACCTCGGTCCAGCGCTCGCCCTCGACCTCGACCACCCGGGCCTCCACCTGCCAGCCCTGGCAGCTCCCACCCAGGGTCCACCGGTCGACCGGGCCCAGCAGCTCGGCCTGCAGGCCCCGCCGCGCGGCGACGGCCAGGAAGCCCCGGCGGTCGGGGGCGGGCAGGACCGGCGGGGCCGCGACGCGCTGCAGGCCCAGCCAGGCCAGCCCGCCGCTGGCGAGGCCGAGGCCGCCCATCACGATCCAGAACATCGGGTCCACCCGGGCCTCCGCGCGCGAGGCTGCGCTATAGCCCGGTGGCACCTGTTCCCCGCGGGAGACCCTTGCTCGCCTGGCTCATCGGCTGGCTGTGGTGGCTCGTCGTCCCGGTGCGCAAGCGCCTGGCGGTGGAGCAGTACCGCCGCTGCTTCCCCGACCGCGACCCGGGCGAGCTGCGCCGCACGGTGGGCGAGATCGCCGCCGGCTACGTCGACCTGGCCCTGGGCCGCCGCGCCCGGGTCGAGGGCGCCGAGCTGCTGGCCCGGGGGGGCCTGGTGGTCTGCGGGCACGGCGCGAGCTGGGACATGACCCTGGTCAGCACCGGCGAGCGGGCGCCGGTCACCATCTTCGTCAAGCCCCCCAGCAACCGCTGGCTGGCCGGCTGGATCGAGCGCCGCCGCCGCGCCGGCGGGGTGGAGCTGTTGCCCCCCGGCGGCTCGATGAAGGACGCCTACGCCGCCCTGGAGCGGGGCCGCGCGGTCTACTTCGTCCAGGACCAGCGCCTCAACCGCGGCATCGCCGTGCCCTTCTTCGGCCGCCCCGCCCTGACCAGCCCGGCCTTCGCCGCGATGGCCTGGCGCACCCGGGCGCCCATGTTCGGCCTGTGGCAGTGGGTCGAGGGTGGGCAGCACCGCTGCAAGGTCGTGGCGCTGGACTGGCCGGTGCCCGAGGACCGCGACCAGGCCATCGCCGAGCTGACCGCGCGCACCCAGCGCTTCTACGAGGAGAGCATCCGCACCGCCCCGCACGCCTGGCTGTGGCTGCACGACCGGTGGAAGGGCGCGCCGGAGTCCTGTGTCGACCCGCTGGCCGTGTCCGACGACGCGGCGCCTGCCGCCGACCAGCGGTAGCGCTCCGCCCGCGCTACGGTGTCTCTACCAGGGCAAGGACGGAGACCCGGCTGCCAGGGGTGGCGGCCGGGCGACCACCGGGCGCCCCCGCCCGTTCCGCTCACGAACCCGGGTGACCCATGCTCTGGCTGCTCCTCGCGACCCTGACCTCTCCGGCCCACGCCGACGCCTTCCGCCTGGCCAACGGCTCGGTGGTCGAGGGCACCCTCGCCACCTACGAGCTGGGCGGCAACTGCCAGATCTTCGTCGCCGCGGGCCCGGTGCGCGGCGCCACGCTGCTCTTGCCCTGCGCCGAGATCCTGGCCTTCCAGCGCCCGGGGGCCGAGGCTCCGGCCCTGGCCAGCGCCGCGCCGGCCGCCCCCATCGCGGTGGAGCAGGTGGCCGGGCCCCCCGCGCTGGTGATCCCCGTGAGCGAGCCCGAGCAGGCCCCGGCCGCGGCCTCTCCCGCCGAGGCTCCCGCGCCCCCCACCCCGTCCGACGAGCCCGTCTCCGCCTCGCTGCCCGAGGGCTACGCCCTGCCGGGCGACGACGCCCTGGCCGAGGCGGCCGCCCCCGAGGCCCCGCCCGCCGCCCCGCCGCCGGCCAACCTGCGCGGCACCCCGCGCGCCGCGCCCCGCCTGGATGAGGCCGCGCCCGCCGCAGCAGGTGCGTCCGCCGCCGCGGAGCCGGCCCCCCCCGCCGCCCCGCCCGCCGGCTGGCGCGAGAAGGGCTCCGGCGGCATGCCGCGCTGGCTGTACCGCACCATCTACGGCGAAGAGCCGCCCGCCACGCAGGGCGAGGCCACCGAGGAAGACGCTGCCGGGGACGACCCTGCCCAGGACGGCTGAACGCGCGCGGCGCGGCCTGGGGGGGGCGCTGCTCGCCCTCGGGCTGCTGCTGCACCCGGTCGCGACCCGCGCGACGGGGCTGGCCTCGGCCCCCGCGCCCGGCACCACCCGGGCCAGCCTGGCCGGTGAGCGCATCACCTGGTCGATCCGCTACGGCGGGGTGGCCGCCGGCACCGCCTGGGCCGAGGCGAAGCTCGAGCCCGACGGGGACGTGGTGATCGAGGGCGGGGCGAAGAACGCGCCCTGGTACGGCAAGCTCTACAGCATCGACGACTTCGTGCGCAGCACCTCCCGCCCCGAGGGGGGCAGCGCCCGCTACGAGACGCGCTTCCGCGAGGGGGGCTTCCACCAGGACCAGGACATGCGCCTGGGTGCGGAGGCCTTCGAGGTCTGGCGCAAGCAGCGCTTCGACGAGGAGTGGCGCGAGTGGACGAAGACCTACGACGCCCACCCGGGTGCCGAGGACCCCATCTCCGCCGTCACGCGGATCCGCCTGCTGCCCGACGAGGCCCTGGCCCCCACCTCGCTGGGCCCGGGCTGGACCTTCCCGGTCTTCTCGGGCGAGAAGACCTGGCCGCTCATCGTGACCGTGGTCGACCGGGAGCCGCTGGACAGCGAGGTGCTGGGCACCGTGCAGACGCGGGTGGTCGAGCTGCGCACCGAGCACAAGGGCATGCTCGAGCAGCGCGGCCGCTTCTGGATCTGGCTGACCGACGACGCCCGCCGGATCCCCGTGCGCATGGTGGTCAAGACCAACTTCGGCGCCATCCGGGCCGACCTGGTGGACTACCGGCCGCCGGTGGTCCCGCCGCCGGTGGTCCCGCCGCCCGCGGGGCCCTGAGCGTCCTTCGGCGCGGCCGGCGGCAGCAGCTTCTCCTTGGCGACCAGGCCCAGGCTGACCAGCAGCCAGACCCATGGTGCACCATGGAGCAACACATCGAACCAGTCCATGCCCCCCATGCCGACCGCGCCGCCGGCGATCCAGCGCAGCTTGCCGAGGATGTGGGGCTCGGGCGCGAAGGGGGCCAGGCCCAGGGTCAGGCTGGCGAAGAGGGGCTGGATGAGGCGCTGCATGGGGGCTCCTTTGCGCGCCCTGGTTGCACGAGCCGTGCCTACAACAGCGGGTAGACGAAGGGTGCGACGTACTGGACCGCCTGCAGGGCCGCGAGCAGCAGCCCGAGCACGCTCAGCAGCAGGACCATGGGCAGCATCCACTTGCGGCGGCCGCGGCCGAAGCGGCGCAGGAGCTGGCCGATGGTGGAGAGCCGCATCCCCAGCCCCTCTCCAGGCAGCTTCGCGGGGCTCACGAGTCGGCCCCGGGCAGGTCGCGGCGGTCGACCCGGAAGCGGCCCAGGTAGACGGCGTCCAGGCCCGAGGCCTGGAGCGTGCTCAGCGCGTGCAGCGGCGTGGCCACGATGGGGTCGCCCTTCAGGTTGAAGCTGGTGTTGAGCAGGACGGGATGGCCGGTCTGCTGGCCCATCCGGGTCAGCAGCGCATGGTAGCGCGGGTTGGCCTGGGGCTTCACCACGTGCAGGCGCGCGGTGCCGTCGACGTGGGTGGTGGCGGGCAGCAGCGCGCGCGCGTCGGGCTTGACGTCGGCGACGACGCACATCCACTCGGCGGGGCCCTGCCCGCCCGGCAGCAGGTCGAAGTAGCGATCCTCGGCCCCAGCGGCGACCGAGGGCGCGAAGGGGCGGAAGGCCTCGCGGAACTTGATGCGGGCGTTGACCGTCTCCTGCACGCCGGGGCGCGTGGGGTCGGCCAGGATGCTGCGGTGTCCGAGCGCCCGGGGGCCCCACTCGCAGCGGCCCTGGAACCAGCCCAGGATCCGCCCGGCCCGCAGGTCCTCGACCGCGTGGTCCAGCAGCTCCTCGCCGCAGTCCCGGAAGGGCAGGTGCAGCTCGGTGAGCAGGCGCTCCAGGTCCTCGTCGGGCCAGGGCCGCCCCATGCCGGGGACCAGGCCCGCGGGGGTGGGCGCGCCACCCAGCACCTCGCGCCAGGCCCACAGCGCCGCGCCCAGGGCCCCGCCCGCGTCCCCCGCCGCGGGCTGCACGTAGAGCCGGCGGAAGGGCGAGTCGGCCAGGATGCGGCGGTTCGCGACGACGTTGAGCGCCACGCCGCCGGCCAGGCACAGGTCGGTCAGGCCGGTGCGCTCGTGCAGGGCGCCGCACAGCACCAGGATCGCCTCCTCCAGGACCGCCTGGACGCTGGCCGCGACGTCGGCGTAGCGCCGGCCCTCGGGCGTGGTCGGGTCCAGCGGCGCGCCAGGGAAGCGCGGCGCCCCGAACAGGTCGACGAAGGCCGCGGAGTAGGACTCGGTCGCGCTCTGGTGGTAGCGCAGGTAGCGCGTGTCCACCGCGAAGCCGCCGTCCCCGGTGGGCCGCAGCACCTTGCGCACCTGGTCGGCGAAGCGGGGCTGGCCGAAGGCGGCCAGGCCCATCACCTTGTACTCGCCCTCGTTGACGCGGAAGCCCAGCCACGCGGTGAAGGCCGAGTAGACCAGGCCCAGGCTGTGCGGGAAGCGCACCTCGGCCAGGCGGCGCAGGGGCTGGCCGACCTCGCCCTGCCACAGCGAGGTGCTGGCCCACTCGCCGACGCCGTCGACCGTCAGCACGGCCGCCCGCTCGAAGGGGGAGCAGTAGAAGGCGCTGGCGGCGTGCGACAGGTGGTGGTCGCCGAACAGCAGGCGCTCGGGGCGGATGCCCAGCTCCTTGCACAGCGCGTTCTTGACCCACAGCTTGTCGGTGAGCCAGGTCATGGCCGTGCGTCGGAAGCTCTCCAGGGTCCAGGGGAAGCCCAGGAGCTGGCTGACCAGGATGCGCTCGAACTTCAGGAGCGGCTTCTCGTACCAGACGACGGCCTCGACCTGCTCCATGGCGATGCCGGCGTGGGCCAGGCACCAGCGGGTCGCCCGGATGGGCAGGCCGGCGTCCTGCTTGACCCGCGAGAAGCGCTCCTCGCTGCAGGCGGCGACCACGACGCCGTCGCGCAGCAGGACCGCCGCCGCGTCGTGGTAGAGCGCCGACAGGCCCAGGACGTAGCGGTCCGTGCTCAGGCCTGCTCCCAGGCGCGCTGCGCGGCGGAGCGGTCGTCGGCCTCGGGGGCCAGCAGCCCCGGCTCGTCGCGCTCCAGCAGCCGCGCCAGCAGGGAGAAGGGGCCCAGCACGACCAGGTAGACGACCGCCAGCCACAGCCCGGCGAACAGGTCCCCCACGCGGCGCGAGAACCGCATCCAGGCCTGCCAGGCGCAACGGCGGCGGACGGCCCACAGGGCGGAGGTCACCGGCTCGCCGCGCTGCCGCGCCAGGTCCAGCTCGGCCCGGCTGTAGGTGACGTGGAGGAGACCGTCCCGCCCGATCTCCGCGAACATCCCGGCGGCGGCGGGATCGCCGGCCATCAGCCGCTGGTAGGCGGCGAACCGGCGGGCGCTGCGACGCTCCGCCAGCCAGACGTAGGCCAGGAAGCGCAGCTCGCCCAGCTCGGAGTAGAGCGGATCGGCGCCACGGATGCCGTGGCTGGCGATGTAGCCGCTGTCCTCCAGCACCGCCGTGGTGCGGCTGCGGGCCTGGGCCAGCGCGGCGGCGCGCTGCCGGAACAGCCGGCTCCGGCGAAGCTGGTCGAGCGCGTGCAGGAAGAACTGCCGGCGCAGGTCGGCGCGCGCGGTCCGCTCGCAGGCCTCCAGCATGTCCAGCCCGCCTCCGGCCTCGGCCTGGGAGAGCTCGGCCATCTCGGCGGCCGGCCGCCCCGGCAGCCGGAAGGCCAGGGCGCGGACCGGGCGGAGCGCCAGATCGAGGGGCACGTCGGCACAGCGCATCGGCCCGATCTCCTCGCCAGGGCCCCCGCAGGCTACCGTATCTGGCGCCCGGCGGATCGGGCGTCCACCGGAGGGACCGCCATGCGACCCGGGCGCAAGCTGCTCGCCGCCATCGTCGTCGGCCCCATCCTCACCCTGCTCCTGGCCGAGGGCGCCCTGCGCCTGCTGTTCCCCGTGGGGCGCCGCGCCTCGATGGCCGAGGACGAGGTGCAGGCGCACATGGGCTACGGCTTCGCCTACGACCCCGACCTGTACTGGTACTGGAAGGACCTGCCGGACCCGACCGCCGGCATCGACGCCCACGGCTTCCGACGCCGCGAGCCCATCGAGCAGGTCCCCCCGCCCGGCGTGCGCCGGGTGATCACCCTGGGCGACAGCCAGACCTTCGGCGGCGGCGTGCCCGCCGACCAGGCCTTCCCCAACCAGGCCGAGGAGCTGCTGGGCGACGGCTGGGAGGTGCTCAACGCCGGCATCTCCGGCTACCGCTCGCTGAACATCTACCGGCTGGTGCGCAAGCGGCTGATGGCCTACCAGCCGCACTACCTGCTCATCGACGCCATGCCCAAGGACAGCCCGCGGGAGGACGGGCCGCTGGTCGAGCGCAAGGTGGCCGGGCAGGGCGTGGGCGAGGCGCTGTGGAACAGCCGGGTGTACTACTTCGGCCAGCTCACGCTGCGCCTGACGGGGCTGCGGCCGTGGGAGACCCTGCCCTGGCCCTTGCAGCTCCACGAGGTCCGCACCCGGCTGGTGGACCCCTCCCAAGGCGACCTGCGGACCTCCCCGGACATGGGCAACCACGACCTGATCGGCCGCTACGCCCGGCAGCAGGGGACCGAGGTGATCTTCATGCGCTACCCGGTGCAGCAGCCCGACGGCACGGTCGGCTGCATGGCCTGGGAGGGCAGCCTGCCCGAGGGCTACCCCGTCTTCGACGCCTGCGCGGTGTTGTCGGCGGACGGCCGCCACAGCAGCGAGCTGTTCATCGACAACAACCACCTGCGTCCGGAGGGCAACCGGGTCGTCGCGACCGCCCTGGCCGCCTTCCTGGTGGACCTCGACGCCCGCCGCTCCGCAGCGCCCGAGGCGGTGCGGTAGGCTCTGGCCGGTCCCATGCTGCTGCCCCTCCTGCTCACCGCGCCCGCCCTGGCCTTCGTGGTCGACCTCCAGGTCGATCCGCACCCCATCGGGCGGGTCGAGGGTCGCACCGCCGCCCAGGTCGACCTGCCCAGCGTCGTGCTGGCCCACAAGGACCCCCTGCGGCTGCTGGGGCGCCGCGGCGGCGCCCTGCGCTCGCTGGCCGGCTGGTCCTGCGTGGTGCCGCTGTCCGACGGTACCGGCATGCTGGGCGAGACCCTCGACGACTGCCGCCAGCTCTACGCCCTGCCGCCGGGCGCCTCCGCCGACTTCGTCCACCAGGTGCCGCCCGGCGACGCCACGATCCTGCGCATGGCCGTCGCCCCCGCGGACCCCGCCGGCACCGTGATCATCGCCCAGGACGGCGCCCTGTTCCTGGGCGGCGAGCTGGGCGCCGTGGTCGCCGCCAGCATCTACGTCGGGGGGCGCTGGCTGCCGGCGGCGGTGGACGTGCCGACCCGCACGCTGCAGCTCCCCGGCGAGGCGCGCGCCGCGGTCGACGCCTGGATGGCCGCGGGCCAGGGCGAGCTGGTCGTGCGCGCAGAGATCGAGGGCGCCCCCCGCGAGAAGGAGTGGCGGGCCGCGCCGGTGTGGCTGTCCCAGGCCGAGCGGGCGGAGGCCGCCCAGGTCCAGGAGGAGGCCGCCGCCGAGTGGTGCGTCCCCGGGGCCCGCCCCGCGGCCCTGCAGCGGACCTTCCTGGTCTGCATGGACGCCGAGGCGGGCACCGTCCGCACCCGTCGCTTCGACGAGCGGGGCGCCGAGCTGGACGAGGGCACCCACGCGCTGCCGACCGGCACCTACATCGAGGTCGCGGTCCGCCACCCCGTCGACGCCCGCGTGCAGGTCGAGCTGGCCGACGCCCTGGGCCACAGCGCCGGGGAGGAGCTGCTCGCCCCCCTGCCCGCCGCCGGGGCGGTGCGCCGCACGGTCAGCCGCCGCCTGTTCGCGCCCCGCGAGGCCGGTCCGGTGCAGCTCACCGCGCGGGCCGGGGGGGCCGTGGTCGCCGCCGAGGAGGTCGAGGTCGTCGACCGCTACCTGGGCGCGATCCGCCTGGGGGTCGCCGTCACCTCGCCGGCCCACCGCAGCTACGAGCTGGGCGAGGTCAACGACGCGGGCACGGCGGCGGTCGAGCGGGTGAGCGCCGACGTCCTCGACGGCGAGGTGGTCGCCGCCTTCAGCCCCTTCCTGGAGCGCGGGGGCCGCGACTACCTGGTGAGCGCGCCGGTGCGCTTCGCCCCGACCGTGGGCCTGGGCCTGATGGCGGTCAACGGCGGCAGCGTGCGCTTCACCTTGTTCCAGAGCTTCTACCTGGGAGGCGAGGTCGAGCTCTCGCCGCTCTTCGCCGTGGGCCTGGCCGGCACGCTGCGCCGCGTGGGGCGCCTGGCCCCGGGCGTGGAGGAGGGCGACCTGCGCGACCCCGAGGACGAGGTGCCGACGGTGGGCGCCTTCCGCCCCGGCCTGGCGCTGACCGTGGGCTTCACCCCGGGCGCCTTCCGCCTGCGCTCCCCCGTCCGCTGACCCCGATGCAGCCCGCGCGCCTGCGGCAGGCGGTGGAGCTGGCGGTCGCCCACGGCTGGCTCTGCCCCGATCCGGCCGCCGGGGACCGCGGCGCCGCCGTCGTGGTGCACGACCTGGACGCCGTCGACGCGCGGCTGGCCGACCTGCGGCGGGCGGCGCCGGACGACGCGCTGCACGCCGTGGCGATCAAGGCCAACCCGGTCGGCGGCGTGCTCGACCACCTGGCCCGCCAGGGTGTGGGCCTGGAGGCCGCCAGCAAGGTCGAGCTGCTCCTGGCCCTGCGGCGGCTGCCCCCCCAGCGCGTGGTCTTCGACTCGCCCTGCAAGACCTTCGACGACCTGCGCCTGGCGCTGGATCGGGGGGTGCTGCTCAACCTGGACAGCCTGGCGGAGCTGGACCGGGTGGTCCGCCTGCTCGACGGGGGGCGACCGCCGGGCCCCGTCGGCCTGCGGGTCAACCCCGACGTGGGTCCGGGGGCCATCGCCGCGACCAGCACCGCGATGGCCGGCAGCAAGTTCGGCGTGGAGCTGGCCACCGAGCGGGACCGGGTGATCCGGGCCTTCCAGCGCTGGCCTTGGCTGACCGCCCTGCACGTCCACGTCGGCTCCCAGGGCTGCAGCCGGGACCAGCTCGTCGCGGGCGCACAGGCCATCACCTCGCTGGCCGGAGAGGTGCGCGCCGCCGGGGGCCGGGTCGACTGGCTGGACGTGGGCGGGGGCCTGCCGGTCGACGCCGACGGGGTGCCGCCGGACTTCGCCGCCTGGGGCCAGGCGCTGCGCGACCGGGTGCCCGCCCTCTTTCAGGGACCCCACCGGGTGGTGACCGAGATGGGCCGAAGCCTGCACGCCCAGGCCGGGGTGGTCCTCAGCCGCGTCGAGGCGGTCAAGCAGAGCGGGGGCCGGCGCATCGCGGTCCTGCACGTCGGGGCCGATCTCTTCGTGCGTGCCGCCTACGCGCCGAACCGCTGGCGCCACAGGCTAGCGGTGCTAGACCCGCGCGGCATTCCCAAGCAGGGACCCCGGATGCCCTGGGACGTGGTGGGGCCCCTGTGCTTCTCGGGCGACCGGCTGGCCAAGGGGGCCCAGCTCCCGCCCATCCTGCCGGGGGACCTGGTCGCCGTGCACGACGCCGGCGCCTACACGCTGTCGATGTGGTCCCGCTACAACAGCCGCCAGGCCCCCGCCGTGATCGGCCTGCGGGGTGAAAGGGCCGAGCTGCTCAAGGCCGCCGAGACCGTCGAGCAGGTCGCCGCCTTCTGGGGCGAAGGAGCGGACCCCAGGCCCTAGCATTGCTAGGGTCCTCGCACCCCCCCCTTTCCTAGCGACGCTAGTCTCTCCGCTACTGCTTCTGGTAGGTCCCCACCAGCTCGACCTGGCCCAGGATGTGGCCCTGGGCCGCGGCCATGACCGTCGCCGCGTCCGGCTCTCCCAGGTCGCCCAGCTTCACGTCGAGCGCGTAGAGCTTGTGGAAGTAGCGGTGCCGCCCGATCGGCGGGCAGGGGCCGCCGTAGCCCTGCCGCTTCCAGGAGTTGCGCCCCTGGCGCGTGCCGGTCGGCAGCTCGCGCACGGCCGCCGTCAGGCCGGTCGCGGACGGCGGGAGGTCGTAGAGCACCCAGTGCACCCAGGTCATCTTGGGGGCCTTGGGATCGGGCGCGTCGGGGTCGTCGACGATCAGCACCAGGCTCTGCGTGCCGGCAGGCAGGTCCGACCAGGCCAGGGGCGGGCTGTGGTCGGCGCCCTGGCAGGTGTGCTCCCGGGGGATCTCGGTCCCGGGCTCGAAGGCGACGGAAGACAGGGTGAGCACGGCGGGCTCCGGCCCGGCCGAGGCCGGGGGCGTGGCGAGGAGGAGGAGGAGCAGGGCCAGGGTCTTCATCCGCCCCTCCGGTCGCGGCCGGTCAGGCGCGGCGCCCGCCGGGAGGAGGGAGCCGGCGACACCAGCAGGCTCTCGGGGAGGGCGCTGGCGCGCGCGCGCATCCGCGCGGTGATCCGGCGCATCCGGGCCTGGCGGGCGAGCTGCCAGGCCTGGTCCAGGTCGTCGACCAGGGGCTGGGACAGCGCGGGCTCGCGCGCGAGCAGCAGCAGGGCAGCGGCCCGCCGGGCGCGGTCCAGGTCCGAGCCGGGCGCGATCTCCACCCGGTCGTCGAGCAGCCCGACCAGCCGAGCGGCCAGGCGGGGCCTGCGGGCCTGCATGGCGGCGGTGATGGCCCGCACCAGCGCGTCCAGGTCGTCCCGGTCCGCCAGTCCGGCGACGAAGGCGTCCTCGGCAGGGGCATCGGGCGCGGGCAGGCCCTCGGGGGAGGCGGTCGGGGCGGGCTCGGGCACAGGGCACCTCGCGCACCCATCGTAGCGCGAAGGGGCCCCTGCCGGCGGACCGGCACCCCCCCGCCAGCGGGCCGCCACGCCGCGGCCCATGCGCCGCGCAGATCCGCACCAGCAGGAGATCTCCGCCTCGGCACAGCCCCTGCTTCGCGCCCCGCCCGGCCCACGGACGGGCCCGACGAGGTGGTGGATGCGTGGCGGTGACGTGGTGTGGCTCCTGGGGATCCCGGCGGCGCTGGTCGGCTGTCGGGGACCGACCGACGCGACGGCCTGGCGGCGGGCGCGCGCCGCCTGCGGCCTGGACGAGGGGGACCACCCCTCGACGACACTGCGGGACGGCCGGCTGCCCACGACCCTCTCCGAGGGCTGCGCCACCTGGCTGGCCGAGGACCTGGGCGTGGACTGGGAGAGCTTCGGGGGCTCGCCGGGCCCGGTGACCGGCGGGGGGGATCCGCTGTCGCTGACCCTGATGGGCGCCTGGGCGCTGGTGGCCGCCGACTACGGCACCGTCGGCGCCCTGCTGGCGGACCCCGACGGCGCGGCATGGGGGCAGGAGGCGCTGGCCGAGCTGGCGACCCGGGGGGGCTTCCGCGACCCGGACGCCGCGGGCGCCCTGCTCTACGCACACGTGCTGGACCACGTGGACCGGGTGGCCTACGACCCGGGACTGGAAGGGGTCGGCGCCCGCTTCCAGGGCGGCACGGTCTACATCCCCACGACCGGAGACCCCTGGGACGCGCCGCCGGCCTGGATGGCCAGCGTGCTGGTCCACGAGGCCAGCCACCACCACGGGCCCGCCCACGTCCGCTGCTCGGGTGGCGTGGACCCCGACTGCGACGAGGACCTGCACGGGATCTACGGCACCCAGGCGCAGGCCATCGCGGCGGCCGTGGCGCGCCTGGATCCGGCGGACCCGCTCACGCCCATCGCCTGCGCCCAGTCGCAGATCTACATCGACGCCATCTGCCGGATGGTGAACCACGCCTCCGCGCCCGGCCCCTGCGATCCGGGCGCGCTGCGCGCGTCCTGCCCGGCGCCCTGAAGCCGGACCGCGCGGCTCAGCCCCCCAGCAGCCAGGCCTGGTCCGCGCCGGGCACGCCGAGCAGCAGCTCGTCCCGGCCGTCGCCGTCCACGTCGCCGGGGGCGGCCAGAGCGCCTCCGACCTCCAGGTCCCCCTCGCCACCCTGGACCCGAAGGTCGGCGGCACCCAGGTCCATGCTGCCCGAGCCCGGCGAGAGGACCAGGTACAGGGCGCCCGCGTCGGTGGCGCCCGCGTCGTCCAGCCGGGCGCCGACCGCCAGGTCCACCGTGCCGTCGCCGTCGAGGTCGAGGGCGCCGGCGACGCTGCTGCCGGCCGCGTCCTCGGCCGTCGCGCCGATCAGGACCAGGTCGGCGGAGGCGAGGGCCACGGTGCCGGCGAGCGGTCCCCGCAGCAGGAAGGCGCCGCCGCTGCCCGCTCCCCCTCCGTCGTAGCCGGGCGCGCCCACCAGCACGTCGTCGTGGCCATCTCCGTCCACATCGCCGGCGCCGGCCACCGCCGCGCCCGCCTGGTCGCTGGTCAGGGCCCCGCGCAGCAGGGCGGTGGCGTCGGACAGGTCGTGGCTGCCGGTCGCGGGGCCCGCGACCAGGAAGGCCCCGCCCGCCCAGTGGTCGTCGCCCCGCAGGTAGGGGGCGCCCACCAGCACGTCCATCAGCCCGTCGCCGTCCACGTCCCCCGCCCCGGCCACCGCCGCGCCCGCCTGGTCGCCCGCGTCCGCGCCGGCCCAGGTCCCGTCGGCGTCCCACAGGTCGATCTCCCCTTCGAGCGGGCCCCGCAGCAGCCAGGCCGCGCCGGTGCGGCTGCCGAAGGGGTCGGCCTGGGCCGCGCCGATCACCAGGTCGGGCCAGCCGTCCCCGTCCACGTCCCCGACCCCCGCCAGCGCGCTGCCGGCCTGGTCGTCGGCGTCCTCGCCCACCAGCACCGCCCCCGCCAGCTCCGCGAGCAGGCCCTCCGCCGGGACGGGCCCGGGCAGGAGCCAGGCTCCCCCGCTGCCCGCCCCGCCGCCCAGGTCCGCGCCGGGCGCGCCCACGAGCAGGTCCGCGTAGCCGTCGCCGTCCACGTCCCCCGGGCCGGCCACGGCCGCG
The DNA here is from genome assembly GCA_023150805.1 of Myxococcota bacterium. Lineage (GTDB taxonomy): Bacteria > Myxococcota_A > UBA796 > UBA796 > UBA2385 > UBA2385. The sequence continues at coordinate 28,784 of JAKLKF010000055.1, read as the reverse complement.
CCCGCGTGCCCGGCGTCCTCGTCGCCCGTCAGCGCCAGCGCCTCGCCATCCCAGGTCCCGGCCCCCTCCGCCGCCGGCCCCCGCAGCAGCCAGGCGGCGCCGGCGTTGGCGTCGCCGTGCAGCGCGCCCCCCACCAGCAGGTCGGGCCAGCCGTCGCCGTCGACGTCGCCCACGCCGGCCACCGCCCCGCCGGCCCGCGCGCCCGCCGTCCCCTCGAAGACCAGCGGGGCGCAGGGGTCCACCCGGCCGTCGCAGTCCTGGTCGACGCCGTCGGCGCAGACCTCGGTCGCCCCGGGCCAGACCTCGTCGTCGCCGTCGTCACAGTCCGGGCCGCCGGCCTCCGCCGCCGCCGCGCCGTCGCCGTCGGCGTCGTCGTCGTCGTCCCCCGCGCAGTCCTGGTCGACGCCGTCGTACCAGGTCTCGGCGGCCCCGGGGTGCACGTCGGGCGCGGTGTCGTCGCAGTCGCTGCCCTGGCTGCTCAGGCCGTCGTCCAGCGCGCAGCCCGCGCCCCGCGGCTGCGCGGGATCGCCGTAGCCATCGCCGTCGGCGTCGGCGTACAGGGCCACGTCGGGCCCCGGATCGGGGTCCCGGTCGTCGGCCAGCCCGTCGCAGTCGTCGTCCGTCCCGTTGGCGCAGACCTCGTCGGCGTCGGGGTGCACCCGCGGATCGGCGTCGTCGCAGTCCCCTCCCCGCTCGGCCCTGCCGGCCTGCGGCTCGCAGCTCTCCACGACGTCGTCGTCCCGCCCGAAGCCGTCGCCGTCCCCGTCGAGGTGCCAGGAGGTCAGACCGTCGGCGGCCGGGTCCAGGTCGTCGGCCAGCCCGGAGCAGTCCTCGTCGACGTCGCCCGGGTCGCACAGCTCGGCCATGCCCGGGTTCACCTGCGCGTCGCCGTCGTGGCAGTCCCCGCCCCCCTCCACGTAGCCGTCGGGCTGCGCGCAGGCGTCCTGGTAGACCGCGTCCTGGCCCCAAAGGTCCCCGTCGGCGTCCAGGTACCAGCGCGGCGCGTCGACCGCGTCCGCCTCGTCCCACAGGCCGTCGCAGTCGTTGTCGAGCCCGTCGCAGACCTCGTCCTGGTCCGGCGAGATGGACGCCTCGCCGTCGTCGCAGTCCCCCGCCCGGGTCACCGTGCCCGCAGGCGCCTGGCAGGTGTGCCACCAGGCCGCCTCGTCCCCCCAGCCGTCGCCGTCGCGGTCGTCGTAGAACAGGCCCGCGTCCAGGGCGCCCTCCTGGTCGACCACGCCGTCGCAGTCGTTGTCCAGGCCGTCGCAGACCTCGTCGGCGTCGGGATGGCGGAGCGGGTCGAGGTCGTCGCAGTCCTGCGGGTGGATCCAGCCGTCGTGGTCCTGGTCCAGGGGGTCGGGCGAGGAGCCCGTCCCGCAGCCCAGGACGAGCAGGAGCCAGGCGTGGACGAGGACGGGAGGCAGAGGAGCACCGACCCTTGGGTGGAAGGGCGCAGCGTAGCCGGTCGGACCCCCAGGCGGCGGGCCGACCCGTTAGGACCCGCGCCCAGGCCGGGACGCCGATGGACACCGACTACAGCGACGCGCTCGCCCGGGAGAGCCGGGACCTCCTGGCTGCCGCCCGGCAGGGGGCGCTGCAGCGCCCCCGGTTCCGCCAGGACGAGATCGCGCGGGTGCTCGCGCTGCTCTCCTCGGGCCGCTCCGTGCTGCTGGTGGGGCCCGCGGGGGTGGGCAAGACCGCGGTCGTCCAGGGGCTCGCCGGCGCCCTGGCCGACGGCGCGGGCGGCAAGGCGGTCCAGGGGCTGGTCGAGCTGTCCACCAGCACCCTGCTGGCCGGCACCCGCTACCTGGGCGAGTGGCAGACCAAGCTCCGCGCCGTGATCTCCGCGAGCAAGGCGCAGAAGGCGGCGATCTACCTGAGCGACGTCTGGAACCTGCCCACCGCCGGACGCAGCAGCAGCAGCGACAGCAACATGCTCGACGCCCTGCGGCCCGAGCTGGAGCAGCGCGCCATCGCGATGCTGGCCGAGGCCACCCCCTCGATCCTGCGCCAGATGCAGAAGGAGCGAGGTTTCGTCGATCTCTTCGAGCGGGTCGAGCTGCACCCGCTCACCGCGCCCCAGGTCGACGAGACCCTGGACGCCGACGCGGCCGCCCGCGGCCTGCGCCTGGAGCCGGCCACCCGGCGGGCCCTGGTCGACCTGACCCACCGCTTCCTGCCCCACCGGCACCCGCCCGGCCCGGCCCTGGAGCTGCTGGCCCAGGTCGCCGCCCGGGCCGGCGAGCTGCCGCCGGGCGCGGCCGTGCCGCCCGCCTTCGTCGAGCAGGTCTTCGCCGCGCGCACGGGGCTGCCGGCCTTCATCGTGTCCCGCCAGGCCACGATGCGCACCGCCGACGTCCGGGCGTGGTTCACCGCCCGCGTGGTCGGCCAGGAGGCGGCGGTCGATGCCATCGTCGAGTGCATCACGCTGTTCAAGGCCGGCCTGCAGGACCCCCAGCGCCCCCTGGGCACCTTCCTCTTCGTCGGGCCCACCGGCGTGGGGAAGACCGAGCTGGCCCGGGCGCTGGCGACCTTCCTCTTCGGCAGCCCCGACCGCCTGCTGCGCTTCGACCTGGGCGAGTTCAAGGACTTCCACGCCGCCGAGGTGCTGCTGGGCAGCGCCCGCCAGCCCGAGCGCCCCGCCACCCTGGTCGACCCGGTGCGCGCCCAGCCCTTCCAGATCGTGCTCTTCGACGAGCTGGAGAAGGCGCACGAGAACGTCTGGGACCTGCTGCTGTCGCTGCTGGACGAGGGCCGGCTGACCCCGCCCTCGGGCGAGGCCGTCGACTTCCGCAACACCATCGTCATCTGCACCAGCAACGCCGGCGCCGAGGGCAGCGACAAGCGCCTGGGCTTCCTGGGCGGGCCGGACACCGCCGAGCGCCAGGCCGCGATCCTGCAGGGGCTGTCGCGCCACTTCCGCCCCGAGCTGCTCAACCGCTTCGGGCGGGTGGTGGTCTTCCACCCGCTGAGCCGGGACCAGGTGCGCGCGGTCGCCCGGCAGGAGCTGGCGCGGGTGCTGCGCTACCCGGGGATCACCGACCGGGGCCTGGTGGTGGACGTCGACGACAGCGCCCTGGACCTGGCGATCGACCAGGGCCACGACGAGCGCTTCGGCGCGCGGGCGCTCAAGCGGCAGATCCAGCACAGCCTGGTCCTGCCGCTGGCCCAGGCGCTGATGGAGCAGGGGGCGCAGCCCGGGCAGATCCTGCGGATCGACGCGCCCGGCGGGCGGGCGCGGGTCCGGGTGCTGGACAGCGAGGAGAGCCGCGCCGCGCGGGCCCAGGCGCGGCCGGTCCAGGTCGAGGGGCGGCGCTGGACCCGCCAGGACCTGGCCGAGGGCGTGGCCCGGGCGCAGCGCGCGGCCGAGGACCTGGCCCTGCAGGCGGGCGCGCCGTTCCTGCGCCAGGAGGCCACGCGCCTGCGCGCCCTGCGCCAGGAGCCGGACTTCTGGACGCAGGGCCACCACGCCGCCCAGGCCCTGCGCGACCTGGACCTGGCCGAGCGGGAGCTGGCGCGCCTGGATCGCCTGGCCCTGCGGGCCCGGGAGCTGGAGCCGGACCTGGCCGCCTGCAAGAGCCGCGACGAGCTGGCCACCCTGGGCCAGCGCCTGGTCCAGCTCGAGCAACACCTGGTCGACGCCCGGCGCGAGCTGGTCACCATGGGCCGCGCCGGCCTGTGGGACGCCCTGGTGGAGCTGCGCCCGGTCGGCGGCACCGGCGCGGCCGCGCGCGACCTGGTGGCCCGCGGCCTGGAGGCCTGGGCCGGGCAGCAGGGCTTCGCCGTGGACTGGCTCTGCGAGCCCCTGGACGCCGAGGAGCCCTGCGTGCTGGCGATCCGCGGGCCCTACGCCACGGGCCTGCTGCGCGGCGAGGCGGGGCTGCACCGGTGGAAGGCCGAGGACGGCCCCAGCAGCGTCGTGCGCGTGCGGGTGGGCCCGTGGACCGACCGGCAGGAGGCGCCCGTGGTGGGCCCGGCCCGCGCGCTCAAGCGGGAGGGCGCCCTGGGCCACGCCGTGCGCTCGCGCCTGGAGCTGATCCCGCCGGGGCGCAAGGCGCCGCTGCTGCTGCAGGGTCCGCGCACGCTGGAGCAGGCGCGCGCGCTGGCGGCCGAGCTGGCCGGGGCCTGGGCCGCGATGCCCGCGCCCTCGGAGCGGCGCGTGCGACGATACGATGCCGCCACGGGCCAGGTCCGGGACGCGCTGCTCGGCGACGTGCCCCTCCACCCCGCCCGGATCGCGCCCGAACGCCTGCACCCCGTCCTGCTCGAGCGGGCCGACCTGCTCGCCGCCGACCCCTCGCTGGCCTGACCCACCCCTTCCCCCCGCTCCCATGTCCAGTCCCTCCGACCGCGTCAGCAACATCCTCGACCCGCAGGTCCGGGCGTACCTGGAGCTGCAGGGCGCGCGCGGGGATGCGGCCGGCGGCGGCGCGCTGGACCCCTCCGAGCAGGCCCTGCACGACCGCCTGCAGGACCTGGCCGTGCAGCGCGGCTTCCCCTTGATCGGCGCGGACGCCGGCCGCTGGCTGCACCTGCTCACCCGCATGATCGGCGGACGCCGCGTCTTCGAGCTGGGCAGCGGCTTCGGCTACTCGGCCTTCTGGTTCGCGCGCGCCGTCGGTTCGGAGGGGCAGGTGCTGGGCACCGAGCAGGATCCCTGGGAGCACGACCACTTCGACCGCCTGTGGGCCGACCACCCGCTGCGCGCACGGGTCCGCCTGCTCGCGGGCGACGGCATCGCCGCCCTGGCCGCGACCGAGGGCAGCTTCGACGTGGTCTTCGTCGACATCCACAAGCGCGACTACCTGGCGGCGCTCCACGCCGCCGTTCCCCGGCTGCGGGTCGGCGGCCTGCTGCTGGCCGACAACGTCCTGTGGGGAGGCAAGGTCACCCGCCCCGCCCCCGCCGACGACCAGAGCGGCACCGACGCCCTGCGCGCCTACAACGACGCCATCCACGCCGACCCCCGCCTGGTCAGCCTGGTCCTGCCGACTGGCGACGGCCTCGGCGTCAGCCTCAAGCTCTCCGACTGAGTCCTCCGACCCATGGAGCCCGCCCCATGCCCACCCTGCCCCGCACCGCGCTGGTGCCGCTGCTGACCCTGCTGGGCGGCTGCGGCTTCATCGGCGCCGGCGACGATCCCCTGGTGCTCGCCTTCCGCGGCGGCGCCGGCTACTGGCCCGAGAACAGCCGCCACGCGCTGTCCAACGCGCTGTTGCAGCCCTACGACGGCGTGCAGATCGACGTGGCGCTGACCAGCGACGGGGTGCCGGTGCTGCACCGCGGCCCGTGGCTCTCGCACGAGGTCTGCGCCGGCATCGACTACGACCCGAACACCGGGGAGGGGCTGCTGGAGCCCGAGCAGGTCCGCCTGATGGACCACACCTTCGAGGAGCTGGAGGACCTGTACCGCTGCGGCGGGCTGGTCGATCCGGACTACCCCGACGTGCAGACCCTCGAAGACGGCCTGATGCCCTTCGAAGAGGCCATCGTCGCCCTGGCCGCCGATCCCGGCTACCTGGTCCAGGTCAACGTCATCTACGACAAGGGCAACACGCCCGAGCCCGCGGACATCGCCCGCGCCGTCGTCGACCTGTGGTTCCTGTACGAGCCCGAGAACCGCTGGTTCCTGTCGGCCCCGGACAAGGCGATGATCGAGGCCCTGGACGCCGAGGCCGCCGCCATCGGCCGCCCTGGCGAGATCGAGACCAGCCTGGTCTGGCCGAACGCCAGCCCCGAGGGCTTCGGCGCCGGCACGGTGCTGGGCAACGACATCGCCCAGACCCTGGGCCTGGCCGACCTGGTGGGCCAGGCGCGCGCGGCCAACAGCGACGGCATCGCCCTGCCCCACAGCCTGCTGGACCGCCAGATGGTCCGCAAGCTCCAGAACGCCGACCTGGCCGTCCAGGTCTGGGGCGCGGACTCGGGCATGGCGCTGGGCGCCGTGCAGCGCTGGCCCGTCGACGCCGTCATCACCGCCTACCCGGAGCCGGCCCCGTGATCGCGCCCCTCCTGCTGTCGACCCTGCTCGCCGCGCCGGCCCAGGCGGCGAAGTTCCGCCTGGAGCGCATCGAGATCGTCTCCGACGACACCGGCGCCTGGCTCAACTACGACGTGCCCATGCTGGGCGCCCACCCCCTGATGGTCGGGTTCCGGCTGGTCGAGCAGACCCAGCTGGTCTGGTCGCTGCCCGTCGAGAACCTCAAGATCGGCACCGGCCTGGAGAGCATCACGGCCAGCTACGAGCGCAGCATGAGCATCGACCTCGCGGGCGGTGACCTCGGCTGGTACGGCGGGCTGACGACCCGCCTGCTGATGCCCCGCGGCGTGACGGCGGGCGTGGACTGGACGAAGAAGCGGCTGCGCCTGGCCGCGGGCGCCAGCATGACCTCGGCCTCGACCTGGGCGCGCCCTGGCTGGGGGGTGTGGTCGCCGATGCCGGTGCTCAGCGTCGCCGTCGTGACCGGCAAGGCCGAGGACAAGCGCTTCCGCTCGGCGCCGGTCGACCGCACGGAGTTCCGGCAGGACAGCGCGTTGCCGGCCGAGGGGGCCGCCCCCGTCGAAGGTGCCCTCCCCGCCGAGGGTGCTGCGCCCGCCGAGGGCACCGCGCCCGCCGAGGGCACCGCGCCCGCCGAGGGTGCTGCGCCCGCCGAGGGTGCTGCGCCCGCCGAGGGCACCGCGCGCGAGCTGCCCACCGCTGCGCCGGCCGAGGAGGCCCCGCGCGAGCTGCCCGCCGCTGCGCCCGCCGAGGAGGTGGCGCCCACCCCGCAGGGGGTCGTGCTGCCGACCGGACCGACCGCGGTCGAGTTCGGAGCCCCCACCCAGGTGGTCATGCCCGGCGACGCGCCCACCCAGGTCCAGATCGGCGGCGGCGACGACTCCTCACAAGAAGACGACGCGGACGACAAGGACGACTGATAGCCTGCGCGGCGACCCCTCCTCGGCCGGAGCCCTCATGCGCGTCGTCTCCTGTTTCCCCCTGATCTTCGCCCTCGCCGCCTGCACCGTGCCCGGCACCGGGGGCGACGGGGAGGACGAGGACGACGACGGCGACGGCGGCGCGGCCGACGGCGGGAGCGCCGACGGGGGCAGCACCACCTGGGAAGGCTGCGAGGAGACGTGGATCGACTACATCGGCGAGGACGAGCCGATGGTGGGCGACTCCTGGACCGTGTGGCTCTACTGCGACGACGCGCTGCTCACGGGGCCGACGGTGATCCGCTTCGACCCGCTGGACTTCGCGACGGTGCAGGACAACGTCGTGACCTGGGTCCGCGACGGCAAGGGGATCATGCGCGTGCAGACGGGCGCGGAGTGGGCCGAGCTGACCGTGGTGGTCGGCGAGGAGTAGGCGCCGTGCCCCACCGGGTCCTGCTGGTCGGGGCGCTGCCGGCCGAGACCCTGCCGCTGGTGCGGGCCCTGGAGCGCCCCCGCCCCCTCGGGCGCCGGCTGGTGGAGGGTCGCCTGGCGGGCGAGGCGGTGGCGGTGCTCACGACCGGCGTGGGCCCACGCCGCGCCTTCGAGCGCACGATGGGGACGCTGCGCGGCTGGCCCGCGCGGGGGGTGGTGAACCTCGGGACCTGTGGCTCCCTGGACGATGCGCTGGGGATCGGCGACGTGGTCCACGTCGATCGGCTGCTGGACGAGGAGGGCCCGGTCGGCGCGCTCGCGCCCCTGGGGCGGCCGGCGGGCACGCTGGTGACGGTGCGGCGTGGCGTCTGGGACCCCGCGACCCGCGCTACCCTGGCTGCTCGGGGCGCCCGGATCTGCGACATGGAGGCCGCCGCGGTGCTGGCCGCCTGCCGGGCCCGGGGCCTGCCCCTGGCGGTGGTCAAGGTGGTGAGCGACCAGGCGGGCGCCGGGGTGGATCGCGCCCTGCCCTCGCCGGGCAGTCGCCCCGGCCCCCTCGCCGTGGCGCGCTTCCATGCGAGAGCCTGGCGGCTGGTAGATCGGCACCTGGGACCGCTCCTGCCTGCTCTCGCCCGGGGACCGACGCGATAGACCAGCTCTTCCCCGGGAGCCACCATGAGCCACCTCTTGCCCCACCAGGGCCAGCACTTCGTCGTCACGGGCGCCGGCACCGGCATCGGCCGCGCCATCGCGCTGCGCCTGGCCCGCGAGGGCGCCACCCTCTCGCTGCTGGCCCGCGACAGCCGACGCCTGGAGGCGACCGCGCGGGAGGCGATGAAGGCGGGCGCGGGCGCCGTCCACCTGGGCCCCTGCGACATCCGCGACCCGGCCCAGGTCGACGAAGCCTTCGACGAGTGCGCCCAGGTGATGGGTCCCCTGCGCGGGCTGGTCGCCAACGCCGGCGTCGGTGGGCCGAACGAGCCGGGCCCCGCGGATCGCTTCGCCGACCTGGTCCAGACCAACCTGGTCGGCACCTACGCCTGCCTGCGCGCCGCGCAGCGGCACCTGGAGCCCGGCCCCGCGCCCCGGCACCTGGTCGTGATCTCCAGCATCCTGGGCCGCTTCGGCGTGCCCGGCTACACCGGCTACTGCGCCAGCAAGGCCGCGCTGCTGGGGCTGGTCCGCGCGCTGGCGCTCGAGCTGGCCGCCGACCACGTCCAGGTCAACGCGATCTGCCCCGGCTGGGTCGACACCGAGATGTCCCGCGCCGGCATCCAGGCGATGGCTGACGGGATGGGCGTCAGCTTCGAGCACGCGCTCGCCGAGGCGATGAAGGCCGTGCCCGTCGGCCGGATGAGCCGCCCCGAGGACATCGCCGGCGTCGTCGCCTGGCTGGTCGGCCCCGACGCCCGGGGCGTGGTGGGGCAGGGCATCGACGTCAACGGCGGCGCCTGGATGGGCTGAGAGCCCGGCCGCCGATCAGCCCAGCTCGACCTGGGCGAAGCGGCCACGGATCATCCCGGCGCGCTTCTCGATGCACCAGGACTCGAAGCCCTGCTCGGCCAGCTCCTTGCGCACCCGGTGCACCAGGACCTTCAGGCGGTTGGACCCCGAGGGCAGGGCCGATCGCCCCCAGACGCCGACGATGATGTCCTCGTCGGCGCACCAGCCCTGCACCGCGGGGGCCAGGCCGGACTGGCGGTCGTCCTCGGCCTTCCGGCCCAGCAGGTAGAGCAACACGACACGGTTCTCGGCGGTGATCGTGTGCGAGGCGTGGCCATGCCGCTGGCTGACCACGGCCATGGGGCCCGCGGGGCCGTCCAGCTCGACCCGCAGCCGGTAGGACAGGGCGTCCGTCTCGGACTGGGCGGTCGGCAACCGGGTGGCGTCCGCGGTGACGATCCGGAAGGGGCTGCCCCCTACCTCGAAGGCGTCTCCTTCCTGCAGGAGCACGTCGTCTTCGTCCCCGCGGGAGAGCCAGACCACTCCTTCGGGGTAGGCGTACAGCGTCGCCGCGACCGGCGCGCAGCCATCCAGGCGCAGGTCGGCCTGCGGGCCCGAGCCGATGCGGAATTGCTCCCCGTGCAGCGGACGCCGGATGCCCGTCTGCACGTCCTCCACCGCGACGGCCGCGGGCCTGCCCACCAGCTCCGGCGCGCGCGGCGGGTCGACGCGGAGCTCCAGCGTCTTTCCCAGGACCAGCGGGGCGCCGTAGGGCACCTCGGCCGTGTCGACCACGCGCTCGCCGGCGATGAAGGTGCCATTCGCGCTGCCCAGGTCGCGGACGAAGACCCGGTCCCCCACGCACCAGATGAGCGCGTGGTGCCGGCTGATCTGCGGGTCGAGCAGGACCAGGTCGTTGTCGGGGCCTCGCCCCACCGAGATGTGGCGCGTCCCGATGACGACGCCGCGGCGCGCACCACCGTCGACGTGAGGGATGACGAGCTCGGGGTAGCGATCCATCCCGCGAGGATATCGCGAGCCCTGGAACGGCGCCCCGCAGGCCCGCTCCGATGGCACACCGCGACAGCCGTGTCGTGATCGCGACGCGCGCCCGCTCCGCCCGGCCTGCCACACCCCGAGGATCCAGCGCTGGTGGGCATCTCCGCCCCGGGCACGCACCTTGCTTTCCCTTGGATCGCACTCGGAGCCCACCATGTCCCGTCTCGTCCTCTTCGCCGCACTCCTCGCCCTGCTCTTCACCGCCGACTGCAGCGAGCCACCCTGCGGCGAGGTCGAGGGCGCCGCGCTCCTCCCGGTCTCCGGGGCCTGGGACCTGCGCCTGGAGCAGCCCACGCTCTCCGGCCCTTGCGGCGAGGTGGACACCGACGCGCTGGTGCGCGCCACCCTGCGCGCCGAGCTGGGCGTGGTGGGCGAGGACCTGGTGCACCTGGACCTGGACGGGGTCCACCTGGAGGGCCGGGTCCAGGGAGACCACCTGTACGCCGAGGGCTGGTCGGACGCCGGCTTCATGGCGGATCAGCCCCAGGGGATGCGCCTGCCGCTGGGCGTGGTCATGGACGCCCGGCTCGCCGACGAGCACCACATGGACGGCGAGCTGCTGCTGATCATCGAGGCTCCGCACGGGCTGTGCGAGGCGGCCGCCCGGTTCCAGGGGCAGCCCCTCTCCTGGAGCGAGGGACAGCCCGTGCTCTGCGAGGCGCCGGTCCCCGCCGACCCCGACGCGCCGGTCCAGGCCCCGGAGGCCGAGGACGGGGCGACCTGCGGCTGACCGCCCCCGCGCGGGGCGCCGCTGGTCCAGGTGACAGATCCCGCCGCGGGTCGTAGGCTCCCGCCCCATGCTGGATCCCGCTTCCACCGTCGTCATCGCCAACCCCGCCGCCAGTGGAGGCCGGGTGGGACAGCGCTGGGACGCGCTGTCGGCGCGCATCACCGCGGCGCTGGGGCCGGTCCGACTGCTGCGCACCGAGCGCGCCGGCCACGGCATGCAGCTCGCCTGCCAGGCGGTGCGCGACGGCGCGACCGACCTGCTGAGCCTGGGTGGCGACGGCACGCACAACGAGGTGGTCAACGGCATCATGCAGGCCGCGCCCCCACCCGGCACCGTCGGCCTGGGGATCCTGCCCGCGGGCACCGGCGGCGACTTCCGTCGCGTCCTATCGCACGCCGGCACCCTGGAGGACGCCCTCGCCCACCTGCCCAGGGCGACCTCTCGCGTGATCGACCTGGGCGTGTGCGACTACACCGACGACCAGGGCGCCCCCGGCCAGCGCTGGTTCCTGAACATCGCCTCCTGCGGCATCTCCGGCCTGGTCTGTCGGATCGCCAACGCCTCGTCCAAGCGCCTGGGCGGCAAGCTGACCTTCTACACCGCCACCCTGCGGGCGATGGCGGCCTACCGCGCGGCGCCCGTCCGGGTCAGCCTGGACGGAACGGACCTGGGCGAGCACCAGATCACAAGCCTGCAAGCCTGCAACGCGCGCTTCGCCGGCGGTGGGATGATGTTCGCCCCCCAGGCCCTGCTCGACGACGGGCAGCTCGACCTGGTCATCCTGCAGGACCCCGGCGTGGTGCGCACCCTGCTGATGTCCGACGCCATCTACAAGGGCACCCACGTGCACCTGCCCCACGTGCAGGTCCACCGTGGGCGGAGGATCGAGGTCCACCCCACCCGCGCGGATCGTCCGGCCTGGGTGGACATCGACGGCGAGGCGCCGGGGCTGGCGCCCGTCACCTACCAGGTGGTGCCCGGCGCCATCCGCCTGTGGGGAGCTCGGCCCGAGGTGCTGACCGGCGGTTGAGGCCGCGCCTCAGTCATTGCACTGGTTGGTGCCGCAGGTGAACGAGGCGTCGTTGCCGTAGTCGTACTCGTTCTCCGAGACCACGACGAAGATGTCCACGGGCGTGTTGTCGGTGCTGCCTTCGCCCCAGTCACAGGTGTTCGAGCGGAAGGACTCCGGCGTGTCGACGAAGGCCGCGCCCCCCAGCGAGCCCTCGTTGTCGAAGAAGCCCGCCTCGACGCCCGAGCTGCCCGAGCAGGCGAAGGCCGCCTCGAAGACGGCCACGCCGCCGCCGTACTGGGCCTCGTTGAGCTCGACGATGGACGAGGACAGGCTCATGCCGGCGCTCACGTCGCCCGACCCGTCCACGTAGGCGGCGCCGCCCGAGTAGTTCGCCACGTTGTCGGTCAGGATGGAGTCGGTCACCGACGCGTCGCCGTCGCCGACCGCGATGCCGCCGCCGTAGTCCGCCGCGCAGTCGCTGATCTCGGTGTCCCGCAGGGTCACGTCGCAGCCCTCGACGTAGATGCCGCCGCCCACTTCGGCGGTGTTCGCGGTGATCACGCTGTCGACGATGGCGACGGTGGCGCTGGCCGCGCAGTACAGGCCACCGCCGGTGGAGTAGGCCGGGCTGCCGAAGAAGCGCCCCGAGCCCAGGCCGTCCCGGATCGTCACCCCGGTGATCGAGGCGTCCACGCCGTTGGACTGGACCTCGATCACGCTGACGGCGTCGCCGGCCGAGAAGGTGGTCTCGTCGGCGCCGTGGACCCCCACGATCTCGATGTCCGCCTGCAGGACCATGCGGACGTAGTAGGTGCCGCGGCAGAAGGAGAAGGTCCCGTCGCCGGACATCGTGACGGTCGTCGGGCTGCTGTAGGTGCCGTCGGCGAAGTAGCTGGTGACGTCGTAGATGCTCCCATCCACGGCCTCCAGGGTCACCAGCCCGTCCTCGGAGGTCGTCGCGTCGCAGTCGTTGTCGATGTCGTCGCAGATCTCCTCGGCGCCGGGGTTGATCTCGTCGTCGGTGTCGTCGCAGTCCCCCCCCGACGCGGCGAAGCCCGTCGGCGGGTCGCACTGGATCACGAACTCGTCGTCGATGCCGAACAGGTCGTTGTCCCGGTCGCGGAACCAGGTCGGCGCGTCGATGGCGTCCTCGTCCACGTCCCGGTCGCAGTCGTCGTCCTGGTCGTTGCACAGCTCGCTGGCGCCGGGGTTGACCGCGTCGTCCTCGTCGTCGCAGTCCCCGAAGGTGTCGGTGTACAGCTCGGGCGCGTCGCAGGCGACCGTGGTCTTCTCCTCGTCGCCCCAGCCGTCCTGGTCTTCGTCCAGGTACCAGGTCCGGGCGTCGAAGGCGTCCGGCTCGTCCAGCAGCTCGTCGCAGTCGTCGTCCTGGCCGTTGCACAGCTCGGCCGCGTCGGGGTGGACGTCGTCGTCGGTGTCGTCACAGTCGTCGGGGTTGTCGGCCAGGCCCGGCTCCAGCTCGCAGGCCTCCACGATGCGCGACGGGTCGCCATAGCCGTCCCCGTCCGCGTCCACGTAGAAGGCGCCGGTCAGCCCCTCGTCCACCGCGTCGTCGCAGTCGTTGTCCACCTCGTCGCACAGCTCGGCAGCCGAGGGGTTGATCGCCGGGTTGGTGTCGTCGCAGTCGACGTCCGAGGTGAAGCCGTCCTGGTCGAGGTCGGCGTAGACCGGCGAGCCCGTGTCGTCGGCGCCGGGACCGGTGTCGTCGGCGTCGTTGTCGCCCTTGTCCTTGCAGGCGAGCAGGGCGAGGACCAGGAAGATGGAAGTCACGGTGCCTCCCGTGGGACGAGCAGCGCGGGGAGCGGGACCGGCTCCCGCTCCGGCGGGCACCGACCCCTGGAACGCCGCAGCCTATCCCTTCACAGGTGGTTGAGCAGCCAGGTGACCGCCGCCTTGGCGTCGCCCTCGGTGTTGGCGCCGAAGCGGAAGGTGCTGAACCACACCGATCCGGCCCCCGAGGAGAAGCTGACCAGCAGGGGGCTGCCCGCCTGCGTGGAGGTGCTCTCCCCCTCGCGCCACACCACGTCCCCCTGCAGCCAGGTGGTCGTGCTGGCGTCGACGGAGGCCACGACGGGGTACTCGATCAGGTCATAGGTCAGGTCCAGGCGGTCCACGCCGACCGCGGTCGCCATGGACTCGTCCATCACCCGGGCGGAGACGGTGCCGGTCTCGCCCCTCTGCGCGTCGTCCGGCACGTTGTCCTGGCCCAGGAAGGTGATCTGGTCCGGCCAGACCGCCTCGACCACGTCGTAGCTCCAGTCGGTCGCCACCACCTTCCCGCCCGCCTGCACATAGGCCAGCAGGGCGCCCTTGACCTTGTCGACGTTGCGGTCGACGTCGCTGCCGTCGGTGTCGTAGAAGACGTCCTCCTCCAGGTGGCCGCCGCCGAAGAAGATGACGTCGTAGGCCGCCAGCGCCGCCTCGCTGGAGAGGAACTGCACCAGCTCGTCGCCGGTCTGGCCGTTGACCAGGTCGAAGTCGCCGAAGCCCAGCGCCTCCAGGGTGACCTCGAAGTCGTCGTAGTCGCCGGTCACCACGGCCATCGAGGCGCTGCCCCCGCCGCAGACCGGATCGGGCAGCACGACGTAGGTCTGTCCGACGGGGATGGTGATCTCGAACTGGTCGATCACCTGCGCCCCGTACTGCACGTAGACCGGCTGCAGCCCGTCCACGGGCACGTCGACGAGCTGGAAGCGCCCGTCGGCGTCGGTCTCGTCCCACAGCGTGTTGTAGTGGGAGCCGTTCGCGTCGAAGAGGTGCATGTAGACGTCGGCGCCTTCCAGCCAGGTGCCGCGGTCGGGGTCGCAGACCCGCCCCTCGACCAGGGCCACGTCGCCGGTCCCGTGGTCCACCACGACGGCCAGCGTGCTGTCGTTCTTGCAGCCGGCGGCGAGCAGGCCCACCAGCGCCACCAGGGCAATACGGTGCGTCGTCATCAGTAGCTGCTCCCCGGCACGACCACGAAGATGTCCAGCGTGTCCAGCAGGACCGTGTCGTCGCCGATCACGTTGAGGGTCAGGGTGTAGATCTCGTCTTCCTCGGCCTGGGCGACCGAGCCGCGGAAGTCGAGCTGGAACTCGACCGTCTGGCCGTCCGCCGAGCTGGCCAGCTCGTAGTACTCGGGCGAGATGCCCGTCACGAAGCCGTAGGGGTCGTTGGCCACCTCGAGGCTCACCCGCTCGAACTGCACCGAGGTCACCAGGTCCTCGATGGCGCTCACGATGGTCGAACGCAGAGACGAGGAGGAGCCCGACCACGTGAAGACCAGGCGTTCGTCCGCGCGCCCGTCCCCGTTGGTGTCGGCGTAGGAGCCGGTGGCCTCGGCCAGGCTGTTCATCTGGGAGATGGGCGTCGAGTTGGTCCCGATGCCGATGAGGTAGGCGCCGATGTCCGCCGCCGCGCGCACCACGTCGCTGGATCCGGCGTCCCCCGGACAGCCCCCAGGCGTGCCGTAGCTGGGCACGTCATCATCCCGGAGCTGGTTGTCCGTCACATAGATGACGATGGGAAGCGCGTAGTCGCGGAAGCCCATGCCGCCCATCGAACCGCCGCCTGCCCCGGACGAGACGTAGTTCTGACCTCCAGCCCCCCCGAATGGGTCGCTGGTCGAAGCGAGGAACGGCCGGACGTCATCCGAACCGTCATAGCTCCGGTTGCAGTTCTGGTCGTACCCTACGCCCGAGAGCGCCTGGTACACCGCTTCAATCGTGGACTCGGGCCCGTCGCCGCCACCGCTTGCCACCAGCCGGCTCAGCGCCGATTGCACGCTGGTGGTGCTGCTGGTGACCTGCTGATCCATGAAGAAGGGCTTGTCGCTGCCACTGCCATAGGCGGCGTCGTTGTAGTCGTCGAAGCTGCCCACCGCGTACTCCGCGTCCGGCAAGGCGCTGGAGATCTCCGTGACCATGGTCGAGAACTCGTTGGTCATCGCCGTGAGCGTGCCGCCCATCGAGCCCGTGGTGTCCAGCAGGAAGGCCACGTCGCCCATGCGCACCGAGAGCGTGAAGTCGAAGCTCTCCTCCACCGTGGTGCGCTCGGGCACCGTGACGTACACGCCCTCGATGATGCTGCCGGGGTCGCCGGGGTTCGTGCCCGCGCCCACCTCGGCCCCGTCGCTGAAGCCGTCGCCGTCGGTGTCGCTGCTGTACGGCAGGGTGCCGTAGCGGTCGCGCTCCTCGGCGTCGGTCAGGCCGTCGCCGTCGCTGTCGCTGTCGTGGAAGTCGTAGTCGCCGTCGCCGTCGGTGTCCCGCGGCTCGACGTCGGGCCCGCCGCCGCCGCTCTCGTCGGTGTCGCTGTAGCCGTCGCCGTCGCTGTCCAGGTCCAGGTAGTCGGGGATCCCGTCGCCGTCGGTGTCCCGCGGCTCGGTCTCCCAGGCGCTGGTCCCGGCCTCGTACAGGTCGGCGACGCCGTCGTCGTCGCTGTCCGTGTCGTGGTAGTCCGGCCGGCCGTCCCCGTCGCTGTCGGTCAGGGTGCAGGAGTCGCCGATCTCGATGCTGTCGAGCAGGCCGTCGCCGTCGTCGTCCAGGTCGTTGTAGGCGGCGATGCCGTCGCCATCCTGGTCGTTGGCCCCCTCCTGGGCGTCGGGGATGCAGTTGTCGTCGCTGTCCAGGTCCAGGAAGTCGGCGGTGCCGTCCTCGTCGCTGTCGAAGGGCAGGGTCAGCGGGTCGGTGTCGCCCGCCTCGTTGATGTCCTGGATCCCGTCGTCGTCGCTGTCCAGGTCCAGGTAGTCGGGCGTGCCGTCGCCGTCGCTGTCCCGCTCCTCCACCACCGGGTCCTCGCCCTCTTCCCCGGCGATGGTGGTGTAGCCCTCGTGCATGTCGATGATCGAGTCCTGATCGGCATCCGCGTAGGTCACCGCGACGGTGTCGCCGTCGCCGTCGCCGCCCTTGCCGCCGTTGCAGGCCGCCAGCAGCAGCGGGACGAGGAGTTGGAGGCGGGGGTGCTTCATCGGTTCTCCGGGGGGGCGCTCGGTCCGGAGGGGGACGCGAGGACGAGGAGGTGGATGGGCGACGGGCAACCGGGGAGCCCGGGCGCAGGTGCAGCCCGGACCCCGTCGACGCGCGACGCGGCCAGGCGCGGTGCCGCCGCCTGCCAGGACCACTCTACACGAGAGTGCAACGCTGTGTCTCGGGAAGCTCGCCTCGCCAACCCCGGGGTGAAACCCGGAGGAAGCGCCGCCCGTTGACGCGACGCGGGCGCTGGACTACGCCCCCGCACCGCTCTTTGCGCACGACCGCGTGGAAGGTGCCCCGCCCCCCGGCTGCCCGCCGGGACGGGGTGAAACGGGAAGTCCGGTGAGGTGGGCCCGCGATGGCCGCCGATGCCGGCGCGGCCCCCGCCACTGTGACCGGGGACGGCCTCCGCACACCGCCACTGGCGCTCGCCTCGCGAGCCCGGGAAGGCGCGCACGGCCGGACGATCCGGGAGCCAGGAGACCGGCCCTCCACACCCTGCCACCACGTTCTTCGGGGTCGAAGAACCGGCTGTTGCCCCGCGCTCGCCCGCGCCCGCCGGGGCGATACCTGCGAACCCCGACGGAGCCGCCACCATGCCGTGGCTCGCCGTCGTCTTCCTGTGCAGCGCCCTCGCCGGGGCGGCACCCCCCTCGCCTCCGGGCGGGCAGGGGGAGGTGCGCGTCGCGGCCGCCCAGGATGCAGCGGCGGCCGGGGTCGAAGGCGGGGAGGAGGTGGTGGTCGAGGCGAGCGCGCAGCCGACCGACCCCTCGGCGACCAGCGCCAGCGTGACCGTCGTCCCGGTCGACGCCCGCCTGTCGTCGACGGCCGACGTGGCCCAGGTGCTCGACGGCGTCGCCGGCACCACCGTCGTCCACCTGGGGGGCCTGGGCGCCTTCAGCGCCGTGAGCATCCGCGGCTCCAGCCTGCGCCAGGTCCAGGTCTACCTGGACGGCGTGCCGCTCAACCCCGACGGCAGCGACGTGGTCAACCTGGCCGAGCTGCCGCTGCGGGCCTTCCAGCGCGTCGAGGTCTGGCGCGGCAACGCCCCGCCCCGCTACGCCGCCGCGCCCATCGGCGGGGTGGTCGACCTGGTCACGGCCGAAGAGCCCGGCGCCGCCACCGCGCTCACCGTCGGCCAGCACGGCACGGTCCGCGCCTTCGCGCTGCAAGGCTTCCAGGCCCCAGGGGCCGGGTCGACGGGGGCGGGGCAGCGCCTGGACGGCCTGGTCGTGGCCGACCTGCTGCACACCCGTGGCGACTACCTCTTCTTCGACGACAACGGCACGGTCTACGACCTGCTGGACGACCGGCTGGGTCGGCGCGAGAACGACGACAAGGACCAGCTCTCGACGCTGGCCCGGCTGCGGTGGGGAGACCGCCGGCGGCGCCTGTCGCTGCTGCACGCCCTGGTCCTGCGCGACGAGGGCCTGCCCGGCCACGTCCAGGCCCCGGCCCTGGACGCCTCGCTGGCCACCGGCCGCCACCTGGCGGTCGCCCAGGCCGAGGCCCGCAGCGCCGCCCTCGCCGGGCAGGCGCGGCTGTGGACCCTGCACCGCCAGGAGCTGCTGGACGACCGCGCCGGCGAGCTGGGGGCCGGCGCCGACTGGACCCGCCACCGCTACGGCACCCTGGGCCTGCACGGCCACGGGCAGTGGGCGGCCACCGCCTGGGCCCTGCCCGCGCTGACGCTCAGCCTGCGCGGCGACCAGGCCCGCGAGACCGACCTGGCCACCGGGGAGCGGGCCCCGGCCGCCCGCCGGCTGTCGGGCACCGCCGCCCTGTCCGCCGAGCTGCGCGCCTGGCAGGACCGCGTGCTGGTGGCGCCCGTGCTGCAGGGCCTGCTGCTGGACGACCGGGCGCTGGGCGCGGACGACAGCCGGGTCCGGACCTTCGCCACCCCCCGCCTGGGCCTGGCCCTGCGACCCTGGCGCCCGCTGACGCTCAAGGCCAACGTCGGCCGCGCCGTCCGGCCCCCGGACCTCACCGAGCTGTTCGGCGACCAGGGCGCGGTCACCGGCAACCCCGACCTGCTGCCCGAGCGTGCCCTGGCCTGGGACCTGGGCGCGCGGCTGGTCGGGCCCGAGGACAGCCTGCTCGTCGGCGCGATCGACGTGGCCCACTTCTGGTCCCGCACCGAGGACATGATCGTCCTGGTCCAGAACGCCCAGCGGACCAGCACCCCGGTCAACTTCGGGCTGACCTGGGTGCAGGGGCTGGAGGCGGCGGCGACCCTGGACCTGGCGGGCTGGCTGGACAGCCAGACGGCCCTGACCTGGACGCTGTCCCGCAACCTGACGCCCGACCCCTCGGTGGCCGACAACCAGCTCCCGCGCATCCCCACGGTGCAGCTCTCCCAGGCCACCAGCGTGCACTGGCAGGAGCGGCTGCGCCTGGGCCACGACTTCACCTGGACCGACGGCAGCTACTGGGACGCCACCAACTTCTACCGGTCCGCGCCTCGCCCGCTGCACGGCGCCTTCCTGCGGGTGGAGCCCCACCCGGCCTGGCCCTCGCTCGAGGCCAGCGTGCGCAACCTGGAGGACCGCATCGTGCAGGTCGTGCCCCGCAACCCGCTGGACCCCGACGACGACGCCCGCATCGTCGACGCGATCACCGACTACGCCGGCTACCCCCTGCCCGGCCGCACCTGGATGCTGACCCTGCGCTGGTCGCCCGCCCCCCAAGGAGGCTCGCCATGACCCTGCTCCTGCCGCTCTGGCTGGCCTGCGTGCCCCGGGCCGATCTCGACGACACCGCGTCCAGCGGGGGCGCCGACGGCGGGGGCACCGACGGCGGGAGCACGGGCGGCGGCCAGCGCACCGCCGTGCTCACCACCGCCAGCATGGACTTCGCCACCGGCAGCCTGGCGACGGTGGCGCTGGACGGCCGCGCGGTGGACGACGGCCTGGCCACCGTGGCCGGCGACGCCACCGTCTTCGTCGACCAGGGGCGGGTGCTCCAGCTCAACCGCTACGGCAGCGACAGCCTGCGCATCTACGAGCCCGGCGCGTGGACGGCGCCGGCGCTGGAGGTCTCGGTCGCCGACGCCGACGGCACGACCAACCCCACCGCCGCCGCCGTCTGCGACGGGCGGATCTTCCTGGCCCTGTACGAGCGGCAGCACCTGCTGGTCCTCGATCCCGACAGCGGCGCCATCACGGGGACCGTCGACCTGTCGGCCTTCGCCGACGCCGACGGCAGGAGCGTGGAGACCGGCAGCATGGTCCGCCTGGGCGAGCGGCTCTACCTGGGCCTGGAGCGGCTGGACCGCGACGCCGGCTGGATCGACGCCGGCGGCCGGGTGGTCGAGGTGGACTGCGCCACCGAGCAGGTCACCGCCTGGTGGGAGGCCGGCGGCAACACCCGCGTCTTCCCCTGGCCCGGGCAGGAGCAGGTGCTGGTCGGCGCGCGCGCCTTTGGCGACCAGGCAGGCGGCCTGTACGTGCTGGACCCGGCGGCCGGCACGCTGGAGCTGCGCATCGACCTGTCGGGCAGCGGCGCCACCCTGGCCAGCCTGGGCGCCGCCGGCGACCGCGCCGTCTTCACCACGCTGGCCGACGACCTGTCCGGCTACGGCGTGCACTGCGGGGACCTGCAGGCCGGCAGCCAGCAGCAGGTGGAGCAGCGCCCCGAGTACCTGCAGGGGGTCGCCGCGAACGACCGCGGCGAGGCGTGGATCAGCGCGCACTGGGGCTGGACCGACCCCGACACCGCCCGCCCCGGCGTCCTGATCTACGACATCGGGACCTGCACCTCGACGACCGGCGACAGCCCCCTGTCCCTGTCGCTGGCCCCCACCAGCATCGCCTTCTACTGAGCCTCCGAATGCCGCTGCTCGCCCTCCTGCTGCTGTCCTGCGCCGCCGAGCCCGACCCCTGCCCCGCGATGTGCGAGGCCGCGGCGCCGCTGGTCCAGGCCTGCCTGGAGGCCGAGGGCCTGGACTGGGGCGCCGCCGGCTACGCGGACGAGGCCGCCTTCCTGGAGAGCTGCGAGACCTGGGCCTGGCAGGCCCGCCTGCTGGAGCGGGACGCCGGCCAGGAGGGGGCCGTGGACGCCACCTGCCAGGCGCGGGCCGAGGCCTTCACGGCGGCGATGGCCGACCCGGAGGCGCCGGACTGCGCGGCCTGGACCGCGGTGACCTGGGAGGAGATGCCCTGGTAGCAGGCGGGGATCTGCGGCCCCCGCCACCAGGGGGCGGCAGATTGTCGCGGTTTGATATTGATAGTCAAAGTCAAAGTCGCTATACGGTGGGCACCTCCCCCGGAGCGCACCGTGACCGAGACACCCCGCACCCTCCTGGCCCTCGCGCTGGGCCTGCTGATCACCCCCACCGGCAGCCTGCTGCTCGCCTGCGGCGACAAGGCCGACGACACCGGCGACGACACCGGCGACGACACCGGCGACGACTCCCCCGACGGCGGCGCCACGGATGGCGGCTCCAGCGACGGCGGCACCGGCGACGGCGGCGACGGCGACGGCGGCGGCTCGGGCGGGACCGACCTCTACGACTTCGACAGCGCCTTCCAGGACGGCAGCTCGGTGTCCTACAGCGGCCAGGTCTTCCGCCACCTGCTCATCGACGACATGAAGAGCCACCTGGGCGGGGTCACCGGCCGCATCGACGACGGCAGCCTGTTCCCCGCGGCCGGCGACGTGCAGGACGAGCTGCTCTTCTACTTCGAGTTCGACAGCAGCACCTCGGGCGGCGTCGGGATCCTGAAGTCGACCACCTCGCCGGCGGTCCAGCAGGTCTACGACGACGTCTCCTCCGGCAAGAACCTGGTCGAGAAGCTGGCGGGCAACGACGCCACCGGCCAGCACGAGGACTGGACGACGGACTTCGTGGGCTGGGACGCCGACGGGGTCACCACCCCCGAGAGCCTGGTGCGCCACTGGATCGAGGTCATCGACCAGCAGGCCGTCGACCGCGCCGCGGGGGACATCCCGCTGGACCCCACCGGCGCCCCGCTGACCGCGGTCTACCTGACGGCCGAGGGCCAGGACCTGCAGCAGCTCCTGGAGAAGTTCCTGCGGGGTGCTGTCGCCTTCAGCCAGGGGGCCGACGACTACCTGGACGACGACATCGAGGGCAAGGGCCTGCTGTCGGACCACAGCGCCGCCGAGGAGGGTGAGCCCTTCACCGCCCTGGAGCACGCCTGGGACGAGGGCTTCGGCTACTTCGGCGCCGCGCGCACCTGGGGGAGCTGGAGCGACGCCGACACGGCCGACCTGGGCAACATGGACGTGGACGGCGACGGCCAGGTCGACCTGCTGACCGAGGTCTGCTGGGGCCACAGCACCAACGCCGCCAAGCGCGACGTCGGCGCGGACGCGCTCTCCCCCACCGACTTCTCGGGCGACGCCTGGCAGGGCTTCCACGACGGCCGCGCGCTGCTGGCGGAGACGGCGGGCCAGGGCCTGACCGCCGACCAGCTCGCCACCTTGAAGGGCCACCGCGACCTGGCCCTGTCGGCCTGGGAGGCCGCCATCGCCGCCAGCGTGATCCACTACGTCAACGAGGTGCTCCAGGACATGAGCGCGATGGGCACCGAGGACTACAGCTTCGCGGACCACGCCAAGCACTGGTCGGAGGGCAAGGGCTTCGCCCTCTCCCTGCAGTTCAACCGCCTCTCGCCCCTGTCCGACGCCGACTTCGCCACCCTGCACGACCTGCTCGGGACGGCCCCGGTGCTGGAGGGCGGCCCCGCTGCTGAGGCCTACGCCCAGGACCTGCGCGACGCGCGCGCCCTGCTGGCCGAGGCCTACGGCTTCGCCACCGAGAACCTGGGAGGGGACGATGGCACCGGCGGCTGGTAGCTCCGGCCGCATGGCGGCTGGTAGCTCCGGCCGCATGGCGGCTGGTAGCTCCGGCCGCATGGCGGCCTCGTGGCTGGCCCTGGCGGGCCTGGCCGGCCTGGTCGCCCTGCGCCCGGTGGCCTGCACCGATGGCCAGGACGACGTCGGCGCCATCACCAGCGCCCAGGTCGCCGACCTGCTGGCCGACGTGGGGCCCGAGGTCGTGGAGCCCGCGCTGGCCGACTTCCTGGTCCAGGCGGGGGCGCTGGAGGCGGCGCTGGCCACCTGGGACGGCGCCGACGGCGGGCGCGCCGAGGCCCAGGCGGCCTGGACGGCGGCGATGACCTCCTGGCAGCGGCTGGAGGTGATGCAGATCGGCCCCGCGGCCTCCTCGCTGACCGCGGTCGGCGGGGAGGACCTGCGCGACGAGATCTACTCCTGGCCCACCGTCAACGGCTGCCGGGTGGACCAGGAGACGGCCGAGGGGAACTGGGACGACGCCGACTTCTTCACCGGCAACCTGGTCAACAGCTACGGGCTGGACGCGATCGAGCACCTGCTGTGGGCCGACGCCGACAACGCCTGCCCCAGCCAGTCCACCCCCAACAGCGACGGGGCCTGGGACGCGCTGGGCGAGGACGGGGTCGCCGCCAACCGGGCCGCCTTCTCGCGGGTCCTGGCCGCCGAGGTCACGCGCCAGGGCGGGGTGCTGCTGGCCCGCTGGCAGGGCGACTTCGGCCAGGCGCTGGCCGAAGCCGGCAGCCCCTTCGAGGACGAGCAGCAGGCGCTCAACGCGGTCTACGACGCCCTGTTCTACCTGGAGACGATGACCAAGGACCGCAAGCTGGCCTGGCCCCTGGGCAGCGAGGACTGCGGCGCCGAGAGCTGCCCCGACGACGTCGAGGGGTTGGCCAGCGGCACGGGCGCGGCCAGCATCGTCGCCAACCTGGAGGGCTTCCGGGCCCTGTTCACTGGCGGCGAGGGCACGGGCTGGGACGACCTGCTCATCGACCTGGGCCACCAGGACCTCAGCGACCAGGTGCTCGCCGACACCGACGCCGCCCTGCTCGTCGCCCGGGGCATCAGCGCCCCCCTGGATCAGCTCGTCACCGAGGACCCCGCCCAGGTCCAGGCCCTGCACGACGCGGTCAAGGCGGTCACCGACGTCCTCAAGGGCGACCTGGCCACCATCCTGAACCTGCAGATCCCGGACGAAGCATCGGGCGACAACGACTGACATGGACACGCTGGTCGATGCCCTGCTTGCGCCCTTCCTCGAACCGCTCAGCCGGACCTGGTGGCCGGCGCTGCTGGCCTCGGGCGCCATCGCGCTCGGGTGGTGGGCCTGGCGCCGACCCGGCTGGACCCTGGCCGGCGCGCGGCAGGTCCTGACCCACCCCTCCACGGCCCTGGACGTGCAGCTCCTGCTCGGCCGCCAGCTCCTGGGCCTGCTGCCCTGGGGGGTGGGCGCAGGTGGGGCCTGGCTCCTGGCCAGCCACGGCGTGCGCGTGCTGGACGGGCACCTGGGCCGCCCCGACCTGCAGGCCCCGAGCTGGGTGGCCACCCTGGCCACCTCCTTGGCCCTGTTCCTGGCCTGGGACGCCAGCCGCTTCCTGCTGCACCTCGCCTGCCATCGCCTGCCTGTCCTGTGGGCCTTCCACCAGGTCCACCACAGCGCCGAGGTGCTCACCCCGCTGACCTTCCACCGCATCCACCCGGTGGAGTCGCTGCTCTACCAGCTCCGCGGCGCCCTGGTCACCGGCCTGGTGACCGCGCTGTGCTTCTGGCTCTTCCGCGTGCAGGCCAGCCCCCTGGAGCTGGCCGGGGTCCCCGCCATCAGCCTGGCCCTGAACCTGGTGAGCGGCAACCTGCGCCACAGCCACGCCTTCATCCGCTTCCCCGCCCCGATCGAACGCTGGTTGCTCTCTCCGGCGCAGCACCAGCTCCACCACGCCGCGGACCCCGTCCTGGCCCATGCCAACCTGGGAACCTGGCTAGCCCTGTGGGACCGGCTCTTCGGCACGCTGGTGCTGTCGCAGGCGCCTCCGACCCGCTTCGGCCTGCCGCCCTCCATCCGCAACCACGACCACGACCTGCTCTCCGCCTGGTTGGGACCGCTGCGCCAGGTCGCCGCTCCCCTTCGCCTGGCCTTCGGCCACCTGCGCCGCCTCCTGGCCCCCACGGCCATCCTGCTGGCCGCCCTTCCCGCCCGCGCGCAGGAGGCGCCCGCCGAGGAGGAGGCGCCACAGGAGGAGGAGTCCCCTCCCCCGACCGAGGAGGCCGGCCTGGAGGTCATCGTCTACGCGCCAGACGGCAACCCCCGCGTCGCCGGCTCGGCCCACGTCGTCTCCGAGGAGGTGCTGGAGCGCTTCGAGTACGACAACATCGAGCAGGTGCTGTCCCAGGTCCCCGGGGTCACCACCCGCAGCGAGGACGGCTTCGGCCTGCGGCCCAACATCGGCATCCGCGGCGCCAACGCCGAGCGCTCGGCCAAGATCACCCTGCTGGAGGACGGCGTCCTGCTGGCGCCCGCCCCCTACGCCGCGCCCGCCGCCTACTACTTCCCGATGACCGGCCGCATGGTCGGCGTCGAGGTCTTCAAGGGCCCGGCCGCCACGCGCCACGGCCCGCACACCGTCGGCGGCGCCGTCAACCTGCGGACCCGCCCGATCCCCGACGGCCCGGCCGGCGAGGTCGACGTGGCGGCCGGCCGCTTCTGGACCGCGCGGGCCCACGCCTGGGGCGGCACCAGCGGCGAGCACCTGGGCCTGCTGGCCGAGGTCTCGCACCTGCGCAGCGCCGGCTTCAAGCACCTGCCCGGCGGCGAGCCCACCGGCTTCGATCACACCGAGGGCATGCTGAAGGGCCGCGTTCGGCCGGGCTGGGGCCAGGAGCTGGAGCTGAAGCTCGGCGCCACCGACGAGACCAGCCACGAGGACTACCTGGGCCTGACGGCCACCGACTTCGCGGCCGACCCCACCCAGCGCTACCTGGCCAGCAGCCCGGGCTTGATGCGCTACCAGCGCAGCCAGGCCGAGCTGGCCTGGACCGCCAAGGCCGCGGGCGGCCTGCAGGTCCGCACCGTGGCCTACCACCACTACCTGACCCGCCGGTGGTTCAAGCTCAACGGCTTCGCCGACGGCACCGACCTGCACGACCTGATCCAGGCCGACCCCACCGGCGGCACGGCGGCCCTGTACCTGGCCATCCTGCGCGGCGAGGAGGACACCACCACCGCCGAGCAGGCCCTGGTGATGGGCACCAACGACCGGCGCTACCACGCCTTCGGCCTGCAGTCCCTGGCCCGCTGGGACCGGCAGGGCGACCGGGTCGGCAGCACGCTGGAGCTGGGCCTGCGCCTGCACGGCGACGTGGTCGACCGCCTGCACGACGAGGCCGCCTGGCAGGTCCAGGACGACGCCCTGGTCGACCCCGGCGTCGATCCCGGTGTGGAACCAACCATCACCACCGACAGCACCGAGACCGCCCAGGCCCTGGCCGCCCACGTGCACGAGGAGCTGCGCCTGGGCATGCTCCACCTGCTGCCCGGCGCCCGGGTCGAGGTCATCCGCGGCACCAGCACCGATCACCTGCGGGCCGAGGGCGAGCCCCAGGTCGATCCCGTCACCCGCGCCGTGCTCCTGCCCGGCGGCGCCGTCCTGCTGCGCCCGCTCGACGCGCTCGACCTGTTCGCCGGCGCCCACCGCGGCTTCTCGCCGGTGGCACCCGGAGAGGACGCGCAGGTCCAGCCCGAGCTGGCCTGGAGCTACGAGGCCGGCACGCGCATCTCCCGCCCCGGCGCCCACGCCGAGCTGGTCGGCTTCCTGGTCGACTACATCAACCTGACCGGCGACTGCACCCTGTCCGGCGGCTGCTCCAACGACGACCTGGGCCGCTCCTTCTCCGGCGGCAAGGTCTGGGTCTGGGGCCTGGAGGCCAGCGCCGCCGTCGAAGCCCCCCTGCCCGCCGGCCTGCGCCTGCCCCTGGAGGCCAGCTACGGCCTGACCCGCAGCCGGTTCCGCACCGCCTTCGTCTCCGACTTCCCCGAGTTCGGCGACGTCGACGTGGGCGACAGCCTGCCCTACAGCCCCACCCACCAGGCCGGGGCCCGCGCCGCCCTGGTGCACGACCGCTTCGACCTGGGCCTGGGCGCCGCCTGGCGCAGCGGGATGCTGGACGAGGCGGGGACCTACCCCGTCACCGGGACCGACGTGCCGGCGCTGCTGCTGCTGGACGCCGCCGCCTCCGTGCAGGTGCACAAGGGCTGGTCGCTGTACGCGACGGGGACCAACCTGGCGGGGGAGCAGGCGATCGTCTCGTGGCGGCCCTACGGCGCGCGGCCGACCGCGCCCTTGCAGGTGATGGCCGGGGTGGAGTGGAAGGCGGGCGGGTGAGAGGGAGGGGCGGACCGGCCCCGACCCCCACGCCCACCTACCCCTCCGCCACGCGGAGCCCCACGCTGCCCCGCCCCTGGTGGCTGGCCTTGCGGGCCACCGCCTCGCCCGCCTGCGAGAGCGGCCAGGTACCGTCCATCACGCAGCGGGTGCGCCCCTGCACCAGGGCCTGCACCACCGCGTCCAGGTGGGCCCGGGTGGGCTGGTGCTCGATCGTGCGCACGGCCTGCCCGGCGGTCGCTCTCGCCGCCAGCCAGGGCAGCGGACCCCACCAGGGGCTCTGGCCGACGCTGTTGGGGAGCAGCACGCCGCCCGGCCGGAGCCGCCGACGCGCGGCGCCCACGGAGGCGACCATCACGTTGTCCAGGATGACGTCCCACGACTCGTCGAGGGTGGTCCAGTCGGTGGTGCCGTGATCGATGACAGAGTCCGCGCCGAGCTCCCGCACCCACGCGGCGTTGGCCCCCGAGCACACCGCGGTCACCTGGGCGCCCAGCGACTTCGCCAGCGGCACCGCGAAGGTCCCAATCGCCCCCGAGGCCCCGACGATCAACACCCGGTGGCCGGGTTGGACCGGCGCCACGTCCCGGAAGGCCTGCAGCGCCACGACCCCCGACATCACCGCGGCCGCGGCGTGGTCCCACTCCAGGTCCGCGGGCTTACGCGCCAGCCGGTCGACCGGCGCCAGCGTGTGGGTGCGGAAGGTCCCCGGCGCGGTCCGGGCAAAGGGGAAGCCCCCGGTCGAACCCAGCACCTCGTCTCCCACCGCCCACTCCGTCACCCCCGGGCCGAGCGCGTCCACCACGCCCGCGAAGTCGGTGCCACGCACCGGGGCACGGGGCGTGAACAGACCGAACATCGGTCGCAGGAAGTAGGGCTGGCCCCGCGTGCACAGCCAGTCGGGCGTGTTCACCGTGGTGGAGACCACCCGGACCCGCGCCTGGCCGGGGCCGGGCGGGGGCAGGGGCAGGTCGGCGGGGATCAGCACCTGGGCGGGGTCACCGTAGGCGGTCTGGACGATGGCGTTCATGGCTTGGGTGTAGCCGTGCGCCCGTGCACCGTCGCTGCACGTTTTCGGGACTGCGTTGTGCAAAGATGCACGGCATGAGCTGGGAAGATCTGCATCTGGTCCTGACCCTGGCCCGCGCCCGCACCCTGCAGCAGGCGGGGATCCGGCTGGGCGTGGCCCGCACCACCGTGGCCCGCCGCCTGGCCGCCGCGGAGGAGCGCCTGGGCACCCGCCTGTTCGACCGCACGCCCGATGGCCTGGTGCCCACCGCGGCCGGCGCAGAGCTGGTGGAGGCCGCAGAGCGCCTGGAGGACGAGGTGCTGGCGGTGGAGGGGCGGCTGCGCGGCCGGGACGCCGAGCTGCGCGGGCGGCTGCGCGTGTCGACCCTGGAGCTGGCCTGGGACTGTTTCACCGATGTCTTCGCCTCGTTCGTGGAGCGGCACCCCGCGGTGGCGCTCACCGTGCATGTAGGCGACGAGATGGTGTCCCTGCGGCGCCGCGAGGCCGACGTGGCCATCCGCCTCTCCAACGACCCCGGTGACGGGCTGGTGGGGCGGCGCCTGGGCCAGATGCAGTTCCAGGTGTATGGCGCCCGGTCCCTGGTGGAGCGAGTGGGCCGGGACGCGCCGCTCTCCGCCTTCCCGTGGATCAGCAACGACGAGCGCAGCCCGACCCCCTGGCTGGACCGGTGGCTGGCCACGGCCGCACCCGGGGCCAGGGTCGCCCTGCGCACCGACGCCTGGCGGGTCATACGACGCGCGGTCGGGGCCGGGGTGGGCGTTCACTTCCTGGCCTGCGTCGACGGTGATCGCGACCCGACCCTGATCTCCCTGGGCCACCGGCTCACCGAAGAGGCCCGCGGGCTGTGGGTCCTGACCTTGCCGGAGCTGGCCTCCAACCGGCGTGTGCGTGCCTTCATGGACCACTGTGTCACCACCTTCGCCTTGCACCGGGCGGCGCTCGCGGGCGAGGGTGATGACAGCGCAGAACCCGTCGGGCCCGCCTAGAAAGACCGGGA
>JAKLKF010000054.1 GCA_023150805.1 Myxococcota bacterium | reverse complement strand
CTGGCCGCCGGCCACGATCGCGCGGCCCTCGTCCGCGGCCAGCAGGGCCGGAAGCAGCGCCCCCAGGGCGGCGCCGGGCGCTCCCGCGGGGGGCACGAGGATCCGCACGGCGCCAGGGTCCTCGGCCGCGACCAGGGGCCGGCCCAGCGCCCGCTCCAGGGCCCGCCGCAGCGCCGCATCCCCGCCCACCAGGGTCACGGGCCCGTCCCCGGGCGGGCCGCCCGGGAGCGATGCTGGGAGGGGCGCGGGCTGCCACCGCCGCTCCCGCACCGCCAGCGGGGGCAGGTCCGGGAAGGCCCCGGCCCGGTAGCGGGCCGCCAGGGCGGGGCGCTGCAGCTTGCGGGCGCCGGTCCGGGGCAGGTCGTGGGCGCCGACGATGCGCAGCACCCCGACCGACAGGCCCAGCGCCTCGCCCAGCCGCGTCCGGGCGGTGCGCTCCAGGGCCGCCTCGTCGGCGCCGGGGCGGGGCACCAGGAACAGGCCCAGGGTCTCGCCCTCGCCCTCGCCCCCGCCCTCGCCCGGTCCCTCGGGCAGGGCCACGGCCGCCACCCCGCCCGCGGCCAGCCCCGGCAGCTCGGCCAGCGCGGCCTCGACCTCCTCGGCCTGGACCTTGGCGCCGCGCACGACGATGGTCTCCCGGGCCCGCCCGACCAGCGAGAGCTGCCCCTGCTCGACCAGGCCGAGGTCGCCGGTGTCGAACCAGCCGTCGGGCGCCGGGCCTCCCGGCTCGGCGTCCAGGTAGCCCTCGAACACGACCGCGCCGCGGACCAGCAGGCGGCCCACCTGGCCCTGGGGCAGGGTCTGGTCGGCCTCGTCGACGATGCGCAGCTCGACGCCGGGCAGGGGGCCGCCCAGGCTGACGACCGGCACGACGCCGGGGCCCGGCGCGTCCACGCGCTCCGGCCGCCCCTGGGGGCCGTCGCGCCGGACCCAGCGCAGGTCGCGGTCCAGGTCGAAGCGGTTGTGGAAGCAGACGACGCTGGCCGTCTCGGCCATGCCGAAGCCCGGCTGCATCGCGGCGGGGTCCAGGCCGAAGCAGGCGGTGCGCGCCAGGAAGGCCCGGGTGGTGGCCGGCTTGACCGTCTCGGCGCCGTTGGCGATGCGGCGCAGGCAGGACAGGTCCCAGCCGCGCTGCTCGCCGACGTGGGGACGGTCCTGGAGCGCCTGGGCCACCAGGGCCAGGCCGAAGTCGGGCGAGAGCGTGTGGGTGACGCGGTGCCGGTGGATCCGGTCGAGCAGGCGCAGGGGATCGGCCAGCACGGAGCCGGTGCGCAGGTGGACCTGGTGGGCGCCCACCACCGTGTCCTTGAGGTGGCACATCAGCAGGCTGGCGACGTGGTCGAAGGGCAGCCAGCTCAGCGTGCGGTCCTCGGGGCCGTAGCCGCAGTGGGCGGTCGCGGCGCGCACGTGGGCCAGCACGGCGGCGTGGGTCTGCGGGACGAGCTTGACCCGGCCGGTGCTGCCCGAGCTGGCCTGGAGGAAGGCGACGGGGCCGGGCGAGGGCGGGGGCGGCGGCCCGGGGTCGGGCGAGGGGCTGAGGACTCGGGTGCCCGTGAGCAGGAGCCGCGAGAGGGCCAGGGCCAGGTCGGGCGGGGCCAGGACCGCGGCGCCTGGCCGTCCCTCAGGTCCCGCGGTGCCCAGGCGCGCCACGAGCAGGGCGAGCTTGTCGCTGGCCGGCGTCCGAGCGGCCGGGTCGGGCGGCACGGCGACCGAGAGGGGCACGGCGCCCAGCAGCAGGCAGGCCCAGAGGTGGGTGGTGTGGTCGGCCAGCCGCGGCTGCTGGAGCACCACCCGGTCCCCCGCGCGCAGGCCGAGCGCCGCCAGGCCCCGGGCCACGGCCACCGCCTGCCCCCACAGCTCGGCATAGGTCAGGACCTGCTCGTCGTCGTCGTCCTCGACGAAGCGCAGCGCGTGGTCGCCGTGGCGCTCGGCCGTGCGCCGAAGGGCGGCGGGCAGGTCGGTCTCGGGCGCGGGCGGGGGCAGGGGCGGCCCGCGCACCCAGGACGGGGGGGGCGCCGCGGCCGGCGCCGCCGGTCGGGCCAGCTCCACCAGCTCGGCCTGCAGGCGCTGCGCGAGGGCGTCGACGCGCGCCGGCGAGTACAGACGCGCGTCGTAGAGCACCGCGCCGCGCAGGCTGCCGTCCTCCTCGGGCCACAGCTCGACGGTCAACGCAAAGGGCGCGGTGGGCGCCTGCAGCTCCTCCAGCGACAGCGTGAGGCCGGCCGCGGTCCGGCGCCTGGGCAAGGGCGCCTGCAGGGCCAGGACCACCTGGAAGAGGGGGCTGTGGGCCGGGTCGCGCGGCGGGTCGACCCGGGCCAGCACCAGCGGGAAGGGCGCGTCGGCGTGCGCCAAGGCCCCGCGGACGGCGTCGCGGCACAGGCGCAGCGCCAGCTCGGCGGGCAGGCCCGGGAGCCAGGGCAGGGGCACGACCACGGTGTTGGCGAAGAAGCCCAGGCAGGGGCCGTCGGCGTCGCCGCCGCGGGCGACGGGGGTCGCGATCCGCAGCCGCTCGCCGGCGCCCAGGCCCTGCAGCGCGCGGCCCAGCGCGGTCAGCAGGGCCTGGAAGGGGGTCAGGCCCAGGGGGCGGGCGCGCGCCTCCAGGGACCGGACGCGCTCGGCGGGCAGGTGCAGCGGGCGCAGGGCGCCGACGGGGGTCGAGGGGCCCTGGGCGTGAGGAGCCGGCGCGGGCGCGGGCAGGTCGGGCGGCAGGCCGCTGAAGGCCGGGCTGTCGCGCAGGGCCTGGGCCCACCAGCGCAGCGAGGGCTCGAAGGCGCCCCGGGCCAGGTGGGACCGCTCCTGGTGGGCCCGCGCCCACGGGCTGGCGGGCGCGGGCGGCGCCCGGTCATCGAGCAGGGCCGCCAGCTCGTCGACCAGCAGGGCCAGGGCCTCGGCGTCGACGGCGAGGTGGTGGAAGACCAGCAGGAGCAGGTGGTGGTCGGGCCCGACCCGCAGCAGCCGGGCGCGCCACGGGGGCCCCTGGTCCAGGTGGAAGGGTGGGGCCAGCGCGTCGCGCACCCGGGCCTGCAGCGGCGGGCCCTGGGCCTGGAGGGCGGCCAGCGCCTGGGCCGGGGGCAGGGCCAGGCGCGGATCGTCGACCGGCAACACCCGCGGCGCCGGGCGGCCGTCCCGCTCCTCGACCACGGCGCGCAGGGCCTCGTGGCGGGCCAGGACCGCGGCGAAGGCCCGGCGCAGGGCCGCCTCGTCCAGCGGCCCGCGCAGGCGCAGCACGGCGGGCAGGTGGTCGCCCGTCGCCGCCGGGTCCAGGCGGTGGCGCACCCACAGGCCCTCCTGCGACAGGGTCAGGTGGGGGCGCACCTCGGCCCCACCGTCGAGCCCCCCGTCGCTCGCCGCCCGGCCCCCGTCGCTCGCCGCCAGCCCCTCCACCAGCCCGCGCACCGTCGGCCGCGCGGCGAAGGCCACGGGGGATGGCGGCTTGCCCAGGGCCTCGGCCACCCGGGCCTGCAGGTGCATCGCCGCCAGCGAGTCGCCGCCCAGGGCGTAGAAGTCGTCGTCGACGCCCACCTCGTCGAGCTGGAGCACCTCGGCGACGAGGGCGGCGAGGCGCTGTTGGGCCGGGTCGGCGGGGGGCTGGTAGGGGGTGGGCAGCTCGGGCCGGGCCCGTGAGGGGGCGGGCAGGGCGGCGCGGTCGACCTTGCCGCTGGGCAGCAGGGGCAGGGCGGCGAGCGGGACGACGGCGCTGGGGACGAAGGCGTCGGGCAGGTGGGCGGCGACGTGGGCGCGCCACTGCGCGGGCCCGCTGGAGGCGCCGGGGCGGGGGACGACCCAGGCCAGCAGGCGCGTGGGGCGGTCGCCCTCCTGCCGCGCGAGCACGGCGGCCTCGGCCACGTCGGGGTGGGCGCGCAGGCAGAGCTCGACCTCGCCGGGCTCGACCCGCACGCCGCGGATCTTGACCTGCTCGTCCCGGCGCCCCTCGAAGACCAGGGCGCCGTCGGGCCGGAGGTGGCCACGGTCGCCCGAGCGGTACCAGCGCGCGCCGGTGCCGGGCTCGGTCCAGAAGCGGGCCGCCGTCAGCGCGGGCCGGCCCAGGTAGCCGCGGGCGACCCCCGGCCCGCCCAGCAGCAGCTCGCCCGTCTGGCCGGGGGGCAGCTCCCGGCCCTGCGCGTCGGCGACCCGCACCACGGCGGGCCCGATGGGGGTGCCGATCGGCGGCCAGCCCTCGCCGGGCCGCACGCGGTGGGCGGTGATGGCGACCGTGGCCTCGGTGGGGCCGTAGACGTTGTGCAGGTGCCGGCGGGGCTGCGCGTGGCCGGGCCCGAAGCGCCGCACCAGGTCCGGCGGCATCGGCTCGCCGCCGATCATCAGGTGGCGCAGGTGGGGCAGCCCCTGTGCGGCCAGGCCCAGCTCCGGGAGCGCGCCCAGCACGGTGGGCGTGCAGGTCAGGTGGCTCACCCGGCCCTGGGCCAGGACCCCGTGCAGGGCCGGGCCGGGCACCAGCCGCGCGGCCGGGGCGAGCACCAGGACGCCGCCGCTGCCCAGCCACAGGGCCAGGTCGAACAAGCTGACGTCGAAGGCGATCGAGGAGAACTGGAGGATCCGGCTGCGGGGGCCGGCGTGGAAGCGGCCGGGCAGGGCCTGGGCCAGGGCCAGCAGGCTGCCGTGCTCGACGACCACCCCCTTGGGGCTGCCCGTCGAGCCCGAGGTGTAGATCACGTAGGCGGCGTCGCGCGGGGCGGGGCGGCGATGTGCGAGTGGCGCGGCGGGGCGCCGGGCAGGCGCGGAGGGCCCCTCGCCGTCGATCCGCAGCAGGGTCGCCCCGGGGGTCCGGGCCTGGGTCGTCTCCTCGCACAGGACCAGGGCCGGGGCCGCGTCCTGGACCAGCCAGTCCAGGCGCAGCGCCGGCAGGGAGGGCTCCAGCGGGACGTAGACGCCCCCGGCCTCCTGCACCGCCAGCAGGGCCTGCACCAGGCGCAGGGAGCGATCCAGGCAGACGCCGACAGGCACCTCGGGCCCCACGCCTCGCCCGCGCAGCGTGGCCGCCAACGCCGCCACGTGCGCGCCCAGGTCGCGCCAGGTCCACCGCGCGCCGTCCAGCTCGACGGCGGCCACGGCGCCCGGCCGCTCCCGGACCTGTCGCCAGAGCAGGTCGGGGAGGGCCTGGGCGTCGCGCTCGGGTTGGCTGTGGACCACGGCGGCGCATTGTCCCGGCGGGGAGCCAGCCGGTCAAGCGGGGAGGGGAGCGTTCCGTTTGCGTGGCCCCTCCTCCGACCCTATAGTCCCGTCGCATCGACCCTTCGGCGAGGAGGTCGACCCATGCCCGACCGCCTCGACCCGGAGGAGCGGCCATCCCTGCCCCCGGTGGCAGAGACCTTCTCCCTGGTCGACCTGGATCCGGGGCAGACGCCCGGCTCCACCGTCTCTCCCCTC
This sequence comes from Myxococcota bacterium, assembly GCA_023150805.1. Lineage (GTDB taxonomy): Bacteria > Myxococcota_A > UBA796 > UBA796 > UBA2385 > UBA2385. Next base: position 43,070 of record JAKLKF010000054.1, on the reverse strand, counting down.
CAGCACCGCGTGCGGCGCGAGCTGGAGGCCCTGCGGGCCGGGCGCAGCGATCCGGGGCCAGGGCGGACCGACCCCGCGGCGTCCAGCCCGCCTGCGCTGGCGGGCGAGGCGCTGCCGCTGCTGCGCACCGGCGAGGGGGACGCCGACCTGCAGCTCCTGGAGCCCATCGCCGAGGGCGGGATGGGCCGCGTCCACCTGGCCTGGCAGCGGGCGCTGGAGCGCGAGGTGGCCGTCAAGCAGGTCCGGCCGGACCGCGCGACCCGCGCCGCCTTCCGGGGCCTGCTGGCCGAGGCGCGGCTGACGGGCGCCCTGGAGCACCCCAACATCGTGCCCGTGCACGCCCTGGGCCTGGACCAGGACGGCAAGCCCCTGCTGGTGATGAAGCGGGTCGAGGGCGTGGGCTGGCGGGAGCTGATCCGCCGGCCGGAGCACCCGGCCTGGGGGGACCACGCCGAGGATCGCCTGGGGCGGCACCTGGAGATCCTGGTCCAGGTCTGCAACGCCGTGCAGTTCGCCCACAGCCGGGGCGTCCTCCACTGCGACCTGAAGACCGAGAACGTGATGCTCGGCGCCTTCGGCGAGATCTACGTGCTGGACTGGGGCATCGCCGTGCGCACCGGCTGGCCGCGCGAGCCCGTGATCGCCGGCACCCCGGCCTTCATGGCCCCCGAGACGGTGCGCGAGGACGGCGTGCTCGACGAGCGGACCGACGTGTACCTGCTGGGCGCGATGCTGCACGAGGCGCTCACCGGGCGGCACCGGCACGAGGGCACCCGCACCCGCGAGGTGCTGGCGGCGGCGCTGGTCTCGGCGCCCGTCCCCTATGGCCCCGAGGTCCCCGCCGAGCTGGCGGCGCTGTGCAACCGGGCCACCGCCCCCGACCCCGCGGACCGCCCGGCCAGCGCCCTGGCCTTCCGCCATGCCCTGGTCGACTACCAGCGGCACCGCGGCTCGCTGGCGCTGGCGGAGCAGGCCGGCCGCCTGGCGCGGGACCTGGGCCGCGCCCTGGACGCGCTGGCTCCCCTGGCTTCGGCCGGAGGCGCCGAGGAGGTCGATCCGCAGCGGGTGGCGATCCGGCGCCTGGCGACCGAGGCGGCCTTCGGCTACCGCCAGGCCCTCGCCCAGTGGCCCGAGAACACCGTCGCGGCCGAGGGCCTGCGGGCCTGCCTGGAGCGCACGGTCCGCTTCGAGCTGGACGAGCGCAACGTGCACGCTGCGGCCACCGCGCTGGACGAGCTGGACCCGGCCCCCGCCGAGCTGCGCGGGCGGCTGGAGGCGCTGCGGCGGGAGCGCGAGCAGGAAGGGCGGGCGACGGCCGAGCTGAGCCAGCTCCGCCACGAGAGCAGCGCCGAGGTCGCCCTGGCCACCCGCACCGGCCTGATGGTGGCGGTGCACGGCTCGCTGGGGCTGTTCTGGCTGTGGATGGCCCACCTGGGCCTGGTGATCACCCACCTGGGCATCATGGCCTTCGCCCTGAGCCTGCTCCTGGGCCTGGGCGCCGGCTTCTACGCCTTCCGGGACAGCCTGCTGGCCAACCAGCTCAACCGCCGGGTGCTCTACGGCCTGGTGGCCTTCTGCCTGTTCACGATGGTCCAGTCGTCGCTGGGCTTCCTGCGGGACGTGCCCGTCGATCACCTGGCCTGGGGCAGCTACCTGGGCATCTCGCTGATGTTCGCGGTGATGGCGCTGACGCTGACGCCCACGGTCGGCCTGCTGGTGCCGCCCACCCTGGTCGCCGCCGTCTTCTGCGCCCTGTTCCCCGCGCGCATCAACGAGTCGCTGGCGCTGTTCAACTTCGGCTGCGCGCTGGCCTGGCTGGTGCCCCTGGCCGGCGCCTGGTGGAGGGCCGGCCGCAGGCCCTGAGGGGCATCCCCCCCAGGACCCGCGGACCAGAGATCAGCCGAACAGCGCCTCGTCCAGGCAGGACTCGTCGTTGCTGGTGATGGTCCGGCCCAGGCTCACGATCCGGGGCAGGATGTTGGCCATGTAGAACTGGGCGTTGAGCACCTTGCCCTTGTAGAAGCGCTCGTCGTCGCCGGTGGCGCCGTTGTCCAGGGCCTCCTGGGCGACCCGGGCCTGGGTCAGGGCGTGCATGCCCAGCGCGATGGTGCCGAACTGGTCGAGGAAGGGCGTGGCCTGGAGCATCGCGGCCTTCAGCTTGCCCTGCATGCCCAGCGCGCCCAGGTGCATGGCCGAGGCGCCGAGCTGGTTCTGCGCCTTCTCCAGCTCCTTGGCCGCCTTGCTCAGGCTGGGCACGTCCTTGCAGCGCGCGACCTCCTCGCCCAGCTCGCCGAGCCAGTTCATGAAGACCGCGCCGCCCTCCAGCCGCATCTTGCGGCCGACCAGGTCCATGGCCTGGATGCCGTTGGTCCCCTCGTAGATCGAGGTGATCTTGTTGTCCCGCAGGAGCTGCTCGACCGGGTACTCCTTGACGTAGCCGTAGCCGCCGTAGCACTGCACCGCGAGGGTGCAGGCGACGTAGCCCATCTCCGAGAGGTGGGCCTTGACGATGGGCGTCATCAGCTCGACCTTGTTGATGAGGCTCTTCTTGGTGGCCGGGTCGTCGGTGGCGATGGCGATGTCGTGGGCCAGGGCCGTGGTGTAGGCCAGCGAGCGCATCGTCTCGACCAGCACCTTCTGGGTCATCAGCATCCGGCGCACGTCGGGGTGGTTGACGATGGTCACGGCCTTGGCCTCGGCGTTGCCGAAGTCCTCGACCGCCTGCCCCTGGACGCGCTCCTTGCAGTAGGACAGCGCGTTCTGGTAGGCGGCCGCCGCGCTGGCCAGGCCCTGGATGCCGACGCCGATGCGGGCCTCGTTCATCATGAGGAACATGATCTTCATGCCCTCGTTCTCCTGGCCGATGAGCCAGCCCTTGCAGGGGCGGTCGGCGCCCAGGGAGAGCACGCAGGTGGCCGAGCCGTTGATGCCCATCTTGTGCTCGATGGACTCGACCCGGGCGCCGTTGCGCTCGCCCAGCGTGCCGTCGGCCGTGAAGTCGTACTTGGGCACCAGGAAGATGCTGATGCCCTTGGTGCCGGCCGGCGCGCCGGGCGTGCGGGCCAGGACCAGGTGAATGATGTTCTCGGCCAGGTCGTGGTCGCCCGACGAGATGAAGACCTTCTCGCCCTCGAGCAGGTAGACGCCGTCCTGGCCGGTGGGGGTGGCGCGGGCGCGGTTGTCGCCGACGCTGGTGCCGGCGCCCGCCTCGGTCAGGCACATCGTGCCGGCCCACTGGCCCGCGAAGAGCTTGCTGACCACGGTCTCCTGGCACCAGGCGGGGCAGTGCTCGACCAGCAGGTTGGCCGCGGCCTTGGTCAGGCCCGGGTACATCGCGAAGGCCATGCTGGCGCCCGTGAACAGCTCGTTGATCACGGCGTCGATGGTGTGGGGCAGGCCCATGCCGCCGAACTCGGCCGGCGCGGCCAGGGCGAACCAGCCGCCGGCGGCCAGCGTGTCCCAGGCGCCCTTGTAGCCGGGGGGCGTGGTGACGTTGCCCTGGTCGTCCAGCTTGCAGCCGATCTCGTCGCCCTTGGCGTTGATGGGCGCGACCAGCTCGGTCGAGAGCTTGTAGGCCTCGTCGAGCATGCTGGTGTACATGTCGCGGTCGAAGTCGGCGAAGCGGGGGTAGCCCGAGAGCTTGCCCACCAGGTCGAGCTGCTCGAAGAGCACGAAGTGGATGTCGCGGATGTCGGCCGTGAAGGTGGTGGCGCTCATGGGGCTTCCTGGGCGGGGGGGAGGGGGAGGGGGGATGCGTAGCCGGCAGTGAATGAGGGCTCATTCATTAGCCGGGCGAGGGGAGCACCCGCAACCGCAGGCGCGGTCCCCGCTTGGATTCCCTGCCCCTGCGGCCCGGCCCTGCCCAGGCCCGTGCGGCGTCCTGTCGCGAAGCGACGGGCAGTCCTGTCGCGAAGCGACGGGTGGTCCTGCCGCTCAGCGCGCGCCGGGCAGGTCGCGGTCCATCACCGTCTTGCGCCCCTCGGCGCGGGCGTTGTCGATGGCCTCGTCGCAGATGGCCCGCACCAGGTCGGAGAGCGGCGCCAGCACCCGGTCCGAGGTGTTCATCCCCGACTTGCGCCGGATGTAGTCCTTGAGCCGGCTGGTGACGACCAGGACCTCGGCGTCGTCCGCCGGAGCGGCCTCGGCCTCGGGGCGCACCACCCGGCGGCGCGCGGGCTCCTCCTGCGGCTGGCCCGCCTGCGGTGCCCGGCGCTCGATGGCCCAGGCCTCGCGGTGGTTGGCGGTCGGCAGGTGGCTGTCCCAGCAGGCCAGCGAGCAGAACACCAGGCCAGTCCGGGGGCGGTTGCAGGTGGAGACGCTGCACTCCTGGTACACGGCGCCGGTCGCGATGGGCTTCTTGCAGGCGCTGCAGCGGCGCCAGGGCTCGACCACGGACATGGGTTTCCTCCATCGGGGGGCCCGGCATATCCGGCCACCCGCTCGCCGGTTGTGCGCGCCGACGCGCGGGGGCCCGGGGCTGTGCGCGGGCGCACGGGGGCCCGGGGCTTCCCGCCGACGCGCGGGATACCGACCCCGGATGTTCATCACCGTCACGGCCAACCCGATGGTCGAGCACCTCTTCCCGGTGTCCGACCTGCACGCAGGCAGCCGGCACCGTCCGACCCAGGCCTGGACCTTCGCCACCGGCAAGGGGCTGAACGTGGCCCGGGCCCTGCACGACCTGGGCGAGGAGGTCGTCGCGGTGCTGGCCGTCGGCGGGCGGCGCGGGCGCGAGATCGTCGAGCGGGTCGAGGCCGAGGGCATCCGCAGCCGGATCGTGCCGGTGCGGGGGGAGAACCGGGCCGGCGCCACCCTGTTCCACGAGGGGCAGCACACGACGATCTACGGCCCCGGCCCCACGCTGGAGGACGGTGACGTCGAGGCCCTGGTCGCGAACGTGCGCTCGCTGCTGCCGGCGCGCTGCCTGGTGCTGGCCGGCAGCGTCGGCCACCCCTCGCTCTACACCCGCCTGTCGACCCTGGGCGTGCCGCTGGCGCTGGACTTCTGCCACCCCTGCCTGGACGAGTGCATGCGCGTGGGCAACGTGCTCGTCGCCAAGCCCAACCGCCAGGAGCTGGGCTACCTCTACGGCATCGACGACCCGGTCGTCGGCGCCCACCGGCTGCACGAGCAGGGCGCGCGCTGGTCGGTGGTCACCGACGGCGCCGGCCCCGCCATCTTCCAGTCCGGCGGCGTGACGCGCCGCGTCCAGCCCCTGCGCGTGCGGCAGGTCCACCCCATCGGATCGGGCGACGCGCTGCTGGCCGGCCTGCTGCACGCCCTGCCCCGCGGCCCCGAGGCCGCCGTCGCCTTCGCCACCGCCTGCGGCGCCCACAACGCCTCCCGGCCCGAGGTGGCGCGCCTGGACCCCGCCGCCTGCGAGGCCCTGGCCCGCCAGGTCGAGTGCACCCGGCTGGAGGGCTGATGCGCCTGTCGCGCCTGGTCTGGAGCCCCTACGAGACCCAGGCCGACCGGCGGGCCGAGCGCGAGGCGCTGGCGGCGCACGTGCAGGTGGTGCCCGACGGCCAGGACGCCGAGATCCTGGTCACGACCAGCAACCTGCGCATCGACGCGGCCCTGCTCGACGCCCACCCCTCGGCCCGGCTGGTGCTGACCACGACCAGCGGCCACGACCACGTCGACCGGGAGGCGCTGCGGGCGCGGGACATGCTGCTGGCCCGCCTGCCCATGGTGCGCCGCGACGCCGTGGTCGAGGTGTCCCTGGCCCTGGTCCTGGCGGGTCTGCACCGCCTGGGGACCCTCCAGGCGCGGGCGGCGGCGGGCGCGTGGGCGCGCAAGGAGCTGCCGGCGCTGGGCATGGCCAACCTGGCGGGGGCGCGGGTGGGGCTGCTGGGCCTGGGCGTCATCGGCCGGCGCATGGCCGAGGTCTGCTCCCTGCTGGGCGCCGAGGTCTGGGGCCACGATCCCGCCGGCCTGCCCGCGGGCGTGCGGGCCGCCAGCCCGGCCGAGCTGGTCGAGGGCTGCCAGGTGCTCAGCCTGCACTGCTCGCTCAGCGCCACCAGCCACGGCCTGGTCGACGCCGCCCTGCTGGAGCGGGCGCGGGGCCTGGTGCTGGTGAACACCGCCCGCGGCGACGTGCTCGACGTCGACGCCGCCCTGGCCGCCCTGGACGACGGGCGGCTGTCCTTCCTGGGCCTGGACGTCTTCCCCCAGGAGCCCTGGCCGCGCATGGCCGCGGTGCAGGGTCGCCCCGGCCTGGTCCTGCTGCCCCATGCCGCCGGCTTCCACCGCGACCTGTCCCGGACGGTGCGCGAAGGGCTGGTCCAGGCGGTCGCGGCCTTCGTGGCGGGCGGGGCGGTCCCCCACGTAGTGTAGGGGGCAATCCCGCCGAGGTGTCGCCATGCTGATCCTGCTGTCCACCCTGCTCCTCGCCTGCGACGAGGAGCCCCTGGCCTGCACCCAGGTCGGCTGCCAGAGCGAGCTGGTGCTGGTGGTGGTCGGCCCCGACGACGTCTCGGAGGTCTCGGGCCTGGTGACCGTCGGCGGCCAGGGCTTCGTCGTCGACTGCGAGGGCAAGAGCGACCCGGCCGTCTCCTGCGAGGGGGACCGCCTGGTGCTCACCATCGCCGACGAGCTGGGCGGCGGCGAGGTGCAGTGGAGCCTGTCCTCGGACGGCCGCGACTCGGGCGGGGGAGGGGGCGGCTACGCCGGTGACGGGACCGTCACCCCGGACTGGGCGGTGCACCAGCCCAACGGCGAGGAGTGCCCGCCGACCTGCTACACGGCCGAGGTGGAGGTCGAGCTGCTCGGCACGCCCTGAGCGTGTGCTCCTCCCCGGGACCTGCCATGCTGGTGCTCCTGCTCTCCTTCCTCGGCCCCCGCGCGCGCGAGCGAGCCCCTGACCTGCCCGGACGAGGGCGGCGCCGACACGGGCGCGGTCACCGCGGACATCTCGTGCCCTTCGGAGTGCGCCGGATGTTGTACGGACGACGGCAGCTGCCTGGATGGCACGTCGGACGAGGCGTGTGGGGTCGGCGTGACCTGCCAGGACTGCACCGAGGTCGAGGACACCTGCGGGGAGGGTACCTGCCAGAGCGTGGCCTGGACGTCGTTCGCCTACCACGACGACGACGAGCTCGACATCCACACGATCGAGGACGCCGTCCGCGCCCGGAGCGACGCCCTGCGCTTCATCTACGGCGCGCCGTCCCTCCCGACGGGGACGCCCGTCGTCGAGACCCACGTCGACAGCCCCATGTCGGGGCTCGACGGGCTGGACCATGTCGACCGGCTCACGATGGAGCTGTCCCATGGCTTCACCTCGGTGGCCTACCTCTTCCATCCCGTGAAGAGCAACGGGAAGCTGATGATCTTCCACCAGGGCCACTCGGTGGCCTACGCCGCCGACGGTGGGCAGCAGGCGGTGGACTTCTTCCTGGGCCGGGGGTGGCAGGTCGTGGCCATGTGCATGCCCCTGTACGGGGAGTGCACCGGGCCCTACGCCAGCCACGGCGAGATGTACAGCGCCACCTTCGAGGGGGCCTCGTACCTCCAGTTCTTCCTGCAGCCCGTCGCGGAGGTCGTGAACTACGCGCAGGACGACCTCGGGGCCCGCGAGATCGGCATGATCGGGATCTCCGGCGGCGGGTGGACGACCACGCTGGCGGCCGCGCTCGATCCACGCATCCGGGTCAGCGTGCCCGTGGCGGGCTCTCTGCCCATCTACCTGCGCTCCCACGCGCGTGATCTCGGCGACGCCGAGCAGTATGGCTACGAGTTCTACCAGGTGATCGGCTACCCCGACCTCTACGTGCTCGGGTCGATCGGGGCGGGCCGCCGCCAGCTGCAGGTGCTCAACCGCTACGACTCCTGCTGCTTCGCCGGCACGCTCTACCAGGACTACGAGGACGAGGTCGCCGCCCGGGTCGAGGGGCTGGCCCCCGGCGCCTTCTCCGTCTTCCTGGACCAGAGCCACAGCTCCCACCAGATCTCCCGGTTCGCCCTGGAGGCCGCGATCGGGCACGCCGTGGACGGGGACGGCATCACCATCGTCGACGACATCGCCCCGGCCTACGGGGCGTTCCAGGCCGTGGGCGCCTGGCAGGAGGTGGCCGACAGCCGGAGCGTCGCCGGGCGCCAGCAGGAGTCCTCGGTCGCGGGCGACCGGGCCGCGTGGACGCACACGGGCGAGCCCGGGGAGTACCGGGTGTCCATCACCTGGGGCACCGACCCGGCGCTCTCGACCGCGGTGCCCCTCACGCTGTCGGCGGACCGCGACACCGAGCTGGCGGTCGACCAGGCGGCGGCGCCCTCGGGCTGGTCGGACGCGACCGCCGCGTGGCAGGACCTGGCGACGAACGTGGTGAGCTCCACCGGCGTCTTGCGGGTCACGATGGTGGTGCCGGAGGGTGCGCCCGCGCGCGCGGACGCCGTGCGCTTCGAGCGACTGTGCACGGTGTGCACCTGGTACGCCGACGCCGACGGGGACGGCTTCGGAGACGCCGACGTCACGCGCACGGCCTGCGCCGGCGGGGAGGGCTGGGTCGACGCGGCGGGCGACTGTGACGACGCGCGCGCCGACGTGTACCCGGGCGCGGTCGACGCACCGGAGGACGGCGTGGACCAGGACTGCGACGGGAGCGACGCGGCTGGCGGGGGCGACGGGGGCGGCGAGGGCGACGGGGGCGAGGACCCGTCCGACTCCGGGGACGGCGGCGACGCGCGGCCCCCGAGAGCGACCGAGGACGGCGGCTGCGCCTGCGCGAGCGGCTCCGGCGGGGGCGGGTTGGGCCTGTGGCTCGGGGCCATGGCCCTGGTCGCGGTCGGCCGTCGGCGGCACGGGAGCTCCGCGGGCTGAGCCCCCTCGCGGGCGGTGGCACTCCCGGCGCCGGCGCGCGCCTAGTCCCCCCGCCGCTCCAGCAGCACAGCCACCGCCTCGACGAAGCCGTGCCCCCCCTCGGCCTGGGTGATCCAGGCCGGCCAGGCCGTCATCCGCGGCAGGAAGCGCGCGACGTTGGCGACGCCGATGGAGAGGGGGAAGGCGGCGAACATCGGCTCGTCGTTGGCGCTGTCGCCCAGGAAGGCCCAGCGGGCCGGGTCGATGGGCTGGCCCCAGCGGTCCTGGTGCAGGCGGCGGATCCCCGTGAGCTTGTCGAAGGCACCGAACCAGCCGTTGACGTGGATGCTGCTGACCTTGCAGGTGGCGCCGTGCGCCTGGAAGGCGGCGACGATGCGATCGACGTCGGCGTCGGGCAGGGGGGGCACGTCCTCGCAGAAGTCGATGGCCAGGTCCAGCTCGCGGTAGGGCTGGTCGCTGGCCAGGGCGGTGCCGGGCACGGACGCCAGGATGTCGGCGGCGGCGGCGTCCAGCCGCGCGCGGTTCTGTTCACGCTCGGCCGGCGGCTGCAGGAAGCGCCGCACCAGGCGGCCGGTCTGTCCGTCGTGCCAGAACCACAGGCCGCCGTTCTCGCCGACCACGCCGTCGACGGGCCACATGCGCGCGATGTGGTCCACCCAGCCGGCGGGCCGCCCGGTGACCGGCACCACGCGCAGCCCGGCGGCTTGCAGGCGCTCCAGGGCCAGCAGGGCCTCGGGGACGAGCCGGCCGTGGTGGGTCAGCGTGTCGTCGATGTCGCAGAGCACGCCCTGCAGGCGCGGCCCGGGCGGCAGCGTGGCCACCGGCCGCGGCGGCGTGCTCACCCCTCGACCTTCCACGTGTTGCCGCCGTAGACCGCCTTCTTCAGGTCGGCGGCGCCGGGCTTGCTGCGGGCGGCCTCGATCTGGGCGTGCACCCCCTCCTCGTAGACCGGGTGGGCCACGCGGTAGAGCACGCCCATCGCGGTCGGCATCGTCTCGTCGCCCATGCGGGCCAGCAGCGTGGCCATCACCAGGTTGGTCTCGTCGTGCACGAGCACCCGGGCGCGGTCCTCGGGGGTGAGCACGTCGATGACCTTCAGGGTCAGGTTCGGCTGCAGCACCAGGCCCTTCTGCGCGTCCTTGGCGCCGTAGATCAGCGGCTGGCCGTGCTGGACGAAGAGGATCCGCTCCTCGCGGGCCTTCTTCTCGGTCCAGTCCTTGAAGGCGCCGTCGTTGAAGATGCTGCAGTTCTGCCAGATCTCGACGAAGGAGCTGCCCTTGTGCTGGTGGGCGGCCAGCAGCACGTCGCGCTGCTCCTTGACGAAGATGTCCACCGTGCGGGCGACGAAGGTGGCGTCGGCGCCCAGGGCCACGCCGCAGGGGTTGAAGGGGCGGTCGACCGAGCCCATGGGGCTGGACTTGGTGCGCTTGCCCGACTCGGACGTCGGCGAGTACTGGCCCTTGGTCAGGCCGTAGATGCGGTTGTTGAACATCAGCACCTGCAGGTCGACGTTGCGGCGCAGCAGGTGGATGAAGTGGTTGCCGCCGATGGAGAGCGCGTCGCCGTCGCCGGTCACCACCCACACCGACAGGTCGGGGTTGGCCAGCTTCAGCCCCGTCGCCACGGTCGGGGCGCGGCCGTGGATCGAGTGGAAGCCGTAGGTGCTCATGTAGTAGGGGAAGCGGCTGGAGCAGCCGATCCCGCTGACGATGGCGAACTTGTGGCGGGGGATGCCCAGCTCGGCGAAGACCGTCTGGACCTGGGACAGGATCGAGTAGTCGCCGCACCCGGGACACCACTTGATCGTCTGGTCGGACATGAAGTCCTTCTTGGTGTACGCGGGCGTGTCTTCGACGCTGGACATCGGATCCTCGGGGGCGGTGGCGCCCTGCGGGGGGCGAGGGGAGGTGGCGGCCAGGGGGGGGGCGGCTCAGGCCTGGGAGGCCTGGATCTGGATGCGGGCGAGCAGCTCGCTGACCTTGAAGGGCTGGCCCTGGATCTTGGTGTAGGACTGGATGGGCAGGGCGAAGCGGGCGCGCAGCAGCGGGCCGAGCTGGCCCATGTTGAGCTCGGGCACCAGGACCTGGCCGTAGCGGGCCAGGACCTCGGCCAGGCCCGGGGGCAGCGGGTTCAGCCAGCGCAGGTGCAGGTGCGCGCAGCGGATGCCGCCCTTGCGGGCCTGGGCGACCGCGGTGTGCACGGCGCCGTAGGTGCCGCCCCAGGAGACGACCAGCAGGCCGTCGGGATCCCCCTCGGGCTCGGCCGCCGGCAGGGATCGCGCGATGCGCTCGATCTTCTCCTGCCGCAGGCGGCTCATCGCCTCGTGGTTCACGCCGTCGTAGGACACGTTGCCCGTGTCCTTGGCCTTCTCCAGGCCGCCGATGCGGTGCTCCAGGCCGGGCGTGCCGGGCAGGGCCCAGGGGCGGGACAGGGTCTCGGGGTCCCGCTTGTAGGGCAGGAAGCCCTCGGGATCGGTGGCCAGGTGCACCGGGATGGCGGGGATGGCGTCCACGTCGGGCAGGCGCCAGGGCTCGGCGCCGTTGGCCAGGTAGCCGTCGGTCAGCAGGATGACCGGGGTCATGTACTGGATGGCGATGCGCACGGCCTCCAGCGTGGCGTCGAAGCAGTCGCCGGGGGAGCGCGCGGCCAGCACCGGGGCCGGCGCGTCGCCGTGCCGCCCGTAGAGGGCGATGTGCAGGTCGCTCTGCTCGGTCTTGGTCGGCAGGCCGGTCGAGGGGCCGCCGCGCTGCACGTCGATGAGGACCATCGGCAGCTCGGTCATCACGGCCAGGCCGAGCGCCTCGCCCTTGAGCGCCACGCCGGGGCCCGAGGTGCTGGTCACGGCGATGGCGCCGCCCCAGGCCGCGCCCAGGGTCGCGCCGGCGGCGGCGATCTCGTCCTCGGCCTGGAAGGTGACGACGCCGAAGTCCTTGTAGACCGACAGCATGTGCAGGATGTCGCTGGCGGGCGTGATCGGGTAGGCGCCCAGGAACAGCGGGCGGCCCGACTTCTGCGAGGCGGTGACCAGGCCCAGCACCACGGCCTGGTTGCCCGTGATGTTGCGGTAGGTGCCCGGGGCCAGGCGGGCCGGCGGGATCTCGTAGCCGGCGTGGAAGAGCTCGACCGTCTCGGCGTAGGCGAAGCCGGCGTGCAGGGCGCGCAGGTTCGCGTCGTCGAAGGGCGCCTTGAACTTGCTCTTGATCCAGGCCTCGGTCTGGCCCATGTCCCGGCCGAAGAGCCAGTAGGTCATGCCGAGCGCGAAGAAGTTCTTGCAGCGATCGGTCTCCTTGGCGCCCAGGCCCAGGCCCTCGACGGCGCCCTTGGTCAGGACCGAGAGCTGCACCGGCACGACGGTGAAGGCGTCCAGGCTGCCGTCCTCGAGCGGGTTGCCCTGCAGGCCGGCCTTCTCGAAGTCGCGGTCCGTGAACTTGTCGGTGTTCACGATGATGAGCCCGCCCCGCTTGAGATCGCGCAGGTTGGCCGCCAGGGCCGCCGGGTTCATCGCGATGAGCACGCCGGGCTCGTCGCCGGGGGTGTGCACGTCGTGGCTGGAGAAGTGGATCTGGAAGCCCGACACGCCGGCCAGGGTGCCCGCGGGCGCGCGGATCTCGGCCGGGAAGTCGGGGAAGGTGGCCAGGTCGTTGCCGTGCACGGCGGTGGTGCGCGTGAACTGGTCGCCGGTGAGCTGCATTCCGTCGCCGCTGTCGCCCGCGAAGCGGACGACGACGTCGTCGATGACCTGGCGTGCGGAGGAGGAGGCGCCGGGGGAGGCGTCCGCGTGCATCGAGGGCTCCTGGGGGAGGGGCGCGCCGGCGGGAGGGGGGGCGCGTGGGCCGGGCGGGCCGCGGGGCGGGGCTTTAGCATGATGGGCGCCCCCGCGGAAGGGGGCAGGACCGGGGCGGGTGGGCCCGGACGGGCCGCTCGTCGGCGCGCGCGGCGCAAGTCCCTCGCCCGCGGGGTTAGAGTCGCCCCGCCGCTCGGCCCGCTCCCGGAGACCTCGTGAAGTACCGCATGCTCTCTTGGCTGGCCTGCCCCGCGTGCCGCGGCGTCGACCTGGAGCTGCGCACGACGAAGACCCGCAGCGAGCCCATCCTGGCCGGCCAGTTCACGCCCGACGAGGTGGACCTGCCCGGCGTCGACCTGCGGGCCATGCGCGAGCAGGTGGTGGTCGAGGGCTCGCTGCGCTGCGGCGGCTGCGGCGCCGTCTACCCGATCCGCGACGGCATCCCCCGGATGCTGCCGCCCGGCGGGGAGGAGGGTCCCGAGAGCGGGCACCGGCTCACCGAAATCGACAGCCAGGAGCCCGCCTGGGAGGAGAACTTCCGCGACCTGAGCGAGCCCCTGCAGCCGGCCGACTTCCTGGGCCGGCTGGTGCTCGACGCCGGCTGCGGCTTCGGCCGGCACGTGGTGCACGCCGCGCGCTACGGCGCCGAGGTGGTGGCGCTGGACAGCAGCGTCGACGCGATCGACTCCTGCGCCCGCAACAGCGCGGCGCTGTCCCGGGTGCACCTGGTCCAAGGTGACCTGCTGCGGCCGCCGCTGCGGGAGGAGGTCTTCGACCTGGTGTACTGCTTCGGCGTGCTGCACCACCTGGAGCAGCCCCGCGCCGCCTTCGGCAGCCTGGGCCGGCTGGTGCGCCCCGGCGGGCGCCTGGCCCTGTGGGTGTACGGCGCCCGGCAGGGCCTGACGCGCCACGTGAGCAACGCGCTGCGGGGGCTGACCACCAACCTGGAGCCGGCCGAGCTGATGTCCTTCAGCCGCTGGCTGGCGCGGGGCCTGCGCCTGTTCAGCCACACGCCCTACCGCGCCCTGGGCAGCGTGCCGGTGGCACGGGAGGTGGTGAGCCACCTGCCGGTACACGACCACCACCAGTGGCCCTTCGACGTCGTCGTGGCCGACGTCTACGACCGCCTGCGGATCCCCGTGCGGCACTGGTTCCGCGGCGAGGAGCTGGAGTCCTGGCTGACCGAGGCCGGCTACGCCGACATCCACGTCAGCCGGCGCGTCCGCAACAACGAGACCTTCCGGGCGCTGGGGACCCGGCGCTGAGGCGCGCCGGGCGGCGCGGGTGGGCCCTCAGCCCTCGGGTGGCGGGCTCCGCTCGATGCGCACGTCGAGGACGAGGTCGCCCGGCTGCAGGGTGCGCAGCAGGCCCAGGCCCTGGGTGACCCGGCCGAAGGCGGTGTAGCCCCCGTCCAGGTGCGGCTGGGGCGAGAGGGTCACGAACCACTGGCTGCCGCCCGTGTCGGGGCCCGACAGCGCCATGCCCACGACGCCCTCGTCGTAGCGCACGGCGTTGATCTCGTCGGGGATGGTCCAGCCCGGCCCGCCGTAGCCGTCGCCGCGGGGATCCCCGACCTGGACCACGAAGTCGGGGACCACGCGGTGCAGCGTCAGGTTGTCGAAGAAGTCGCGGTCCGCCAGCCAGGCGAAGTTCCACACGGTCAGCGGCGCCTGGTCGGGCAGCAGGTCGATGCGCACCTCGCCGCGGTTGGTCAGGATGCGCGCACCCTGGATGCGCGCGACCTCGTCCAGGGGCGCGGTCATGGGGGGGTGGAGGATCGCGGCGGCGGGCAGGCCCAGCGCGGCGCGCAGCTTGCGGCCCGAGGCGCGCACGGCGCCGTCGGGGTGGGCGTCCAGCCGCGACAAGGCCTCGACCAGGCCGGGGTGCTTGCGGATCGGCGGGTTGGGGTGGCCGGCGTAGCGGGCGGAGAGGGCGTCGGCCGCCGCCCGGAGCAGGTCGGGCGCCTCGGTCTCGACGAGGGCCTGGGCCAGCAGCGGCTCCATCCGGGCCGCCGGGTGCTGGGCGAGGTGGTCGGCGACGATGGAGGCGACCACCGGGTCGAAGGCGTCCAGCAGGGGCAGGAGCAGGGCCGGATCGGGAGACAGCTCGACCAGGCGCGCGGCGGCCTCGGTGCGCACCGGCGCCTCGGCGTCCTTGCCGGCCAGGTCGGCCAGGCGGGTCGGGCTGGTCACCGCGCGCACCGCGGCGGCGCGCACGGCGGTCGGCATCGGCAGGGCCAGGTAGCGGTCGACGTCGGGCAGCCGGCCCCGCGCCGCCAGGGCCCGGATCGCGGTGGCGGCCTCCATGAGCGCCGGGTCACCCGTCGCGGCGAAGTCCTCGGCGGCCTCCAGGGTCGCCCCCGCCTCGACGATCGGCAGGAGCAGGCTGGCGGGCTCGACGCTGTCCAGGCCGCCGACCGCGGTGATGGCCTCGCGCCGCACGCTGCGGTCCTCGTCCTCCAGCAGCGTGGTCACGCCGGCCCACCGCTGGTGCGCGGCGGCGCGCGCCGCGGCGATGCGGACCCCGGGGGCCGCGTCCCGGCAGGCCGCGCCGAGCAGCCGGTCGGCCTCGGCCGGCGAGAGGTCCAGGCGACCGGCGGCCCGCAGCAGGAAGGCCCGCACCACCGGGTCCCAGTCGTCGAGCGCCGCCGCGAGCAGGCGGTCGCGCGTCGGGGGCTGCAGCGTGCCGAGGTCCAGCCGGCTGAGCGCGTAGGCGGCGTCCTTCCGCGTGCCGCGGTCCAGGCGGTGGAGCTGGCGCAGCAGGCGCTCGACGACCAGCGGGGTGCGCGCCTCGGGCACCTCGCGCATCGACAGGCGCCCGAGCGCCCGCGCCGCGGCGGACACCTCCGGCGGCGGCGCCAGGCCGGTGGCCTGGGTGCCCAGGGCGTCGAGCAGCATGGGCACGACCTGCCCATCCCCCGTCTTGCCCAGGCCCTCCACCAGCAGGGCGCGGGTCTCGGGGTCGGTCTCCTGGGCCAGCCGCGTGACGAGGACCGGGGTGGCCCCCGGGGTCTGCCCCAGCGCGAAGGCCACCTCCCGCCGCACGGCGACGGAGGGGTCCTCGGCCAGGCGCCGCAGGCCCGCGATGGCGCCGCCGTCGCGCAGGCGGCCGAGGGCGCGGGCGGCCCGGGCGCGGGTCGCCGGGTCGGGGTGCTCCAGGTAGCTGCCCAGGGCGACGGGAGGCAGGCGCTGCGCCTCGATCAGCAGGATCGCCTGGGCGTCGAGGGGGTCCAGGGCCGCCGCGGGACCGCACAGGCTGGCCAGCAGGAGCAGGTGCACGGGCGACCTCCGAGGGCGCCATCCTAATCGCCGCGGTCGCCGGGCAAGGGTTGTGCCATTTCGCACCGGCGGCCCCTCTCATATCTGGCACGGCGAATGCATTGCCCTCCGGCACCGGCCGACCTGCGGCCACCTCTCCGCCACCCTGGAGCCCCCGTGTCCACCCACCCCGCTGTCAAGACCTTCTTCGACCCCGCCACCTGGACCCTGACCTACGTCGCCTGGGACCCGGCGACCAAGGACGCCGTGGTCATCGACCCGGTCCTGGACTTCGACCCGCTGGCGGTCAGCACCTCGGAGCGCTCGGCCCGGGAGGTGGCCGCCTTCATCGACGCCGAGGGGCTCAAGCTGCACCTCGTGCTCGAGACCCACGCCCACGCCGACCACCTCAGCGGCAGCCAGTTCTTCGCGGAGCGCTACGGCGCCAGGATCGTCATCGGCGAGGCCATCCGCGGCGTGCAGGAGGTCTTCAAGGGCGTGTTCGGGCTGGGCGCGGACTTCACGCCCGACGGCAGCCAGTTCGACAAGCTCGCCGCCGACGGCGAGGTCGTGGCAGCTGGAAGCCTGGCCTGCCAGGCGATCGCGACCCCGGGCCACACCCCGGCCTGCGTGACCTGGAAGCTGGGCGACGCCGTGTTCACCGGCGACGCGCTGTTCATGCCGGACTTCGGCACCGGCCGCTGCGACTTCCCCAAGGGCAGCGCCGAGGACCTGTACGCCTCGATCCAGAAGATCTACGCCCTGCCCGACGAGACCCGCGTCTTCGTCGGCCACGACTACCAGCCCGGCGGGCGGGAGCTGCGCTTCGAGACGAGCGTGGGCGAGTCCAAGGCCCGGAACATCCAGCTCAAGGGCGAGACGACCCGCGAGCAGTTCGTGAAGTTCCGCACCGACCGCGACGCCCAGCTCCAGCCGCCCAAGCTCATCTTCCAGAGCATCCAGGTCAACATCCAGGCCGGCCGCCTGCCGGCGCCCGAGGCCAACGACGTCCGCTACCTGAAGCTGCCCATGGGCATCTTCGGCTGAGCCCTCCCCCTCTTGGGACCCCGGCCCGTCCGCGGCTGCCGGCGCTCGCGCGCCCGGGTGGCCGGACGGGCCTCGTCGCGTGAGAGGGGCGCGTGGACCGCGCCGCCCTGCACCAGCTCCTCGCCCGCACCCGCAGCCGCGGGCAGGTCAAGGCCCTGGGGGCCCGGGTCGACGGCGACCCCGCGCTGCGCGCCGCCCTGGTCGCCCTGGTGGCCGAGCGGGGGGAGGCGGACGAGGCGCTGGACCTGCTGCCGGGCAAGGTCCTGGTGCGGCGAGCGCTGGACCGCCAGGACGCCGCGCAGGTGCGCACCAACCCCATCCACCGCGACGAGGCCTTCACCTGCGCCTGGTGCGGCGCCGCCGTCGAGCCCGGCGGGGCCATGGTGCGGGATCACTGCCCCTACTGCCTGCGCAGCCTGCACGTCGATGTCGTGCCCGGCGACCGCGCCGCGGGCTGCGGGGGCCTGCTGGAGCCCGTCTCGCTGGAGCTGGTCGGCGGCCAGGTCCACGTCCACCACCGCTGCGCGCGCTGCGGTCACCGGCACCGCGTGCGGGCCCACCCCCAGGACGAGGTGCCGGCGGGGCTGTCGGTCGCGGAGCTGCCGGGTCGGGGGGCGCTGCGCGCGCAGGGCCGGGCGCGCACCCTGCCCGCGCGGCTGCTGGAGGCCGTGCGCCGCCAGGAGCTGTGGCGGCCGGGGGACCGGGTGCTGGTGGCCGTCAGCGGCGGCCTGGACTCCACCGTGCTGCTGGAGCTGCTCTGGCGGACCCAGGAGGGGCACGGCGCGCGCCTGGAGGGGATGAGCCTGGACCACGGCCTGCGCCCCGAGGCGTCGCAGGAGGTCGCGACGGTCGCGCAACACTGTGCGCGCCTGGATGTGCCTTTTCACACGGCACGGCTCCACCTGTCCCCCGGCGGCGATCTCGCGCGCCGTGCCCGCCAGGCCCGGCAGGCCGCCCTGCTGGCCGTTGGTGCCGACCGCATCGCCACCGCCCACCACCAGGACGACCAGGCGGAGACCGTGCTCCAGCGCCTCGTCAGCGGCAGCGGCGGCGCCGGCCTGGCGGCGATGCAGCCGCTCTCGCCCCCCTGGTGCCGGCCCCTGCTGGCCGAGCCGCGGACCGTCCTGCGGGCCTGGGCCGAGGCCGAGGGGCTCTCGTGGGTCGAGGACCCGAGCAACCCCGACAGCGAGCGCGGGCGGCTGCGCGCGCTGCTCGATGGCCTGGGCGACCTGCGCGAGGGGGCGGTCGCCGGGCTGGCCCGCTCGGCCGGGCTGCTCGCGCGCGAGGACGCCCTGCTGGAGGAGCTGCTCGAGGGGGCCTGGCCCGCGCTGGTCGAGGCGGGCGGGCTGCGCATCGCGGGGCTGCGCGCGCTGCACCCGGCGCTCCAGGCGCGGGCCGTGCGGCGGCTCTGCCTGGCGGCGGGCGTGGTGCCGCGCGCCGACGCCGTGGAGCGGCTGCTCCGGGCGGCCCAGGCCGGCGGCCCGGACCGGGGCCGGCCCTGGCGCCTGGAGCTGGGGCAGGGCTGGTGCCTGCGGGTGGACGAGGGTCGCCTCGGCGTGGAGGGGCCGCTCGTCGCGGTCGGGCCGGAGCCCGATCAGCAGTCCAGGTAGCGGGCCAGCTCCAGCGGGTGGGGGCGCCGCTCCAGCTCGAGGATCCGGGCGCGGCCGGCCTGGACCCAGGCCTCCAGCAGGGGCCGGCTGAACACGCCGCCCTGCAGCAGGAACTCGGGCCGCCGCTGCAGGGCGTCGAGGGCCTGGGCCAGCGAGGTGGGCAGCAGGCGCAGCTTCTCCCGTTCCGCGGCCGGCAGGTGCTCGGGGTCGGCGTCGACCGGGCCCAGGCCCAGGGCCCGCGGATCCAGGGCGCGCCGGACGCCGTCGATGCCGGCCAGCAGCATGGCGGACATGGCCAGGTAGGGGTTGCTGGTGCCGTCGGGGGGGCGGAACTCGACGCGCTTGGCCTGGGGGCTGCGCGCATAGCGAGGCACCCGCACCGCGGCCGAGCGGTTGGCCAGGCTGAAGAAGGCGCGGACGGGCGCCTCGAAGCCCGGCACCAGCCGCCGGTAGGAGTTGGTGCTGGGGTTGGTCAGCGCCAGCAGCGCGTCGCCGTTGTCCAGCAGGCCGGCGGTGTAGGCCAGGGCCAGCGGCGAGAGGTCGGCGTAGCCGCCCTGCTCGTAGAACAGCGGCTTCTCGCCGTCGAAGAGGTGCTGGTGGAAGTGCATGCCGGTGCCGGCGTGCCCGTACAGCGGCTTGGGCATGAAGGTGGCGCGCAGGCCGGCCTCCGCCGCGCACAGCCGGGCCAGGAACTTGCCCTTGGTCACGTGGTCGGCCGAGGCCAGCAGGCCGTCGAAGCCGATCTCGATCTCGACCTGGCCCGCGGCGCCGACCTCGTGGTGGTGCAGGGCCACGGGGATCCCCGCCTCCTCCATGCGCCGCACCGTGGCGTCGCGCAGGGCCAGCAGGCGGTCCTCGGGCGGCACCACGTGGTAGCCGCCCTGGTGGCGCAGGGTCGGTCCGGTGCCCCCCTCGCCCCAGCCGGCCTCGGCGCTCTCGATGCGGTAGCCCGTGTGCTCGGGCCGGTCGTGCACCTCGACCTTGTCGAAGACGTAGTACTCCAGCTCGGGCCCCCACTGCGAGCGGCTGGCGATGCCCAGCGCCGAGAGCAGGCGCTCGGCGCGCCGCGCCAGCGACCGGGGACAGGCGCGGGCGGGCGCCTTCGTGTCGGCCTCGACGATGTCGCACAGCACGGCCAGCTTGCGGTGCGGGCCGCGGTCGTAGCGGAAGAAGCTGGCCGGGTCGGGCAGGACGCTGCGGTCCCCGGACTCCAGGCTGCCCATGCCGGGGATGGAGGAGCCGTCGACGCCGACCCCCTCGACGAAGGTGCGCTCGGAGATGTAGGCGCGCGGCAGCGTCAGGGCGTGCAGCCCGCCGAACAGGTCGACGTAGAGGAAGTCGATCAGCTCGACCTGGTGCTGCTCCAGGTGGCGGAGGGCCTCGGCGTGGGTGGCGAACATGGGGACTCCTGCGGGCCGGCCAATGTCGCACGAGCGCGCCGCCCCCGCAGCGGGGCGCGACGTCGCGGCGCGCGGCCCCGACCGCGCCCCGTGCCCCGGCCCCGCGTCCCGCCGCTCAGCGGTTGGCCATCGCCAGCCCGAAGATCGCGCCCAGCAGGGTGGCGGACCACCAGGTCGACATCAGCGGGCAGGCGCCGGTGCGGCAGCCGACCAGGCGGTACCAGGCGAAGCCGGCGCCGCCGCCCAGGCCGACGCCCAGGACGGAGAGCAGGAGGGGGGAGAGGTGCGGCATGGCTCGCGGCTATCCGGCCCTCGGGCCGCGCCATGGGTTCGGCCTGGGGCAACCGGTCGCGGGCAGGGACGACCCGCCGGGTGGCGCGGATCAGGTCCGCAGCGCCTGCACCAGGTCGCTGGCGGTCCCCCCTGCCGGCATCCGCTGGCCGGCCAGGCCGTGGCGCCAGGCCGCCAGGGCTAGGGCGCGCTCCGGCGGCAGCCCGCGGGCGAGGTAGCCGCCGGCCAGGCCGGCCAGCACGTCGCCGGTGCCGGCGGTGGCCAGGGCCACGGTGCCGGTGGGCACGATCCACGGGGCGTCCGTGGCGCCGATCAGCGTGCCGGGCCCCTTGAGCAGCGGCGTGCCCCAGGCGCGCAGCGACCCGACGGCGCGCAGGCGGTCGGCGTCGACCTCGGCGGGCGTGCAGGCCAGCAGCCGTGCGGCCTCGGCGGCGTGCGGGGTCAGGGCCCGCACCCGGTCGGCCGGCGCCCGCAGGCCGTCGCGGGCCAGGACGGTGAGCGCGTCGGCGTCGGCGAGCACCGGCCCGGGGAAGCCCTGCCAGAGGGCGGCAACCTCCTCGCCGGCGTCGGTGCCCAGGCCGGGTCCCAGCACCAGGGCGTCGTGCCGCCGCGGGTCCAGGGCCTGGGGCTCCGCCAGGATGACCTCGGGCCACAGGCCGTGCAGGGAGGGCCAGCGGTCGCGCGGGGCCAGCAGCGTCACCAGCCCGGCGCCGGCGCGGAAGGCGCCGTGGGCGGCCAGCACGGCGGCGCCCCCGCCCCCCCGGATCGCGACGTGGCCGCGGTGCCACTTGGCCGCGTCGGGGCGCTCGGCTGGCGCCCAGGCCACGACGTCGGGGGCCTCCAGCAGCCAGGCGTCGGGGGTCGACAGGGTGGGGTCGACCCGGGCCCCCAGGTCGAGCCCGATGTCCACCAGGTGCAGCTCGCCGCGCAGGTGCAGGCCCGGCGCGCACCACAGGCCGGGCTTGTGGCGCCCCAGGGCGACGGTCAGGTCGAAGGCGGGCAGGTCGGGGTGCAGGGGCCGGCCGGTGTCGGCGCACAGGCCGGTCGGCACGTCGACCGCGACGCGCGCCGGCGCCCTGCCCAGCGCGCGCAGGCCCTGCTCGGCCCAGCCCCGCGGCGCCTGCTGCTGGCCCGTGCCCAGCATCGCGTCCACCACGACCGCGGCGCCCTGCAGCGCCTCGTCCAGATCCTGGAAGGGGACCAGCCCCTGGGCCAGGGCGCGGTTCTCTCGCGCCTCGTCGGTGGTCGAGGGCCGGGGCGCCCAGACCCGCACCGGGTGGCCCCACAGGTGCAGCCACCGCGCGATGACGAAGCCGTCCCCGCCGTTGTTGCCGGGCCCGCACAGGACGGCCACGGCCGCGCCCGGCCAGCGCGCGTGCACCTGCTCGGCCACCCCGCGCCCGGCCACCTCCATCAGCACCCGGCCCGGGATCCCCAGGCCGTCGATCACCGCCTGGTCCAGCGCGCGGGTGCGGGCGGCCCCCGCGACGGGGATCACCCCCGGCCCCCGGGGTGGCGGATGATGGCCAGCAGGTCGCGCACCGCGGTGTCCAGGCCGGTGAACACGGCCCGGGCGATGATGCTGTGGCCGATGTTGTACTCGACCACCTCGGGGACCTGGGCGACCATCGCCGGCAGGTTGTGGTGAGTCAGGCCGTGGCCGGCGGCGACCTCCAGGCCTGCCGCGGCGGCCCGGCGCGCGGCGTGCTGCAGGCGCAGGAGCTCTCCCCGGTGCCGCTCGGCGTAGCGGGCGGTGTTCAGCTCCACCATGTCCACGCCCAGCCCGCGCAGGCCGGCGGCGGCGTCGACCTGGGCGTCGTCGGGGTCGATGAACAGGCTCACGGCGATGCCCGCCGCGCCCAGCCGCTCGACGGTGGCGCGGACGAGCGGTCCGTTTGCCACGACGTCCAGCCCGCCCTCGGTCGTGATCTCGTCGGGGCGCTCGGCCACCAGGGTGACCCGGTGGGTGCGCGGGTCGCCCTGCCGTCGCCCCAGCTCCCGCCGCGCGATCTGCACCATCTCCTCGGTGCAGGCCAGCTCGACGTTGAGCAGGGTCTGGACGCCGTCTCGCAGCCGCGGCAGGTCGGCGTCCTGGATGTGGCGGCGGTCGCCCCGCAGGTGGCAGGTGACCTGGTCGGCGCCGGCCAGCTCGGCGGCCATCGCGGCGGCCACCGGGTCGGGGTAGCGCTCGCGCCGGGCCTGCCGCAGCGTGGCGACGTGGTCGATGTTGACGCCCAGGCGGCGCAGCACGGTGGAGGAGGAGGGGGTCATGGGCGCTCCAGCGGGGGAGGAGGTCAGGGCTGCAGCTCGGCGGCGATGCGGTCGGCCCAGACCTGGGCGAGGGTGGGGTCCTGCCCCTCCACCATCACCCGGACGAGGGGCTCGGTGCCCGAGCGCCGCACGAGCACGCGCAGCCCCAGGGCCTGGGCCTGCGGTGGGGAGCGCAGGCCGTCGGGCGTGCGGGAGGTGCGCACGTCGCGGCGGGCCTGGGCCCAGCGGCGCCACCCGCCGGTGGGCAGCGGGAGGCGGGGACGGCCGTCGGGGCCAGCGTGTCGCGCCAGCACCGCGAGCGCGGTGTACAGGCCGCAGGAGGTGGGGGGACCGCCGCGCAGCAGCATGTGGCCGCTGGGCTCACCGCCGATGCCCGCGTCCAGCGCGGCCATGGCCTGGGCGACGAAGCGGTCGCCGACCGGGGTGCGGTGCAGGCGGCCGCCCAGGGCCTGCTCCAGGCCGCCGTTGCTCATCACGGTGCCGACCACCGGGCCGCCGTCGTCGAGCAGCCACAGCAGGTCGTCGCCGTCGAGCAGGCCGACCTGGGGCAGGACCAGCGCCAGGCGGTCGCCGTCGCCGTCCAGGCAGATCGCCAGGTCGCAGCCCTGCAGGTCGGCGGGGGGGTGCAGGGCGCCGACCCCGTCGTTGATGTTGCGGCCGTCGGGGGCGTCGCCGCGGCGCAGGACGCGGGCGCCCATGGCCGCGAGCAGGTCGGGCGCGACCCCGGCCGCCGCGCCGTGGGCGCTGTCCAGCAGCACGGACAGGCCCGACAGCTCCAGCCGGGGCATCGCCGCCCGCCAGGGGCCCAGCGGGTCGGGCAGGGGCTCGATCCGACCGCCGGGGGCGGCGGCGGGCGACCCGTTGAGCAGGGCCTCGAGCGGGGCGGGGTCGAAGCGCTTGCCGCCGTCGCGGTCGACCACCTTCAGGCCGTTGTCGGCGGCCGGGTTGTGGCTGGCCGTGACGATGACGCCGGCGTCGGCGCCCGCCGCGACCACGGCGCAGGAGACGGCGGCGGTCGGCATCACCCCGCCCGTGAAGGCGAAGGCGCCGCCCTCGGCCAGCCCGCGGGCGACCGCCTGGATCAGCGCCGGGCTGCTCTGCCGCGGGTCGCCGCCGACCACGACGCGCGGGGGGCCGCCATGGACCGGGCGCGCCCAGCTCGCGACGGCCCGGCCCAGCCGCCGCGCGCCCTCCTCGTCGATGGGGAAGCGGCCGGCGGGGCCGCGCACGCCGTCGGTGCCGAAGCGGATCGGCTCGTCGCTCACGGTTCACGCTCCAGGGAGAAGCGGCGGGGCTCGACGCGCTCGATCTCCACCTCGGGGCGGGGGCCGTCCAGCTCGACCTGGATGGCGCCGGACTCGTCGTCCTTGCGCCAGCTCAGGTCGGGCGCCCGCGCGCCGTCCGCCACCTCGGGCGCGCGCAGCAGGACCCGCACCTCGTCGGGCTCGATGGCCGCGACCTCGGCCTGGGGCCCGCTGAGCACGACCCGCGCCGTGGAGGGGCGGGCGACCCAGCCGCGGCCGGCGACCTCGACCGGCGCCTCCTCGAAGGTGCGCTCGACCAGGACCGCGTCGAGGTCGATGGTGACCTTCACCCGGCCGGGCGCGCCCGGCGCCAGCCCGACGACCCGCTCGGTGATGGCCAGGGCCGTGTCGACCACCAGGTCGCTGCGCACGCCCGACAGGTCGATGACGTCGGTGGCCACCAGCGCGACGTCCTTCATCGTGCCGCGGGGGCCGGTGAGCTGCACCGAGGCCGGCTCGACCGTGACCGAGGCCACGACCCAGCCTGGCGCGGGCTCGCCGATCAGGGTCGGGCGGACCTCGACCTCGCGGCTGAGCGCGCGGTCGAGCTCCACGTCGACCGCGGGGGGCGAGACCTGCACCACCTCGACCCCCGTCGGCAGGCCGCGCAGCTCCAGCGCGGTGAAGTCCACCGGGATGGTGCCCTGCTCGGCCTCCGACAGGTCGACCACCACCTCGACGTCCTCCCGGTCGGCCTGCCGCACGACGCCCTGCGGGCCGCGGATGGTGACGACCAGGGTCTTGGGGACCTGCCGGGCGCGCACCAGGCCCTCGGGCCAGACGTAGCGCACGCGCGCGCGGGTGCGTGCGTCGACCACCTCGCCGGACTGCACCCAGGCCCACATCGCCACCGCCAGCGTGAGCGAGAGGATGCGCCAGGGCAGGTTCTCCGTGAGGCGGCCGGCCAGGCGGGCGAGCAGGGGAGGGCGGGTGGCCATCTCAGCTCCCGGCCTTGGCGGGGGCGGGCGTCCGGTCGGCGCGGCCCGGCTGGAGGATGCCCTGCAGGCGGCTGCGCAGCTCGTTGGCGTCGCGGCAGGGCGTGATGCGGCCCTCCTGCACGATGGAGACCGTCCCGCGCTCCTCGCTGACGATGACGACCACGGCGTCGGTCTCCTCGGTGAGACCCAGGGCGGCGCGGTGGCGGGTGCCGAGCATCCGGCTGACCTCCTTGGACTGGGTCAGCGGCAGGTAGACCTGGGCGGCGGCCAGGCGGCCCTTCTGGACGACGATGGCGCCGTCGTGCAGCGGGCTGGTCGGGTGGAAGAGCGCCAGCAGCAGCTCCTGGCTGATGCGCGCGTCCAGCCGCGTCGCGGGCTCGACCCAGTCGTCCAGGCTGGCCGCACGCTCGATGACGATCAGGGCGCCGATCCGGCGGCTGGCGAGCGAGAAGCTGGCCTTGACCAGGTCCTCCAGCATCGACAGGTCGGTGGCGGTGGACAGGCGCGGGAAGAGGCGCCCGCCGGCGCGCGCCAGGCCCAGGCGGATGTCGCGCTGGAAGAGGATGATGACGGTCAGGACGATGTAGACGAAGAACTTGTCGAGCAGCCAGCGGATGGTGAGCAGGCCGAGCTTCTCGCTGGCCAGGTACAGCAGCATCACGGCGGCCAGGCCGACCACGCTCTGGAAGGCCCGGGTGCCGCGCATGATCTCGATGGCCCGGTAGATCAGGAAGGCCATCAGCGCGATGTCGAGGACATCGGCCCACCCGAGGACGTCCCACAGCCAGTACAGGCTCACGGGCTGTCTCCCCCCCTCCGGCCAGGGCCGCTCACGCTGCCTCCACGGCGGCGAGCAGGTCGAGGAGCTGGCGGGTGGGGGCGACGTCGTGCACACGCAGGGCGCGGGCGCCGCGCTGCCAGGCGGCGGCGGCCGCGGCGAGCGAGCCGGGGAGCCGGTCGGCGCTGGCCGGCTGGCCCAGGGTGGCGCCGATGAAGGACTTGCGGCTGGCGCCCACCAGCACGGGCAGGCCGGTCGCCACCAGGGCGTCGAGGTGGGCCAGCAGCGACAGGCTCTGCGCCGCCGTCTTGGCGAAGCCCAGGCCGGGGTCGATCCAGACCTGGGGGCTCCGGGCCCGGCCCGCGCGCGCCAGCAGGTGGTCCCGCACCTCGGCGACCAGGTCGTCGTAGTCCGTCAGGTCCCGCATCGTGGCCGGGTCGCCCCGCATGTGCATGACGACGGTCGCCTGGGCGTCGGCCGTCACGGCTGCCATCTCGGGATCGGCGAGGCCGGTCACGTCGTTGACGATGCAGGCGCCCGCCCGCAGCGCTGCGGCGGCCACGGCGGCCTTGGAGGTGTCGACGGAGACGGGCAGGGGGCCGCTCGCCAGGGCGCGGATGACCGGCAGGATCCGCCGCAGCTCCAGCTCGGCGTCGACGGCCGCGGCCCCCGGTCGCGTGGACTCGCCTCCGACGTCGATCCAGTCCGCGCCGGCCTGCGCCATGGCGGCGGCCTGGGCCAGGGCCCGGTCGAGCGCCTCGTGCTGCCCGCCGTCGTGGAAGGAGTCCGGCGTCACGTTGAGGATGCCGACCACCAGCGGTCGCCCGCGGAGCGCCGGGGGCGGTGGCAGCGGGGCGTTCATGCCGGCGTGGGCTGCGGCCCCGGCGCCACGGGGACCAGGCGTTGGATGATGGACTCCAGCTCGGCGCCCTCCACCGTCTCGGTCTCGAGCAGGCGCTGCGCGAGATCCTCGAGGATGTGCAGGTTGGCCTGCAGGGTGGCGGTCGCCAGCCGGTCGGCCGCCAGCAGCAGGCGGTGCACCTCGGCGTCCACCTGGCGGGCCGTCTCCTCGGAGTGCTCGTGCACGCGGCCGAAGTCGCGGCCCAGGAAGACCTCGCCGCCGGTGTCGGTGGTCATCGGCCCCAGCGCCCGGCTCATGCCGTACTGGGTGACCATCGCGCGGGCCATGCGCGTGGCCTGCGCCAGGTCGTTGCTGGCGCCGGTCGAGATCTCCCCGAGCACGAGCAGCTCGGCCGCGCGGCCCCCCATGAAGATCGCCAGGCGGGTCTCCAGCTCGCGCAGGGTCGCGCCCAGGCGGTCCTCGTCCGGCAGCATCCAGGTCACGCCCAGCGCGCGCCCGCGGGGCACGATCGTGACCTTGTGCACGGTGTCGCTCTCGGGCAGCAGGCGGGCGACGATGGCGTGACCGGCCTCGTGGAAGGCGGTGCGGCGCCGCTCCTTCTCGGGGATCACCATGCTGCGGCGCTCGACCCCCATCGCGATCTTGTCCCGCGCCGCCTCGAAGTCGGCCATGTGCAGCGAGGTCCGCTCCTTGCGCGCGGCCAGCAGGGCCGCCTCGTTGACCAGGTTCTCCAGGTCGGCGCCGGACAGGCCGGAGGTGGCCTTGGCCAGCACCTCCAGGTCGACGTCGGCGCCCAGCGGGGTGCGGCGGGTGTGCACGGTCAAGATGCCCAGGCGCCCCTTCAGGTCGGGGTTGCTGACCACCACGCGGCGGTCGAAGCGCCCCGGGCGCAGCAGGGCCGGGTCCAGCACGTCGGGCCGGTTGGTCGCCGCCATCAGGATGACGCCCTCGTTGGACTCGAAGCCGTCCATCTCGACCAGCAGCTGGTTGAGCGTCTGCTCGCGCTCGTCGTGGCCGCCGCCGGTGCCCGCGCCTCGGTGGCGGCCGACGGCGTCGATCTCGTCGACGAAGATGATGCAGGGGGCGTTCTTCTTGCCCTGCTCGAACAGGTCGCGGACCCGGCTTGCACCCACGCCGACGAACATCTCGACGAAGTCGCTGCCCGAGATGCTGAAGAAGGGCACCCCCGCTTCGCCGGCGACGGCGCGGGCCAGCAGGGTCTTGCCGGTGCCCGGGGGCCCCATCAGCAGCACACCCTTGGGGATGCGCCCGCCCAGGCGCGTGAAGCGGCGCGGGTCCTTGAGGAACTGGATGATCTCGACCAGCTCCTCCTTGGCCTCGTCGCAGCCGGCGACGTCCTCGAAGGTGGCCCGCCGGCCGCTCTCCGACAGCAGGCGCGCCCGCGACTTGCCGAAGCTCATCGCGCGCCCGCCGCTGGCCTGCATCTGGCGCATGAAGAACAGGAACAGCACGAAGAGCAGGACCACCGGCAGCATGGTGGTCAGCAGGGCGAGCAGCCCGCTGCCGCCCTCGCGCTCGAAGTCGGGGACCACCTTGGCCTGGTCCAGTGCGCGCAGCAGGTAGTCGCTGTCGCCGGCCGGGCCGATGGCCTTGAAGCGCGTGCCGTCGGTGAGGGTGCCGGTGACCTGCTGGCCGCGCAGGGTCACCTCCTGCACGCGGCCCTGCTGCACCTGCTCGATGAGCTGGGGGAAGCGCAGCTCCTGCGGGCGGCTGCGACCCTCCTGCCCCACCACCGCGAAGGCGAGGAGGATCACCAGGGCCAGGAAGACCCAGAGCCAGATACCGCGCGTGTAGCTCTTCATGTGCCTTGGGGTGCGAGGGGGCAGGGTATCGCGCTGGGGGGCGGGCAGGTAGGGCAGGGGCCAGCCGGCGGTGGCGCGGCGTGCTAGGCCAGGGCCGCCTGGAGGTGCGATGCCCGCCGCTGGTCCTGCCCCCGCCACCATCGCGCTGGCCGGCGGAGGGACCGGCGGCCACGTCTACCCGGCGATCGCCATGGGCGAGGAGCTGCGCCGCCGCGGCCACCGCGTCCTCTACCTGGGCGAGGCGCGCCGGCTCGAGGGGCGCGTGGCCCCCGACCGCGACTTCCCCTTCCACGCCGTGCCGGCCGTCCAGTTCCCGCGCGCGGGCGTCGCCAGCAAGGTGGGCTTCGCGCGCGGGCTGGCCGAGGCCACCAGCCAGGCCCGCGCGCTGCTCCGCCGGCTGGAGGTCGACGCGGTGCTGGGGGTCGGCGGCTACGTGATGGCGCCCACCGTGCTGGCGGCCGCCTCGCTGGGGCTGCCCTCGGCCATCCACGAGGCCAACGTCACCCCCGGCCTGGCCAACCGCCTGTGCGCGCGGGTCGCGGACCTGGTGCTGCTCACCTACGCCGCGACCGCCGAGCGCCTGCCGGCGTCGGTGCCCAAGGAGGTGGTGGGCTGCCCGGTGAACCCGCGGGTGCTGGAGGGCGATCGGCAGCGCGCGCGGGCCCGCTACGGCCTGCGGGAAGACCTGCCGGTGCTGCTGGTCGTGGGCGGCTCGCTGGGGGCGGCCCGGATCAACGAGCTGGGCGAGGCGGCCGCCCGCGCCGCCCGCGCCTGGCAGCTCGTCTTCGTGACCGGCCCGACCTACCACGCCGAGGTGGCGGCCCGCCTGCAGCCGCTGCCCGCGGGCCTGGCCCTGGTCGACTACGAGGACAAGATGGCCGACGCCTACGCCGCCGCCGACCTGGTGCTGTGCCGGGCCGGATCGTCGACCCTGGCCGAGCTGTGCGCGGTCGGCAAGCCCTCGGTCCTGGTCCCCAGCCCCAACGTCACCGACAACCACCAGGAGGCCAACGCCCGCGGCCTGGAGGCGGTGGGCGCCGCCGAGGTGGTGGTCGAGCAGGGGCTGGACGTGCCGGCCGTCGTCGCCCGCCTGGGCGCCCTGCTGGGTGACCGGCCGCTGCTGGAGCGCATGGGGCAGGCCGCGCGGGGCCAGGCCCGCCTGGACACGGCCGCGCGGGTCGCCGACCTGGTCGAAGAGCGGCTGCTGGCGCGATAGGCCGCGCCGATGGAGGTCCCGTGTTGATCCCGCTGCTGAGCGGCCTGGCCGCCGGGTCGGTGCACGTCGTCACCGGGCCGGACCACCTCGCCGCGGTGGCGCCGCTGGCGCTGCGGGATCGCCGCGCGGCGGCCCGGACCGGCGCCGCCTGGGGCCTGGGCCACGGCCTGGGCGTCGTCCTGCTCGGTGGCCTGGGCATGCTGGCCCGCGAGGCCGTGGACGTGCACGCGCTCTCGGGCTGGAGCGAGTTCTCGGTGGGCTTCCTGCTGGTGGGCCTGGGGCTGTGGAGCCTGCGCGGCGCGCTGGGCATGCAGATCCACGACCACGGCCACGCCCACGACCCCGCGGGCGCCGGACCTGCGGCCAGCGCCGATCACGCCCACCCCCACGTGCACCTGGGCGCCCATGCCCACGACCTGCAGGCGCACCAGGGCCACAGCCACGCCGCCTTCGGGGTGGGCCTGTTCCACGGCGCGGCGGGCATGGGCCACCTGCTGGGCGTGGTGCCCGCCCTGGCGCTGCCGCCCGCCGAGTCGGCGGTCTACCTGGCGGCCTACCTGGTGGCCGCGGTGGGCAGCATGGCCCTGTTCGGGCTGGTCTTGGGGGAGCTGGCGCGCCGGGCCGGCCGGGCCGCCCTGCGGGGCCTGGTCCTGGCCGCCTCGCTGTTCACCGTCGGCGTCGGCGGCTGGTGGCTGCTGACCACCTTCCCCGGCGCCTGAGCGCGCGGGCAGGCGACGACCCCGGCACCACGGTGGGCACCGGGGTCGGCCAAGGCCTCAGCCGGCGTAGTTGCGGTTGGCGAAGTCCCAGTTGACCAGGTTCCACCACGCGGCGACGTAGTTGGGGCGCGCGTTGCGGTAGTCGACGTAGTAGGCGTGCTCCCACACGTCGCAGGTCAGGATCGCCCGCACGCTGGCGTCGGTGAGCGGGGTCTCGGCGTTGCCCGTCGTGCGGATGGAGAGCTTGCCCGCGGCGTCGGCCACCAGCCAGGCCCAGCCCGATCCGAACTGGCCCACCGCGGCGGCGCTGAACTTCGCCTTGAACTCGTCGAAGGAGCCCCAGGCCGCGTCGATGGCCGCGGCCAGGGCGCCGGTGGGCGCGCCACCGCCCGAGGGGCTCATGCTGTGCCAGTAGAAGGTGTGGTTCCAGACCTGGGCCGCGTTGTTGAACACGCCGCCCGACGAGGTCCGGATGATCTCCTCCAGGCTGAGCCCCTGCAGGGCCGGGTTGGCCGCCACCAGGTTGTTGAGGTTGGTGACGTAGGCGTTGTGGTGCTTGCCGTGGTGGAAGGCCAGGGTCTCGGCCGAGATGTGCGGCTGCAGCGCGTCGCTGGCGTAGGGGAGGGCGGGAAGCTCGAAGGCCATGGTGGCTCCTGGGTCGGCGGGGGAGGGAGAGGGGGACGGAGGGATCAGAGCGAGGCCTTGACGGCGGCGTAGTCGGGCTCGACCCCGGGGTTGGGGGCGATCCACTCGTACTTGACGACGCCGTCGGCCCCGACGACGAAGACCGAGCGCTGGGCGGCGGTGTAGCCCTTCATGCCGGCGAAGTCGCGCAGCGCCACGCCATAGGCCTCGGTGGCCTCCCGGGCGTAGTCGGAGAGCACCGGGAAGGAGAGGGCGTTCTGCTTGGCGAAGGCGGCGTTGGAGAAGGGCGCGTCCACGCTGACGCCCAGCACGGTGGCGTTGGCGTCGTTGAGCGCGGCCAGGGAGTCCTGGAAGGTGCAGAGCTCCTTGGTGCAGACGCCGGTGAAGGCGGCGGGGAAGAAGGCGACGACCACCTGCTTGCCGCGCAGGGCCGAGAGCTGCACCGGCTGCTTGGCGGTGTCGAACAGGGTGAAGTCGGGGGCGGTCTTGCCGAGCAGGGACATCGGGGTCTCCAGGGTTGGGGCGGGGGGGAGGGGAAGGGAGGGCAGGGGCCGGCGGGCGGGTCAGGCCCGCGCGGCCTCGTCCAGGTCGTCGAGGAGGGCGCCCCGCGTGGCGCGGGAGAGGTCGGTCGTGGCGCGGTAGGCGGCGTGGTCGACCACCAGCCGCGCCGGCTGCGACAGGTCGGCCAGGGCGGCCCGGGCCGCCGGGTCCAGCGGCAGCCGCACGAACTGGACCGAGGAGATCCGCTCCTCGTTGAACTGCTCCCGGTCGAAGCGCGCGGGCAGGCGCCGGTCCCCCAGCGCCAGCCACAGGTGCCGGTCCAGGCCGACCAGGCGGCGCAGGGCCCCGTCGCGCTCGGCGGCGTCCTCGTACTCGACCAGCAGCGTGGCGCTCAGCTCGTCGGGGCCCGGCAGCAGCGCGTTGTAGGTGGCCAGCTCGTGGTCGACCTTGTCGCCGTGCAGCCCCTCGACCCGGCACATCTCGTGGATCTGCCACCGCATGGTGGTGCGGTTCTCGAAGAGCAGGGTCATGTTCGGGCCCAGCGGGACCCGGCGCACGGCCTGGTGGGCCAGG
Source organism: Myxococcota bacterium (assembly GCA_023150805.1). Classification (GTDB taxonomy): domain Bacteria; phylum Myxococcota_A; class UBA796; order UBA796; family UBA2385; genus UBA2385. The sequence continues at coordinate 11,233 of JAKLKF010000054.1, read as the reverse complement.
ACCTCGGCCAGGTGCTGCTGGCGGACCTGCTGGAAGCGGTCGACGGGGAGGATGTCGGCGCGGGTCAGGGGGCTCACTCGGTCTCCTTGGCGGGGGCCGGGCCGGCGGCGGCCGTGCGACCGGCCAGGGCCTCGCCGCCCAGCGCCTTCCAGACGATCTCGATCGGGTGCTGCACGGGCTTGCCCGTGCCCTCCTCGATCTGCAGCTTGGCGATCAGGCAGTCGCTGGACAGGGTGGCGGCCGCATCCTGGGGCATCTGCTCCAGCATGGGCTTGGCCCACTGCTTGCTGAGGTCGTAGTACTCCTTCTTCATGCCCCAGGTGCCGTCCATGCACGAGCACTTGTCGACCAGCTTGACCTTGGCCCCCGGCAGCTTCTTGAGCACGTCGCGGCTGCGGAAGCCGATCTTCTGGATCTTGAGGTGGCAGGGCACGTGGTAGCCGATCTCGCCCACCTCCTGGACGTAGTCCTCGACCAGCGCCCCCTCCTTGCGCATGCCGTGCAGGTACTCCATCAGGTCGAAGGAGGCGGCGGCGACCTGCTGGGCCTGCTCGGTGCCCAGGTACTCCTTCCACTCGTGCTTGAGCATGTAGGAGCAGGTGGGCCCGGGGCAGACGACCTGGCAGCCGGCCTGCACGAAGGGCAGCAGGACCTGCACGTTGTGGGCGGCCCAGGCGGTGGCGCGGGGCACGTCGCCGCCGTCGAGCGCCGGCATGCCGCAGCACTTGAGCTCCGGCGCGTAGACGGTCACGCCGCTGTGCTCCAGCACCTCGACCGCGGCGCGCCCCACCTGGGGCTCGTTCCACTGCACGCTGCAGGTGTAGAACAGCACCACCTTGCGGCCCGAGACCTGGTCGGGCGGCGGCAGCTTGCGGTGCCCCGGGCCGTACCACTCCTGGAAGGTCTGGCTGGCGAAGCGGGGCAGCTGCCGGTCGCGGTGGATGCCGACCGTGGCCTCCATCATCACCCGGTTCAGCCGCACCGCGGCGCCGGCGTTGGCGACGAGCGGCAGGGTCGTTCCCAGGCGGCCGACCAGGTCCGGGTTGCCCAGCACCCGGTCCTGCAGCGGCACCCCGTGCTGCCGGGCGTCGACCGCCTTGTGGCGCAGCATCAGCCGCGGGAAGTCGACGGCGAACTCGTGCGGCGGCGTGTAGGGGCAGATCGGGTCGCAGAGCTTGCACTGGTAGCAGAGGTCGACCACCCGCTCGTGCACCGACAGCGGCAGCTTTTGGAGCGCCTCGAGCTGGCCCATCACGTCCTGCCGCGGGGTCGCGGCGTGGGCGTCCTCGGCCATGGCGGCGTGGTTGCCGTGCGCGTCGACGGCGATGCTGCGCGCGGGATCGGCGGGGCCCGCGTCGACGTCCAGCGCGTCCACCGCCTGGAACAGGGCGGGGAAGCTGGGGCAGAGGTTGAAGCACAGCCGGCAGCCGTTGCAGATCTCGAAGACGCGCTTCTCCTCGGCGGTGAGCGCGTCGCGGTCCCAGTACAGGTCCTCGCGCGGCGAGGGAAGGTGCACGGCCATGGCGGTCTCGTGTTCGGTGCGGGTCCGGACGACGCGGGCCCGCCCCCTGGAGAGCAGAGAGCGGGCCCGCGAGGGAGCGACGACCTCACCCCGCGGGCGGGGCGAGGTGGGCGCCCGTCAGTCGATGGAGCTGAGGCCCGCCGCGAACTTGCCGGCGTGCGACTTCTCGGCCTTGGCCAGGGTCTCGAACCAGGTGGCGATCTCGGGGAAGCCCTCGTCGCGCGCGGTCTTGGCCATGCCCGGGTACATGTCGGTGTACTCGTAGGTCTCGCCGGCGACGGCGGCCTTGAGGTTGTCCTCGGTCGCGCCGATCGGCAGGCCGGTGGCGGGGTCGCCCACCTGCTTGAGGAAGTCCAGGTGGCCGTGCGCGTGGCCGGTCTCGCCCTCGGCGGTGTCGCGGAACAGGCCCGCCACCTCGGGGTAGCCCTCGATGTCGGCGACCTTTGCGAAGTACAGGTAGCGGCGGTTGGCCTGGGACTCGCCGGCGAAGGCGGCCTTGAGGTTCTCGTGGGTCTTCGTTCCCTTGAGGTCGGGCATGGTCGGGTCTCCCGTTCGGCGTGGATGGATGGCGTCGGCGCTTGGAGTCCGCTCAACCGGCAGGGGCTGAGCAGGCGGTACCCCGGCTCCCGGCGCTCAGGTTGGGGGGTATCACAGCGAGGGGGGGGCGCAATCGCTCGGGTTCCGGGCCGAGCGACGTCGGCGCCAGGACAGGCCGGCCAGCAGCGCCAGCAGCGACCCGGCCGGGCCGGCGGGCGGCGCCCCCGCGCAGGCGCAGTCCGGGGCCACCGTGACCGTCCGCGACCAGACCCGGAAGCCGTCCTCCAGGGTCAGGATCCGCACCCCGTCGTCCACGGTCACGTCTCGCAGGCCCACCGGCGCGCCGTTGCCGACGGCGACCTGGACCTTCAGCTGCGCGCCGTCCACCTGCACGGCCTCGATCACCAGCTCCTCGCCCAGGTCGACCACCGGCGTCGCCGCCGGGGCGCTGCTCAGCGAGAGGGTCAAGGTCGCCCGCTCGCCCTGCTCCAGCGCGTCGGGGCTGATCTGCGTGATGGCGGGGCGGTCCTCGTCGCTGCGCACCGTGAACGCGGCCGCCAGCGTCAGCGGCAGGCCCTCGACCTCCAGGGTGGCGTCGCGGGCGCCGGGGGCGGCGGCAGGGTCCACCGCGACCGTGAACACGGCCCGGTCGACGTGCTCGACCTCCACCGCCTCCACCTGCACGCCCTCGCCCAGGTCCAGGTGCTCGGGCTGCAGGGTGGCGCCGTCCAGCAGCAGGTTCTGGCCGCTGAGCGCGATCCGCAGGCGGTCCTGGGGCCAGGCCTCGGCGGGCTCCAGGCCGGACACCGCCGGCACGGCCACCTCGACCTGCAGGGGCCCGGCCGGGTCCCCCTCGAAGTCGCCGATGCCCGTGCGGAACAGGGCCGTGACCTCCAGGCTGTCGACCGGGCCCGCGGCCGGGACCTCGGCCGCGGTCGACAGCGGCTCGGCCACCAGCGCGCCGTCGCGGTAGACCCGGTAGCCAAGGACGGCGTCCTCGGCCTCGGGAGCGGTCCAGGTCAGCGGGATGGTCGTCCCCCAGTGGCGGCCCGCGGGGCCCGCCAGGTCGCCGGGCGCCGGCAGCAGGATCCGGGTCTGCGCCTCGCCGCTGGGGGGCCAGGTCGACAGGTTCTCGCCGTCGCTGGCCTGGACGGTCCAGGACACCGTGCCCGGCGGCAGGGGCGGCAGGGTCGCCGTCCAGGTGCCGTCGTCGGAGGGCGAGAAGCCGGTCAGCGTGGTCTCCACCTCGTCGGTGGACCAGGCCACGGAGATGCTGGTCAGCGCCTGGTCGTCCTGGATCGACGCGACGATGGTGGGTCCCTGGTCGAAGGTGGACCAGGTCTCGGGTGCGTCCACCGCGTCGATCCGGGGGGGCACGGCGTCCCCGGTGTGGACGCCGACGTCGTCGACGTACCAGCCCCAGGCGCGACCGGCGTCGCTCTGCAGGACCAGGCGGACCTGGGAGAGGTCGTCGAGGCCCGAGAGGTCCAGGTACAGGGGCGCCCAGGCGAGATCGGCGTCGGCCAGGCTGCCCGCGACCGGGTAGCCGTAGACCGGCTCGGCGCGCTGCCAGCCGGCGCCGTCGTCCACCTCGAAGAAGGCGAGGTCGCCGTCCGCCAGGTCGAGCCAGGACCACAGCACCAGCGTCGGCGCGTCGAGGACGGACAGGTCGAAGGCCGCCAGGGCCAGCTCCACCCGGTTCTCGCGCAGGTACCGGTCGTCGAGGTCCGTGCCCCAGAGGCGGCTGCCGCTGTGTGCGGCGGAGGGGCCGCCCAGGGGCGCTCCCCACTCCCACAGCGGCACCTCGCCGGTCGAGGTGAAGCCGCCGTCGTCGGCCTCCAGGTCCCAGGTCTGCACGGCCTCGCCGGCGCGGGCGGGAGCCGGCGCCAGCCAGGGGGCCAGGAGCAGCGCCCGGGCCAGGGTCGGCCTGCTGCCCGTCACGGCGCCAGGGCCTGGGCTTCGGGCTGGGGCAGCTCGTAGCGGACCCGGATCGTCGCGCCCGCGGCCGGGGGGGAGGCGAAGGCGATCGCCGGCGGATCGAGCTGCACGGTGAAGTCAGCCGCGTCGACGCGGGCGTCGTCGATCCAGGCGGCGACGGTGCCCTCGGCGGGCGCCTCCTGCAGCGGGAAGGTGGAGGGCCACGAGATGCTGGCCTTGCCGATGGCGGCGGTGACGTGGGCGAAGGAGGCGGCGCAGATGCTGCCGACGGCGCCGCCGGTGGCCTGGGCCACCGCCGCGTAGGTCGTGCCGGGCTGGGCCGAGCCGCAGCCGTCGGGCACGTCGCCGATCACCGCCGACAGGGAGGCCTCCAGGCCGTTGTCGGCCTCCTGCTCCAGGAAGTCCAGGAAGGCGCCCGCGGGGTCGTCGCCCAGCACCGCCTGGCTCTCGTCGTCCCCGTCGCTGACCACGACGACGTGCAGGCTGGCGTCCGCGCGCCGGAAGCCGCGGTTGTCCTGGGAGCGCAGGGGCTCGGACAGGGCCAGCCAGGCCGCGCCCAGGCCCGCCTGGGTGGCCTGGGGGTCGGTCCCGACGTCGGCGGCCTGGGCGAAGGCGGCGGAGGGATCGTCCAGGTCGGGGTGGATGATCCAGGGGTTGCCCTGCAGCACGCCGGCCTGGTCGCTGCCGACGTCGGCCGTGACGACCCCGGCCTGCCAGGCCAGGTCCAGCTCGTCGAGCGCGTCGGCGAAGGTGTCGAAGGCCTCGGCGAGCGCGGCCTGCTCCTCGGCCATCGACGTGGTGCTGTCGATGACCCACAGCACGTCGACCTTGGGCTGGGGGGCCTGCTCGAAGAGCTCCTCGACCACGACGGGCTCGGCGGGCTCGGTGCCCTGCGCGGTGACCCCCGTGTCCACGCAGGCCGCGAGCAGGACGGCGACCAGGGGGCCGACCCCGGCCTGGACGTGCTGGTGTTGCATCGGCTCGCTCCGCCGCCCGTGCTCTTGGGTTGATCCTCCCAGGTGCGCCTGGGCTTGTCAACGGATCGTCAGCGTCCGGGGATCGCCAGCGTCAGGGGACCACCTCGCCCGGGACGTGGTGCCAGGCCTCGACCTCGGTGACCAGCTCGTCCTCGGCCGAGGCGCGGCGCAGGCGGATGCGGCGGAACTCCCAGGCGTTGTTCAGGCGGTACTCCCGGTGCAGCGTCACGTAGCGGCCGACGTAGGGGGGGAAGCCCAGGACCTCGAGCGCCTGGCTGCGGCGCATCGGCTCGGGCAGGGGCACCCGCAGCATGTAGATCCGGTCGTCGAGCACCTGGGCGGTGCCCCGCTCGAAGTCCAGGCGCTGGCCCGCGCCGGCCGGCAGGTCCACCACCTCGCGCAGGGCGCCGAGCTGGTCGGCCAGGGCGTCCCGGTGCTCGGTGTAGGAGCGGCCGCCCAGGTAGTGCACGTCCACCACCACGCCCTCGCGGCGCGCGTAGGGCCGGGTCGGATCCGAGGCGGTCCCGCCGGCCAGGTCGGCGGCGGCCGGCTGTCCGGCCAGCATCGGCTCGGCGGGCACGCCCTGCAGCACCGGCTCCTCGGGGCCGCAGGCGATCAGCAGCAGCGTGAGCAGGAGGCGGGGGGGAGGGGGAGGGCGCATGGAGGGGGGAGGGGGAGGAGATGGGGGGGCGCCGGCGCGGGCGGTGGCATCGTAGCCGCGTCGACGGGATATCCACCGGCGCCCTGGCCCCCGAGGCGCCCCCCGGCCGCTCGCAGGAGTCCCCCGATGCCCCTGGCCCCCGACGCCGCCCCGGCCGTGGTGCGGATCACGCTCCGCCACTTCGCCGTGCTGCGAGAGCGCCGCGGCGTGGACAGCGAGGTCGTGACCGTCGCCGCCGGCACGACCGTGTCCCAGCTCTACGCCACCCTCTTCCCCCCGGGCCCGCACGGACGCCTGCCGGTCCTCTTCGCGGTCGACCACTGCTACGTGCCCGGCAGCCACCCGCTGCAGGCCGACGCGGAGGTGGCCTTCATCCCCCCCCTGGGAGGCGGCTGATGCTCGCCCTGACCGACCAGCCCATCGACCCCCGCGCCGTCGAGGCCGCCGTCGCCCACCCCGGCGCGGGCGCGATCATCACCTTCGCCGGCGTGACCCGCGACCACTTCGAGGGGCGGCGCGTGGTGGCGCTGCACTACGAGGCCTACCCCGAGCTGGCGCTGCCGGAGATGGCGCGCATCCGCGAGGAGCTGGTCGCGCGCTTCCCCGGCGCGCGGGTGGCGATGGTCCACCGCACGGGCCACCTGGAGGTGGGCGAGGCCAGCGTGGTGATCGCGGTGAGCGCGCCGCACCGGGGCGAGGCCTACGAGGCCAGCCGGATGGCCATCGACGCGCTCAAGGCGCGGGTGCCGGTCTGGAAGAAGGAGCACTACGAGGACGGCCAGGCCTGGAAGGAGAACGCGGAGTTCCACCAGGCCCTGCCCGTCGCCGAGCCGGAGGTGGCGCCGGAGGGGGATCCGTCCGGCGCCCGCCCGCCCCGCGTCATGGTGCGCCGCCCCTTCAACCCCCGGGCCGAGGAGGACTACCGCGACCCGGACCTGAACCCCTACCTCAAGCTGCACCGCAGCTTCGGCCCGGAGGTCATCCCGGCCGCCGACGGCCCGGGCTTCCGGGGGCGCTGGGGCGCCGCCTTCCGCGCGGAGGGCGAGGCCCGGCCGCTGCACGTCGAGATCGGGCCGGGCAACGGCTTCTTCCTGGCGGGCATGGCCGCCCGCCACCCCGAGTGGGACTGGCTGGGCATCGAGATCCGCTTCAAGCGGGTGGTGCTCTGCGCGAAGAAGCTGCGCGCCGCGGGGATCGAGAACGCGCGGGTGCTGCGCTACGACGCCCACCACCTCGACGACCTGTTCCTGCCGGGCGAGGTGGCGGGCCTCTACGTCAACCACCCCGACCCCTGGACCAAGGGGCGCAACGCCAAGCACCGCCTGCTGCTGCGCCCCTTCGCCGAGTGGTGCGCGCGGGCGCTGGCCCCGGGCGCCTCGATGCGCATCAAGTCCGACTACCACCCCAACCTGGACGACTTCGAGGCGCTGATCGAGGGGCTGCCGCTGCGGGTCGTCGCGCGGGTGGACGACATCCGCGCCCAGGGCTCGCCCTGGGGGGAGGACGACGTGACCACCAACTACCAGAGCAAGTTCGACAAGCGGGGCCTGCCGGTCGCGGCGCTCTGGCTGGTCAGGGATCCCTGAGCGCCTGCCGGGCCTGGCGCACCAGGTCTCCCAGGTCCAGGCGGTCGACCACCAGGAAGTACAGGGCCGAGGCCGCCTGCACCAGCATGATCCACCAGTGCATGGTCAGGGCCAGGGCCACCGCCGCGGCGTCCAGGCTGGGGGAGATGCCCTGGGGCGTGGGACCCGGGCCGACGATGCCGTGCAGGGCCAGGCCGCCGCGGACGAAGGCCTCGTAGGTGCCGGCCTGGCCGGGCGGGGCGGGGGCGATGCCGCCCAGCATGCTGACCGCCAGCACCGCCACGCCCTCGCCGTAGCCCAGCAGCGGGCCGATCCCGAAGGCGTGGGCGGCCATCGGGTACATCCAGATGCTGACGGCCCAGGTCACGACGGTCAGGGCGGTCACCGCGGCCAGCCGCGCGGGGCTGCGCACCGCCTGCAGGCCCTGGACGAAGGTGCCGGCGAAGGACAGGCCCAGCCGCGAGAGCCGGCGCCAGGCGGCGGGTCCGCGGGACGAGAGCGGCGCCAGCAGCCCCAGCAGGCGCTCGCCCCAGAAGACCAGCAGCGCCAGGCCCAGCAGGACGGCCGGCAGCACGGTCGCCGCCGCGCCGCGCGCCAGGGCCAGCCAGTCGATCTCGACCGGGCCGAGGGTGAAGACGTGAGTGGGAGGGGGGAAGACGAAGGCCACCAGGCCGAGCATCGCGAAGGTGGCGCACAGGTCGAGCACCCGCTCGACGAAGACCAGGGCGAAACCGACCCCCAGCGGGAGCTGCTCCCGCTGCAGGAGCAGCAGCGGCCGCACCACCTCGCCCACGCGGCCGGGCACCGTGTTGATCGCCAGGAAGCTGACGCAGAGCACCGACAGGTTGGTGCGGTAGCGCGACCTCGGGCGCACGGCCCGCAGGATCACGGTCTGCCGCCAGGCCCGCATGAGCTGCTGCCACTGGAAGACCAGCGCGACCAGCAGCAGCCACTCCCAGCGGGCGTTGCGCAGGGCCTGCCCGACCTCGGCCAGCGGCACGCCCCACAGGGCCAGGGCCAGGGCCACGAGGCCGACGACCAGGCCCAGCACGGCGCTGCGGCGGCCCCGCCCGCCCCGCTCCGGGGCGGGGGACGGGGAGGGCAGGTCGCTCACGCCCGGCGCCGGCGTCGGACCAGCGGCGCGCCCAGCGCCAGGCCCACCAGCGCCAGCCCGGCGCCCCGGCCGTCAGCCGGCCGCGCGGCGCACCCGCAGCCGGGGCCTCCGTCCCGCTGCAGCGGGTCGGTGCCCGCCAGGTACTCCTGGAGGTTGCTCAGCCCGTCACCGTCGGGGTCCTCGCTGGCGTCGTCCCGGCCGGTGTCCAGGCCGACCTCGGCCTCCCAGGCGTCGCCCATGCCGTCGTGGTCGTCGTCGCGCGGCAGGACCAGCTCGACGTCCTGCAGGTGCTGCCCCTCGGCCAGGGTCAGCGGCTGCGCGGCGGCCGGGTCGGGCTCGCCCGGCCAGTACAGGGTGACGTAGCCCGGGTCCTGCTCGCAGTAGGCGCCATAGCTGACCTGGACCGTCCAGGGGCCCGCCGGCAGGCCGCCGATCGTGAAGCTGCCGTCGCGGGCGGAGACGGTGCTCCAGGTGTCGCCGGCGGCAGGGGTCACCGCGACCGCGGCCCCGTAGACCGGGGCGCCCCCGTCGTCGACCAGCCGGCCGGTCAGGCGCGCGCCGGGTCCCAGCGTCACCTCCAGCGGGTTGACCTGCTCGCCCTGGACCGCGATGGTCGCCGGCTCGCCGTCCTCGTCGGCGCCGACCCAGGTGTTGACCAGGTCGACCGGGTAGCCCCAGGCGAAGAGGGTGTAGTCCCCGCCGTGCAGGCCATCGAGGCGCACCACCCCGTCGGGGCCGGAGGAGGAGCCCTTGCCCACGGTGTAGGTGCTGTTGTAGAGCATCGCCCGCACCCCCTCGCCGGCGCCGGGGAAGGAGACCTCCAGCACCGCCTCGGCCGGCGCGAACAGGTCGATCCCGTCGAGCACGGCCCCCTCCTCCCCGGCGTCGATGAAGTCGCCGGGGCGGTCGGCGTCGGGCCAGTAGGTGGTGGCCAGCCCCTCGCCGCCCACCCAGACCAGCGCCTGGCCCGGCGGGAGGCCCACGGCCTGCCAGGCGCCGTCTTCGCCGGTGGTGACCGTGAGGATCTGCCCGCCGGAGTAGGCGTAGAGGGTGGCGCCGGCCGCGGGCCCCTGGGGCCCCTGCGCCGCGCCGGCCAGGGCCACGCCGTCGAGCAGGGCGAAGGTGCCCACCGCCGTCTCCCGGGCCGTGGTGGCGGAGAAGCTGTCGGCGTCGTCGAGGTCGTAGACCAGCGGGTCGCCCAGGTACTGGCCGGGCCAGCCCTCGGCGGAGACCTGCAGCGCCCAGGCGGTCTGCTCGCCTACCGGCGCGTCCAGGCCGACCACGCGGAAGGCGCCGTCGGCGCCGGTGTTGGCGGAGCGGGACTGGCCGGCGACCACCTCGTCGGCGCCCTGGGCGGTCACGACGGCGCCCTCCACCGGCTGCCCGAGCTGGTCGACCAGCGCCCCGGTGAGCACGGCCCCCGCCTCCAGGTCGATGTCCAGGCCGTCCCGGGCGTCGTCCTCGCCCACCTGGTGCAGGGTGGCGCTGCAGTAGTCGCGGGTGGCCGGGTGGAAGCGGCTGACCAGGTTGTCGTCCTCGGGCGCCAGGACGCGCAGGCGCCAGGCCCCGCCCGGCAGCCCCTCGATCCGCCAGCTCCCGTCGGCCTCGGTCTGGGTGTACTGGTAGTCCAGGCGCAGGTCGTAGGCGACGACCCAGGCCCCCTCGACGGGCGCGCCGTCGGGCGAGGTGCGCACGGTGCCGGCGAGGGTCGCGGCCCGCGCGGCGGAGGGAGCCGCCGCGAGCAGCCCCAGCAGGATCGCGGCGCGGGCGAGGGGCGTGGCGCGGGCGAGGGGCGCGGCGCGGGCGAGGGGCGCGGCGCGGGCGAGGGGCGCGGCGCGGGAGGAGGTGGGGGTCAAGGCGGGTCCTCGGGGCGCGACGGGAGCGCGTCCGCCAGGCAACGTAGCGCCGTCTCGAGGCGCTGGGGCCCCGGTCCGTCCGCTCCCCCGGTGCCGATCAGCCCGACGGCACGGACGCCCAGGGCGCGCGCGCGGCTGGCGGCGGTCCGCGCCGTGACCGCGGGGAGCCCGGCCGCGCGCAGGGAGGCGACCACCGAGGCGGGGGCGGGCCGCAGGTGGACCAGGCCGTCCCGCTCCACGACCGACAGCGGGCCCCGGCCGGGCTGGACGGCGACCAGCAGCGTCCGGGAGGCCGTGTAGCGGTGGCGCCGGCTGGCCAGGAGCACGGCCAGATCGTCGTGCCACAGGGCGCCCTCGGAGCCGATCCAGAGCAGCAGGCGCACGCCCGGCAGCGGCTGGCGGGCCAGGTGCTGCGCCAGGCCGGGCAGCCAGCCGGTCGGGTCGACGGCCGGATCCAGGGGCCGGTTGGCGCGCAGCAGGACCAGGGCGAGGGGCGCGCAGAGCAGGAGCCCGGCGAGGGAGAACAGGCTGACGGCTCGCCCGGCCTGGGGCAGGACCAGCGACAGCGCCAGGCCCAGGCAGGCGACCAGGCCCAGCGCTGCGGGGACGGCCAGCGCGGCGCGGGCGGGGCCCATCGCGCCCAGGCGCCCGTGCGCACGGTCCGCGACCGGGATCCACAGCAGGAGGGTCGGGGTCGCGCTCGGGCCCGGCTGGAGCTCGACCTCGGCCGCCCAGCCCGGGGTGGAGGGCAGCGCGCGGCGCAGCCAGCTCCGGCCGCCGTCGGCGTCGCGGACCGCCGCCCACAGCACGAGCAACAGGGCCGCGATCCCGACCAGGGGGAAGGCCAGCCCCACCGCGGTCGCGGCCGCGCCGACCAGGCAGGCGGTGGCGGCGGGCCCGGCGGCCAGGCGATGGGCCACGGTGGGGTGGAAGCGGACCGCCGCGCCACCGGCGGCGAGCTGGCGCCCCAGCTCCTCCACGCGGCGCTCGGCGTCGGTGGGGTCCGGTCGCGGCGCGCGCCGCGGGCTCACGCGCGCCACCC
>JAKLKF010000053.1 GCA_023150805.1 Myxococcota bacterium | reverse complement strand
CCGGCGCGGGGATCTCCACTACAAGGTGGTCGTCGAGGTCCCCAGCGCGCTCTCGGCCGAGGACCGGCGGCTGCTGGCGGAGCTGGGCCGCAGCCTGGGCCCCTCGGCCTACCCGCGGCGCAGCGCCTACGACGCGCAGCTCAAGGGGCGCGCGCCATGAGGCGGCCCACGCGCGGCGGCGCGCGCTCGGCCCGGCTCCCGGGCCTCCTGCTGGCGGGCCTGCTGCTGACCGGCGCCGGGCGCCGGGGCCAGCAGGACGAGGCGCCCGAGCCGGTGACCCAGGCGGTGGCCCTGGCCGCAGAGGACCGCGGGGCCGCCATCGCCGCCCTGGAGCGGCTGGCCGGCGGCGAGCAGGCCGAGCTGCTGCCGTGGGCCAAGGTCTGGGCCGGCGAGCAGCGGCGGCTGGCCGGCGATCTCGCCGTCGCCCGCGGCTGGTTCGAGGCGGCGGCGCTCGACCACCCCACGCACCCGGTCAAGGACGCCGCTGTGCTGGGCATGGCCCTGGTCGACGCCGAGGGCACGCTGTCGGGGAACACCATCGCCACGATCCAGCTCAAGGACACCGAGGTGGCGCCGGACACGATGCGCGCCGACCGCCTGCGCGTGCTCGCCCGCACCGCCGCGAACGAGGGCACCCCCACCCGCAAGGTGCGCGAGATGGCGGCCCAGGCCCTGGAGCTGGCCAGCGCGGACCCCGTGGTGGCCGAGCGGGTGCGGCTGGTCCTGGCCGACCTGCTCGCCAGCCCCTCCGGCCCGCGAGACGACGCCCCGGCCGTCGACGCCCAGGGGCAGGCGCTGAGCCCGCCGGCCCGCGCGCTCGCCGGCGCCCGCCAGGCCCTGGCCCGGCGCGACTTCGCCCAGGTGGAGCTGCAGGCCCGCACCATCGCCTCGTCCTGGCCCGACAGCCCCGAGGCGACCCAGGCCGCGCTGCTCGCGCGCCGCGCCGCGGCCGGTGATCCGACGGTGGCCGGCCGGGTCGGCGTGCTCCTGCCCCTGACCGGGGAGTACGCGGCGGCCTCTGCGCGGATCAAGGACGCGATCACGCTGGCGAACCAGCAGGCCGGCAACCCCCTGGAGCTGGTCTTCGTCGACACCAAGGCGACCGCGACCACTGCGGTGGCGGAGCTGGAGCGGCTGGTGCTCGAGAAGGGCTGCGTGGCCCTGGTGGGCCCCCTGCACAAGGACGAGGTCGCCGCCGCGGCGCCGATCGCGCAGGGCCTGGGCGTGCCGATGATCACGATGACCCAGTCCGGCGACCCCACCGCCGCCGGCGAGTACGTGTTCGGCGGCTTCCTCTCGCTGCAGGCCCAGGTCGAGGCCCTGGTCGCCCACGCCATGGACACGCTGGGCCTGCGGACCTTCGGGGTCCTGCACCCGCGCAACGCCTACGGCGACAGCGCCCGGGACCTGTTCGGCTCGGCCGTGGCCCGGCGCGGTGGCACCGTCGTGCGCATCGTGCCCTACGACCCCAACGACAAGGACTACCGGGACGAGGCGCGCCTGCTGGGCAACAAGCTCGGCCGCCGCCCCGAGAAGGGCACGGCCGACCCGCCGAACATCGACTTCGACGCCATCTTCCTGCCCGACAGCTTCCGGCGCTCGACCCTGGTCGCCAGCGCGCTGGCCTATGAAGAGTTCCCGGTCGGCACCTTCCGGCCGCGCTTCGGCGGCGAGGGGGTGCCGCTGCTGGGCCTGAACGGCTGGAACAACCCCTCGGTGGTCGAGGAGGGCGCCGACTACATGCGCGGCGCGATGTTCGTGGACGCCTTCCTGCCCGACCAGGGCGGGCCGGCCGTGACAGCCTTCGTCGCCACCTACCAGGGCAGCTTCGACCGCGAGCCGGTGCTGCTGGACGCCGTCGCCTACGACACGGCCCGGGTCGTGGCCGCGGCGGTGATGGCCGGCGGAGAGGACCGCGACGAGATCCGGGACCAGCTCGGCAAGGTCCGGCTGATCGACCCGGTCACGGGGGCGCGGGGCTTCGGCGAGGGGCGGGAGATCGACCGCGACCTGCTGGTCCTGCGCGTCGGGGCCGAGCGGATCAGCCTGTGGCGCCCCCCCGAGGCCGACGCCCCGCCCGCGCCGGGCGCTCCGCCCGCATCGCCGCCGTGAGGCGTGGTAGCCTGCCCTTCGACGCGCGCCCCATGCCTGACGACCCCGACGAACGAAGCCTGATCGCGACGATGCTCCGCCACCGCCCGGCGGCCAGCCGGCACCGGCAGGTGGCACATCCATGCGCCGAGCCCGGCGACGACGCTGCCGTGGTGGGCCCCGGCGAGGTCGTGACCGTGGACGCGATGGTCCAGGGGGTGCACTGGGACGCGCGCAGCAGCGCGGAGGACGTGGGCTGGAAGCTGGTCGCGGTCAACGCCTCGGACGTGGGGGCGATGGGCTGCCTGCCGACCTGGGCGGTGTTGACCCTGTCGATGCCGGCGCCCGCCGACGGCGCCTGGGCCGAAGGCTTCGGCCGCGGGCTGGGGGCCGGCCTGGCCCGCTTCGGGGCCCAGCTCGTCGGCGGCGACACCACGGCCAGCCCGGGGCCCATCGCGCTGAGCATGACGATGGCGGGGCGCGGCGTGCGGCCGGTCGGCCGTCACGGCGCCCGCCCGGGAGACGACCTGTGGGTCTCGGGCGCGCTGGGGGACGCGGCCGCAGGCTTCCTGGACGACCACCCCCAGGGCCTGGCCTGGCTGCGGCGGCCGGACCCCCCGGTGGAGCTGGGCGCGGCCCTCGGCCTGCACGGCCTGGCCCACGCGATGATGGACCTCTCCGACGGCCTGTCGCGGGACCTGCCCCGGCTCTGCCAGGCCAGCGGCGTCGGCGCGGTCGTCGACCCCTCGCTCCTGCCCGCGGGCCCCGCGCTCCACGGGCTGCCCGACGAGCACCGCCTCTCCCGGCAGCTCGCCTTCGGCGACGACTACCAGCTCCTCTTCGCCGCCGACCCCGCCGACGCCGACGCCGTGCGCGACCTCGCCCTGCAGCTCGGGCGCCGGGTCACCTGCGTCGGTCGGGTCGTCGCCTCGGGCGGCGCGCGCCTGGCCGACCGGGCCTGGCCCGCGCCGCTGTTCGATCACTTCCCACCCGGGGTGACCCCCTCGTGATGCGCACCCTGCTCCTGCTGGGCGCGACGGGCATCGCCCTCGCCGCCGCCGCGGAGCCCGTCGCCTCCCCCGCTGCCGGCGCCACCGACGCGGTCGGGCCGACCCTGGCCGTCGCGCTCCTGCTCCTGTGCTGCTCGGCCTTCTTCTCGGGCTCGGAGACCGCGCTGTTCAGCCTGCAGCCGATGGAGCGCCGCGCCCTGGCGGCGGAGGGCGGCAGCGCCACGGTGGAGCGGCTGCTGGCCGAGCCGCGGCGGACCCTGGCCTCGATCCTGATCGGCAACGAGTTCGTCAACGTCCTGCTGTCCACCGTCACGGCCGGCCTGGTCGTGACCGCCTTCCCCGACCGGCCGTGGATCAACGTCGCCATCCTGACGCCGCTGCTGCTCATCTTCGGCGAGGTGCTCCCCAAGACCCTGGCCCTGCGCAACAACCGCCGGCTCGCGCCGCTGCTGGCGCCGCCGCTGGCGCTCTTCGCGCGCCTGGTCTCCCCGCTGCGCTGGGCGCTCACCCGCGTGGCCGAGGCCGCGCTGGTGATCACCGGCGGCAGCGGCGCGACCCGACAGGCCGCGCTGCGAGAGGCGCACCTGCTCAGCTTGATCGAGCACGGGCGCCGGGCGGGCACGGTGCGGCCGATGGAGGAGGAGATGATCCAGAAGGTCTTCGAGTTCGGAGACCTGACCGTGAGCCGCCTCATGACGCCGCGGCCGGACGTGTTCAGCCTGAGCCTGACCACGCCCTGGGAGGAGCTGGTCGACCAGCTCCGCGCCGCCGGCCACAGCCGGGTGCCCATCTGGCAAGGCCGCCCCGACAACATCGTCGGCGTGCTGGTCGTCAAGGACCTGCTGCCCCACCTCGCCGCCCGCCTGCGCGAGGGGGAGCCCGGCGGCGAGTCCGCCCCCCGGGCGCTGGCCCTGTCCACCCGCGAGCTGCAGAAGCTGCTGCACCCCGCCTGCTTCGTCCCCACCAGCAAGCGCGCCGAGGACATGCTCGCGGAGTTCCGGGCGCAGAAGTTCCACCTGGCCATGGTCGTCGACGAGCACGGCAACGTCGTGGGCCTGGTCACCCTGGACGACCTGCTGGCCGAGCTGGTGGGCGAGCTGCTCGACGAGGGCGACGACCAACCCCAGGACGTGACGCGGGTGCTCGACGGCGTCTACACGATCCGCGGGAACATGGACGTCGACGACTTCGAGCAGCGCTTCGGCATGGCCCTGCCCGAGGGGGAGTACGACACCGTCGCCGGCTTCCTGCTCGACCAGGCCGGCACCGTGCCGGCCAAGGGCGACGAGTTCGAGTGGAGCGGCGTGCAGTTCACGGTCCGGCGCCTGGAGGGGCGCCGCATCACCGAGGTCACCGTGCGGCTGCCGACCCGGACGCCCCCCGCCGCCGAGGGGGCCGAGCCATGACGACCCCCGTCCTGCTCGGCGTCCTGCTGGCCTGCCTGGTCTGCGAGGGCTTCTTCTCGGGGTCCGAGATCGCGGTGGTCTCCGCCGACCGGCTGAACCTGCGGACCGAGGCGGAGAAGGGCGGACGGGGCGCGGCCCTGGCGCTGCGCCTGCTCGAGCGGCCGACCTGGCTGCTGGGCACCTGCCTGATCGGCACCAACCTCGCGACGATCACCGGCGCCACCGTCTCGGCCGTGCTGGTGGCCCGCCACCTGGGCCTGCCCGAGGCCGCCGCCGTGGTCTTCTTCTGGCCCCTGACCCTGACCTTCGGCGAGCTGGTGCCCAAGGCGGTCTACCAGCACCACGCCGACCGCCTGGCCCCCGTGGTCGTCTTCCCGCTGCGGGTGCTCAGCCTGCTCTTCAGCCCGGCCCTGCTCGTCTTCGACGGCCTGGCCCGCCTGCTGGGCGCCGGGCAGGGCCCGGGGCAGCCGACGGCGACCCGCGAGGAGATCCGCCTGCTGCTCGAGGACTCCGCCGAGGGCGGCAGCGAGCTGCGCCCGGCCGACCAGGCCCTGATCCAGCGCGTCTTCCAGTTCACCGAGTCGGTGGTCGAGGACGCGATGAAGCCGCTCATCGAGGTGGTCGCCGTCTCCTCGACGACGACGGTGGCCCAGGTGGCGCGGCGGATGGCGATCAGCGGGCACTCGCGCCTGCCGGTCTACCGCGACCGGATCGACCAGATCGTGGGCCTGGTCCTGCACCAGGACGTGCTGGCGGCCGACGACTGGAGCCAGCCGGTCAGCACGGTGATGCGCCCCTGCATGTTCGTGCCCGAGCTCAAGCGCGTCGACGAGCTGCTGGTGGAGATGCGCCGGCAGCGCAGCCACATGGCGGTGGCGGTGGACGAGTATGGCGGCGCCGTGGGCATCATCACCATCGAGGACCTGCTCGAGGAGATCGTGGGCGAGATCGAGGACGAGAACGACCGCGCCCGCGAGCTGGTCCGCCGCAGCGGCGAGCGGGAGTGGGTCGCCAGCGGCCGCGCCGAGCGGGAGCACCTGGAGCAGGCCTGCGACCTGTACCTGCCGGATGGTGACTTCGAGACCGTCGCCGGCTACATGCTCAACGTGCTGGGTCGCGTCCCGCGCCCCGGGGAGTGGCTGACCGTCGACGACTTCACCCTCACGGTCAGCAAGGCCAACGACCGCGCGATCCTGGAGGTCACGCTCCGGAGACGTCGCTAGCCGCGCAGGAGTGCGAAGCCATGGAAGCCGTCAAGCTCGTCGCCGACTGGGATCCGCGCCCCGGCTACGCTCTCAGCCCCCAGGAGACCGCCTCGGGCAAGGCGACCATGGCCTGCCACGTGTTCCGGAACCCCCGGCTGGAGCGCCAGACGGTGCCCGACCCCTCGCCCGGCCCCGGCGAGGTGGTGGTGAAGATCCGCGGCTGCGGCGTGTGCGGCAGCGACACCCACGCGGTGGAGACCGACGCCCACGGCTACATGATCTTCTCGGGGCCCGCCAGCTTCCCCTGCATCCTGGGCCACGAGTACGCCGGCGAGGTGGTCGAGGTCGGCCCGGGGGTCCGCAACCTGCGCAAGGGGGACCTGGTCACGGCCGAGGGCATGCTCTACTGCGGGGTGTGCGAGGCCTGCCGCAAGGGCTGGTTCAACCAGTGCGTGCGGCTGGACATGGTCGGCTTCAGCAGCCCCGGCGCCTACGCCGGCTACATCAAGGCCCACGAGAAGCACCTGTGGTCGCTGAACGGGCTGGCCGAGCGGCTGGGCAGCGCCCAGGCCGCCTGCGAGCACGGCGCCCTGGTCGAGCCCGTCGGCTGCTCCTACAACGGCATGTTCGTCGCGGCGGGGGGGATGACCCCCGGCAGCCACGTCGCCGTCTTCGGCTGCGGCCCCATCGGCCTGGGCGCCATCGCCCTGGCGCGCGCCACGGGCGCGGCCACCATCGTCGCCTTCGACGTCGCGCAGACCCGGGTCGAGTCGGCCCTGGCGCTCGGCGCGGACGAGGCGTGGGACGTGCGGGCCCTCAAGCGCCAGGGCGGCAGCGAGAGCGAGGTGATCCGCCGCATCAGCAAGGGCTGGGGCGCCGACATGGTGGTGGAGGCCGCCGGCGCCGCCATCCAGACCATGCCCGAGATCGAGAAGGGCCTGGCCGCCGGCGGCAAGGTCGTCTACCTGGGCCGTACCGGCGAGCGCGCGCCGGTGATGCTGGACAGCCTGGTCAGCGGGGCCAGCCGCATCGTCGGCGCCCGGGGCCACGCCGGCGGCGGCGTCTTCCCCCACATCCTGCGGATGATGGAGCACGGCGTCCTCGACATCGGCCACATGATCTCGCACCGCATGCCCCTGCTCGAGGCGGCCGAGGCCGTCGAGCGCAGCAAGAGCCGCGAGGACTCGAAGATCATGCTGGTGGACGCCGGCTGAGGCCGGCGCCGGGGCCGATCTCGCGCGCCTACAGGCTGCGTCCGCCGCCGCGGCGGGGTGGCGGTGACGATTCCTCACCGGCGGCCTCGGGGTCGGCGGCCCGGACCGCGAAGACCCGGGCCACCAGCTCCTCCAGCCCGGCGTCGAAGAGCAGCCGGGGCGCCCCGCGGGGCGGGTAGAGCGCCCACCGATCCAGCTCCGCGTTGTGCTGCACGCGCCACGGCTCCTGCAGGCCGTCGCCCTGCACCCGCACCTCGTCGGCGTCGCCGACCGCTTCGAAGCGCAGGCTGCGGCCCTCGAAGCGGATCCCGACCTGGTCCTCGGTGGCGCTGACCTGGGCGTGGCCCAGCGCCCGCCCGAAGGCCGCCAGGTCGCGCAGCAGCTCGGCGCGGGCGAGGCGGGCGCGGTGGCTGCGCAGGCGCTGCGCTTCCTCGGCCTGCCGCGCCGCGTCCCGGCTGGCGTCGATGCTGGCCCGGAGCCGCTGCGCCAGCCCCAGGCCGCGCCGGCCCGGCCCCGAGGGGCCGCCGGCATCGCCGTCGCCACGTCCATCCCGGCTCGCCACCGCCACCCTCCGCTTCCCCCCCCGGACTATCCCGGGGAGCGCGTGTTTGACGTGTTCTTCCGGCCCATGGTAGGAAAGCCCGGCCACAACGGAACCCCCTCCTTCCCCAAGGGTCCAGCGTCATGGGCAAGGCCATCGGAATCGACCTGGGTACCACCAACAGCTGCGCGGCAGTCATGGACGGCGCGCGGCCACGGGTGATCACCCAGCGCGGCGGGAGCACCACCATCCCGTCGGTCTTCGCCATCGACGAGAAGGGGAACCGGCTGGTCGGCCACGAAGCCAAGCGCCAGGCCCAGCTCAACCCGTCGAACACGGTCATGGCGGCCAAGCGCCTGATCGGGCGCAACTTCCACAGCAAGACCATCGACAAGGTCCGGCAGATCTTCACCTACGAGATGCTCGAGGGTGAGAACTCCGAGGTGCTGATCAAGGTGAAGGACCAGGTCTTCACCCTGGAGCAGATCAGCGCGGCGATCCTGCGCCGCATCAAGGAGGTGGCCGAGGACTCGCTGGGGCACGAGATCGACCAGGCCGTCATCACGGTGCCGGCCTACTTCAACGACCGCCAGCGCCAGGCCGTGCGCAACGCCGGCAAGCTGGCCGGCCTGAAGGTGCTGCGCATCCTCAACGAGCCCACGGCCGCGGCCCTGGCCTACGGCCTGGGCAAGAACCTCTCGCAGCGCATCGCCGTCTACGACCTGGGCGGCGGCACCTTCGACATCTCGGTCATCGACATCAAGGACCGCATCTTCGAGGTCATCGCCACCGGCGGCGACACCTTCCTGGGCGGCGTCGACTTCGACGACCGGCTGATGCAGTTCGTGCTGGAGGACTTCCACACCCGCCACGGCATCGACCTGGCGTGGGACCGGGTCGCGATCCAGCGGATCCGCGACGCCTCGGAGACCGCGAAGATCGAGCTGTCGACCAAGAAGCAGACCCGGATCCACATCCCGTACATCGCCAAGGGCGACGACGGTCCGCTGGACGTCGACCTCGAGGTGCAGCGCGAGACGCTGGAGAAGCTGACCGGCGACCTGGTCACCCGCACCATCGAGACCTGCCGCCGCATCTTCAAGGAGGCGGGCACCGCCACGGGCGAGATCGACGAGATCCTGCTGGTCGGCGGCCAGAGCCGCATGCCCCTGGTCCAGCGCGCGGTCACCGACTTCGCCGGCAAGCCCCCCTGCAAGGGCGTGCACCCCGACGAGGCGGTCGCCATCGGCGCGGCGATCATGGCCCACAGCCTGGCCAGCACCAGCACCAACGACGTGACCCTGCTCGACGTGCTGCCGATGCCCATCGGCATCAACAAGCGCGACGGCACGATGCACGTGCTCTTCCAGAAGAACCAGCCGCTGCCCGACTACAAGACCCGCACCCTGACGACCAGCAAGGAAGACCAGCGGTCGATCATGCTGCGGATCTACCAGGGCGAGAGCCGGATCGCCGCCGAGAACGAGCTGCTGGGCACCTTCGTCTTCTCCGGGATCCGCCCGGCCCCCAAGGGCCAGGTGCAGATCGAGGTGACCTTCCACATCGACAGCGAGGGCATCCTCAACCTGTCGGCGCGCGACAAGGCGACGGGCCAGACGGTCGAGAGCACGCTCAAGCTCGGCATGGCGCGCGAGAAGGAGAAGGAGAAGGAGGGTCGGCCCCGGAAGGGCGCCGAGGCCTCCGAGGTCGAGCACGCCGGGGGGGACGACGCCCCGCAGAGCAGCAAGCCCGCCGCGCCGCTGAAGGCGCCGGCGCTGGGCATGCCCCGCTCCTCGCTGGCCAGCGACATCGCCGGGGGCAGCGCCAGCCCCCCGCCCGCCGAGGAGGAGCACACCACCCTGGCGGCCCAGCCGCCCGACCGGCTGAGCCCGGCCAACCTGGGCCCCGCCCCCGCGCCGGAGCCCGCCGTCGCCGAGGCGCCCAAGGCCGACGACAAGCCCAAGAGCGACCTGGGTGACGAGCTGGCCAAGGCCCGGGAGAGCGCGCAGGGCCGCAAGCAGGCCGAGGCCCCCAAGGCCGAGGAGCAGGGCGTCTTCGGCAAGGTGATGGGCTGGTTCAAGGGCCTGTTCGGCGGCTGAGCACCGCCGCGTGGACCTGGCCCAGATCCGGATCGTGCTGGTCCGCCCCCGCGGGCCGGCCAACGTCGGCGTGGTCGCGCGCGCCATCGCCAACCACGGCCTGGGCGACCTGGTGTTGGTGGCGCCCGCCGCCTTCGACCCCGACGAAGCGCGCTGGAAGGCGCCCGGCGCCCACCACGTGGTGGATGCGGCCCGGATCGTGGCCACCGTCGACGAGGCGGTCGCCGACGCGCGCCTGGTCGTGGGCACGACCGCCCGCAAGCGGCGCTGGGACTGGCCGGTCTGGGACCCCGCGGCGCTGGCCGAGGCCGTCGCGACGCAGCCCGGCCCCGCCTGCCTGCTGTTCGGGCCCGAGGACGCCGGCCTGCGCAACGAGGACCTGGAGCCCTGCCAGGCCGTGCTGACGCTGCCGACCGGCCCGGCCTCCTCCCTGAACCTCGCCCAGGCGGTGACGGTGACGGCGCACGCGCTGCGCGCCCGCCTCGCGGCGGTTCCGCCCGACCCGCTGCCCCCCCGGCTCCCCGCGCCCACCGGCCTGCTGCGGGCCGTGGTCCACCAGGCCGAAGCCGTCCTGGAGGCGGGAGGCTACCTGCGCGGCCGATCGCCCGAGCAGGTGCGGGGCACGCTGCAGCGCCTGCTGGTGCGCCTGGCGCCCGACCCGGCCGAGGCCGGCATGCTCCACGGGATGCTCCAACACGTACGCTGGACGCTGGAGCACCCCGGGCAGCCGCGGCGCTGAGGCCCGGCACCGGGGCGACAGCTCAGGGCTGCAGCTCGATCTCGACCGCGGCCTCCCAGCCGGCCTCCTTGGCCGTCTCGCCACCGGAGGCGGTGGCCCCCCAGGTCCCGCCGGTCCCGTAGGCCTCGATCTCGCTGGCGTCCAGCGTGGTCAGCTCCCGGTCCTCACCCTCGAGGAAGCCGGTCCACTTCACCCGGCCGGCGACCGGCAACCAGGGCACGGCCGAGGGCCAGTCGACTCCGCTGGCCCCCTCCTCGGGCGCGGGCAGGGTGAAGCTGTGGTCCACGCCATCCAGCGACCAGCTCGCCTCGCCCGACAGCCGGGCCCAGTCGGCGCTGCAGTCGGCGGCCACCTCGTAGGCCAGGCTCCCCAGCTCCTCGCCCTCCGCCGAGGTCAGGGTCGCGGTGACCACGACGGGGGAGCTGCCGGCCCCCGACTCGGGGGAGACGACCTTGAACAACAGGCGAGCGTCCGCCTGGCCGGCCAGCTCGACGGGGGCCACGGTGGCCTCCAGCACCGAGCCGTCCAGCGTGATCGCCTGGACCACCGGGGCACCCAGCGCCTCGGCCAGGGGCTCGTACACGGGCATCGGGTCCCCGGCCTGCACGCCGCTCCACCCGCCGGCGGGCACCTCGACGCACAGGCGGGCCGCCATCGCGCCGAGAGCCAGGCTGGCCCCCATCGCCGGCGTGAGCGCCTCGACGGTCTGCGTGCCGTAGGCCTCGGCCACCGAGGAGAGGGTGCCCAGGTCCTGGGCGCAGCCACCCAGCAGGGCGACCAGGGAGAGGGAGGAGAGGATCACGGTACTTCCTGGGAGTCGGAGAGCAGGGCCAGCAGGCCGGCCTCGTCGAGCACCGGTACGCCCAGCTCCAGCGCGCGGTCGAGCTTGCTGCCCGCCGCCTCGCCGGCCACAACGTAGTCCGTCTTCTTGCTGACCGAGCCGGCGACCTTGCCGCCCGCGGCGAGGATGCGCGCCTTGGCGTCGTCGCGGCTCATGGTCGGCAAGGTGCCGGTGAGCACGAGGGTCTTGCCGGCCAGCGCGGCGCCGGCGGGGGCCCGCGGCGCCACCCGGGGGAACTGCACGCCGGCCGCCACCAGCCGGTCCAGCTCCCCGCGGTTGCGCGCGTCCTGGAAGAAGCCGCGCACCTGGGCCGCCACCTCCGGGCCGACGCCCTCGACCGCGAGCAGCCGGTCGAGCTCGGCCTCCTGCAGCGCCTCCAGGCTGCCCAGGTGCAGCGCCAGGTCGCGGGCGGTCGCCTCGCCGACCAGCGGGATGCCCAGCGCGAAGATGGCCCGCTCCAGCGGCCGGGCCTTGCTGGCCTCGATCGCCGCGACCAGGTTGGCCGCCGACTTCTCCCCCATGCGCTCCAGGCCGGCGAGCTGCGCGGCGGACAGGCCGTACAGGTCGGCGGGCCCCTGGACCAGCCCCTGGCGGACGAGCTGCTCGATCAGCTTCTCGCCCAGCCCCTCGATGTCCATCGCCCGCCGGCCGGCGAAGTGCTTGACCGCGGCCTCGAGCTGCGCGCGACAGCCCAGGCGGTTGCCGCAGCGGATCGTCACCTTCTCGGGCTCCCTGGGGTTCTCCTCGCGGTGCAGCGTGTCGCCGCAGACCGGGCAGGTCCCGGGGTAGGCGTGGGCCGGCCGCTCCTGCCGCGCGGGCTCGTCCACCACGCCCAGCACCTGCGGGATCACGTCGCCGGCGCGCTGGAGCACCACCAGGTCGCCGTGGCGCAGGCCGGTGCGGCGCTCCCGGCCTTCGGCGTCGACCAGGGGGGGCAGGCCCGGCGCCGCGAACAGCGCCAGCTCGCGGGCCATCTGGTGCTCGTTGTGCAGGGTGGCGTTGCGCACGGTGACGCCCCCCACGCGCACCGGCTCGAGCTGGGCGACCGGGGTCACCGCGCCGGTGCGCCCCACGCTGTACAGCACGCCCTGCAGCCGGGTCGCGACCTGGTCGGGCGGGTACTTGTAGGCCACCGCCCACCGCGGGCTGCGGGTGACGAAGCCCAGCGCGTCCTGCAGCGCCCGGTCGTCGACCTTCACCACGGCGCCGTCGATCTCGTAGGGCAGGTCGTGCCGCCTGCGCCCCAGCTCGGCGATCGCCTCGATCACCGCCTCGATCCCCTCGCAGCGCCGGTTGTGGGGGTTGACCTGGAAGCCCAGCCGCGCCAGCCGGTCCAGCAGGGCCCCGTGGCTGGGCGCCTGGAGGCCCTCGCCGGCCGAGTGGGCGATGAAGAGCAGCGGCCGCTGCGAGGCGGGGACCGGGTCGAGCTGGCGGACGGTGCCCGCCGCCGAGTTCCGCGGGTTCTCGAAGGGCTTCTCGCCGGCCTCCTCCCGCCGGCGGTTCATCTCCAGGAAGCCGTCCAGCTCGAAGAGCACCTCGCCCCGCACGCTCAGCCAGGGCGGCGGGTCGCCGGCCGGGTCGAGCGCCAGCGGCACGGTGCGGATCGTCCGCACGGTGTGGGTCACCTCCTCCCCGACCTGGCCGTCGCCGCGGGTGCCCGCCGCGTGGAGCCGCCCGTCCTGGTAGACCAGCTCCATCGCCAGCCCGTCCAGCTTGGGCTCGACCATGTAGGGGATCCGGGCCGGGGCGTCCTCCCCCAGGAAGCGACGGCAGCGGGCGTCGAAGTCCCGCAGCTCGTCGGCGCCGAAGGCGTTCGCCAGCGACAGCATCGGCACGCGGTGCACGAAGGGCGGCAGGGACTCGACCGCCGGGCCGCCGACCCGCGAGGTCGGGCTGTCGGGCCGCCGCAGGTGGGGGAAGCGCAGCTCCAGCGCCTCCAGCTCGCGGAAGCGCAGGTCGTACTCCCGGTCGCTGATCTCGGGGCTGCCGAGCACGTGGTACAGGTGGTTGTGGTGGTGCAGGTCGTCGATCAGCGTGGCGATCCGCGCCACCGCCGCCTCGGGACCCAGCGCCTCCCAAGCCACGCGCCGCGCGGCGAGGTCCACGGCCTCGGCCACCTCGCGCTCCGCCGGGGCGCCGTCCTGCTCCGCCATGTGCTCTCCCTCCGAACCCGCCCGGCCCTATCTCCCTCTTCGGGCGGCGTCCGCCGGGGTAGGCTGGCCCGACCCACCGGGAGGCCCCGTGTCCAAGGTCCGCGAGATCTTCCAGAAGATGCCCGAGCGCTACCTGCCCAAGCCCGGGCTGCCGACCCGCACCTACTACTTCAGCGTGGGCGAGGAGCGCTGGACCGTGACCATGCGCGCCGACCGCTGCGAGGTGGCACCGGGCAAGCAGGTGGAGCAGGCCGACGTCGTGCTCAAGTGCGACCCGGCCCTGTTCGAGAAGATGGTCCTGGAGGGCAAGAACCCCGGTCCGCTCGACATCGCCCGCGGCAAGATCCGGACGAACGACCCCAGCGCCCTGGGCGCGCTGCGAGAGCGGTTCCGGATCTAGGCCCTAGGCCGCGCGACGACGATCCAGGCCATGCACCGCCGCGCGCAGGCGGTTGAAGCCCCCGTGGCACAGCAGGGCCCCGATCAACAGCAGGAACGAGGGCAGCGTCACCAGCGCGAGCAGCCGCGGGTGCGCGTGCTGTTCGAGCACGTTCCACGCGACGCCCACGCACCAGGCGGCGCTGGGCACGACGAGGGCGACACCCAGCACCAGCGCGCCGACGGCGGTGGCCAGCGTGGCAGAGGGACGGGTCGTGCGGGAACGCCGCATGTCGGGCGCGCGCGCGCCAGGGTCCAGGGTGTGGGTCATGGGACCTCCGGGGGTGGGCCGCCTCCTCCACCCCGAGGATGCGCCCCCGTGGATCCGGGTTGCAAGCAACGTTCTGCCCGCGCAGGGCAGCGTCGCGTCATGTTGTCGCAGCCCGTCGCCGGCCCGCGCGGACCCCGGTCCCGGCTCAGCCGAGCATCGCCGCCAGGGCCGGCGCGCGCAGCGAGACCTGGCCCGACCCCCGGACCCGCTTCACCAGGCCGGCGGCGAAGAGCGGCTCGTCGCCGGGAAGGGGGGCGCTGGCGCCGTCGCGGACCAGCGTCGCCAGCCGATCCGACAGCTCGCCGCGCGCCGACACGATGTCCAGCGCGCCGCGGATCTCGTCGGCGACCGACCCCATCCCGTGCAGCAGGAGGTCCACGTCCAGGCGGGCGCCACGCGCCGCGCCGACCTGCCCGCCGTCCCGCCCGGCGACGATCATCTCGCTCACCGCGTCGACCATGGCGGGCACGCCGCCGGTGAACCGGGCCAGGGCCATCAGGCGGCGGGGCGCCAGCGGCCCGCAGCGGGCCACCAGGGCGGCGACCGTCTCGGCCTCGGAGTAGTCCTCCAGCTCGACCCGGTGCAGCTCGGGCAGGTCGAGCCAGGCCGGGCACTCCCCGCCCGCCAGCAGCAACGCCACGCGCAGGCCCTCGGGGTGGCGCTCGCGGTACCGCGTCCACTGCTCGACCAGGTCGCTCAAGACCTCGACCGGCATGTGCTCGATCCCGTGCAGCAGCACCGCCAGGCGGTGCCGGCTGGCGCTGTGGGCGCCCTCCAGGGCCTCTCCCACGCCGGCCCGGAAGCCGTCCCGATCGACCGCGGTCGCGACCACCTCCGCCTGCCCCCCCCCTCGCCCGAGCTGGTTGAGGATCTGCAGCATCAAGGGCCAGGTGCCGGCCGGCGCGCGCCCCCGCATCGGGCGGAAGCCCACGGTCCGGCAGCCGATCGCGGGCTCGCCGACCGCGAGGTCGAGGGCGATCTCCTCCAGGAAGGCCTGCGGACGGCTCCACCGCGGCGTCGAGACGAAGACCGGCTCCATCCGGCGCAGGCATGCCCGCACCTGGCGCGCCGAGCGGCCCCGCAGGGCGGTCTCGACGAAGCGCTGCTCGGCCCGGGCGGCGCTGTCCCGCCGCGCGACGGGCGGCGGGCCGACCCGCGAGGCCACCCGCATCCGACGGGCGATCCGCGGCTCGGCGAGGTGCCGGTCCCCGGCGCTGGAGGAGAGGTCGAGCGCGGACATGGTGCACCGTCGGTGGAGGCGGTGGCCCGCGCGACGCGAGGAGGACCCAGGCGCCACGGGGATCTCCAGGCAAGGGTAGGCCGCAGGTCTTCGCTTGTCAATGTTGGCCCTCATCCTTCACATGAACGCCGAGCGGCGCCAGGCGCTATGCTCGCGCCCAGGAGGGCCCCTCACGCTCGGGCCCAGGAGGGCCCCATGGAGGCTCGTCGCCCCCGCGCGGAGCTGGTGCCCAACGCCAACAACCCGCGCCTGCTGCTGCGCCTGGTCGGACTGGTGGCCAGCGGGGTGCGCCGCCCCGCCCTGCTCGCCGAGGTGCTCGAGGTCGAGCTGCGCACGGTGCACTACTACAGCCAGGCCGCGCAGTGGCTGGGCCTGCTGGAGGCCGACGGGGAGCTGCGCCTGAGCCCCCGCGGGCTGGCGCTGGCCTACGCCGAGCCCGCCGAGCAGGCCCGCCAGTACGCCGAGGCCGCGTGGGCCAACCCCCTGGCCGCGCGCCTGCTGGGCGCCGGGGAGGACCTGCCGCCGGTCGAGGCCATCGCCGAGATCATCCGGGAGGTCGAGCCCGGCCTGGCCGACGCCACCGCCCGGCGCCGGGCAAGCTCGCTGCGGAGCCTGCTCTCGCCGGCCGCCGGCCGCCGCCCCGCACCCGCCGTGCCCCGCGCGCAGCAGCTCGGCCTGCCCTTCCCCGCACCCTCGACGCCCCCGCCTCCGACCCCGGTGGACCTGCGGGCGGGCGTGGACGAGAGCTTCGACGTGTACCGCCGCCTGCTGCTGGCCCTGCTCGACCACGGCGAGCTGAGCAGCAGCCAGGTGCGCGCCGTGCTCGACGCGATGGGCGCGCGGGACGCGGCGCTGGGCGCCTACGTCGAGGTCGCGGCACGCCGCGGCGACGCCGTGCGCATGGACGACCGCCTGGTCGCGACCCGCGGAGCCGCCCAGCGGCGCGACGTGGCCGAGGACGGCGTGCTGGTCGCGCTGACGGACCCTCTGTACCGCGAGTACCTGGCCGCGCTCGAGCAGGCGGCCCTGCCCGCCCGCCGCGGGCCCCAGGCCATGGCCGAGGCCCAGCGGCTGCGGGCCCGCCTCGGCCCCCTCGCCTCCCGCTTCGCCCCCTGGGACCTGCGGATCTTCGGCCAGCGCCTGCAGCCCGGCGCCGTCGACCTCGCCACCAGCGGGCTGCTCGTGGGCCGCAGCCTGGCGGCCACCCCCGTGGCGGCGGCGCCGGGAGCGCCCCTGCGCGCCACCACCGGCCCCTTCCTGGACCAGGTCGAGCTGGAGGGGGTGGCCGTGACCTTCCCGCGCGCGCTCCTGGGCCTGCGCGGAGGCGTGGCCGTGCTCAACGAGCGCCTGCGCGTCGAGCGGGCGGCCCCCGCCGGGGTGCGCCTGCCCGGCCCGCTGGACCCGCGGCTGCGCGTGCACGGGGGGCTGCTGGCCCCCGGCGAGGAGCCGCCTCGCGCCATCCCCGACAACTTCAGCCTGCGCCTGCGCGCCATCACCCACACCCCGGCCCTGGGCCTGCTGACCGCGCTGCTGCTGGCCGGGCGCCGGGGGCCCGACCGTCCCGTGGTGCGGGCTCCGTCCCCGCCCGACACGCCGACGCTCGACCTGCCCGGCGGGGAGCGCGCCCCGCTGCTCCGGGCGCTGGAGCGCTTCTGCGCAGCATGCGGCATGGTCGCGCTGCGCCCGGCCAGCGGTGGGCTGGCGGACGCCGACCTGGTCCAGCTCGCCGTGGACCTGGGCCTGGCGGTGCGCGCCCGCGAGCGCCTGCTGCTGGAGGAGGCGCTCTTCGTCCGGCTGCAGGAGGACCCGGAGTGCCGGCTGGTCTACGAGGCGCTCCTGCCCTGGGAGGACCGCCTCATGGCGTGGTTCGAGGCGCTCGATGGACGGGGCTCCGGCCGGCGCGGCGCAGGTTAGGCACGGCCCGACCCGGAGGCGCCCCTCTCCTCCGGACACCACCGGGAGCCGTCCATGCTCAGAGAGATCGTCGGGAAGGTCGTACGCAACACGCCGGGCCTGCGCAGGCTGCGCGACCTGGTGCGCGGCGGCGCCGACAAGGCGCAGGCAGCCCCTCCCGCCGACACGGGCCCGCGCTACGGCGCCGAGTCCCCCCGCGCCGAGGCCCCCCGCGCCGAGGCCCCCCGCGCCGAGGCCCCCCGCGCCCAGGCCCCGAAGGCCGCGGCGGCGGTCGCGCCCTCCTCCCCGCCTCCCGCCGTGGTCGCGGCGGAGAGCGCTGCCCCGGCCCCGGCCGACACGGTGGTCGACGCGACCCCGTCCGCCCCGAAGAAGGGCGCCAAGAAGGCCGGGGCGAAGAAGGCCGGCGCAAAGGGCGCCAGCGAGGGAGCCAGCCCGGAGCCCGCCGACGCGGGCGCCCAGGCGGCGGCCCCCGCCCCCGCCCAGGCCAGGCCGGCGGCAGCCAAGGAAGAGCACGCCCGCAAGGACCAGGCCGAGGTCGAGGCCCTTCGCGCCGAGGCCGAGCGCAAGAAGGCCGAGATCCGCGCCCGCAAGGAGGCCGAGGCCAAGGCGACCGCTGCCCCGGCGCCAGCCCCCGCCGCCGGTGGCATCGCGGCGCTGATCGCCCAGGCCGGCGGCAAGGTCGAGTCGGTCGGAGCCAAGACCAACGTCCGGGCCACCAGCGGCATCGACTGGGAGCCCGAAGACACCGACGTCCACCTGGCCGACGACGGCGTGGAGTACTGGGGGGCCATCGACAACGAGTCCTCGCGCGCATTCGCCCGCGGCGACACGCTGATCATCGACCAGTGGGAGTGCATCAACTGCGGCACCTGCGTCGAGAACACCGAGCACGTCTTCGTGTTGCCGACCGACGCCAAGGCGGTGGTGATCAGCCAGGAAGGCCCGATGGACCTGATCCAGGACGCGATCGACGCCTGCCCGGTCACCTGCATCCACTGGACCGACAACCCCGGCCAGTTCGAGCAGATCAACGACGCCGAGGGCAACCCGCTCAGCTGAGGGGCGGCGCTACCCGCGCACCAGCCGGTCGATGGCCACCAGCTCCGCCAGCAGGCCCTCGACCTGGTCCAGGGGCACCATGTTCGGCCCGTCGCTGCGCGCGCGCTCCGGGTCGTCGTGGACCTCCATGAACACTGCGTCCACCCCGGCTGCGACGGCGGCCCGCGCCAGGTAGGGCACGAGCCGGCGGTCGCCGCCGCTCTGCGCCCCCAGGCCGCCCGGTCGCTGCACGGAGTGCGTGGCGTCGAAGCAGGTGGGCACGCCCAGCGACCGCAGCGCCGGCAGCCCGGCCATGTCGACCACCAGGCGGTGGTAGCCGAAGCTGGAGCCCCGCTCGGTCAGCATGACCCCCGACGCGCCGGCTCCCCGGAGCTTGCCCAGCACGTGGACCATGTCCTCGGGCGCCAGGAACTGGCCCTTCTTCACGTGGACCGGCTTGCCCGTCTCGGCGCAGGCGACCAGCAGGTCGGTCTGGCGGCACAGGAAGGCCGGGACCTGCAGCAGGTCCACGACAGCGGCGACCGGCGCCGCCTGAGGGGGCATGTGCACGTCGGTGGTGACCGGCACCCCGACCTGGCGCCGCACCTCGGCCAGCACCTCCAGGCCCGACTCCAGGCCCGGGCCCCGGTAGCTGTCCAGGCTCGTCCGGTTGGCCTTGTCGAAGCTCGCCTTGAAGACGAGCTGCACCCCCACGCGCTCCGCCACGCGCGCCAGGCCCCACGCGATGCGCAGCACGCGCTCGGGCTCCTCGATGACGCAAGGCCCCGCGATCACCACCAGGGGCTGCCCGGGTCCCACCCGCACGACGCCCCGCGGCCCGTGGACTTCCACCCGCGCCACCGCGTCCGTGATCCCAATGGCCGCCATCGTCCACCTCGGAGTCGCCCACGATATACCCGGTCCTCCGGGGCGTGGGCCCAGCCACCCCGTCCGGGCACGAACGCGCATGGAACGGACCCAAGCCGCAACCTACCGGATGATGACCGCCTCGGTGGACGCCGTGGTGATCGTGCTCACCTGGCTGGCGGTCACCGGCCTGCGCCACGCCGTGGGCCAGGTCTGGTCCCTCGACCTGATCCCCGGCGACCAGCCGGTCCTGCGGCCCCTGGCGCTCGCCCACAACGTCGCCGTCCTGCTGCTGGTCCTGCCGGTGTGGCTGTACGCGCTCCACCGCGGCCGCACCTACGAGGAGCTGCGGCGGGTCCGCCTGGACGTGCTGCTCCTGCGCATCGTCCGGGCCAGCGCCGTGGCCCTGCTCTTCCTCCTGGGCATCACCTTCGCCCTGCAGGTGGGCGGCCAGCTCTCGCGCACCGTGCTCGCCGGCTTCGCCCTCTCGGTCGTCGTGACCCTCTTCTCCGCCCGCGTCCTGGTGATCCGCTACATCCGCGGCCGGATGCGCAACACCTGGACCCACCAGATCCTGGTGGTCGGCACCCTCGAGGACACGATCCCCCTGCTCCAGGTGCTGCGCAAGCACCAGGACTGGGGCATCCGCATCGCGGGCGTGGTGCGGGCCGACGACGGCAACAACACCGAGATCAGCGGGGTGTCCGTCCTGGGCTGCCTCGACGACCTCCCCCGCATCCTGGAGCGGCGCCCGGTGGACGAGGTGATGGTCACCGGCTCCTCGCTCTCCGTCGCCAACCTGCGGCGCGTGGCCGACTCCTGCGAGGAGCTGGGGGTGCGCTTCAGCATGGACGCCAACTTCCTGGGGCTGTCGATCTCCAAGGCGCAGCTCACGGACCTGGACGGCTGGCACGTCCTCAGCTTCTCGGCCACCCCCGAGGACGCCGAGGCCCTGGCCGTCAAGCGCGGCATGGACATCCTGCTGTCGGGCGCGGCCCTGCTGGCCCTCGCACCCATCTTCCTGGTGACGGCGCTGCTGGTGAAGCTCGAGGACGGCGGCCCCATCTTCTTCGGCCAGGAGCGCAGCGGCCTGTACGGGCGGACCTTCAAGATGTGGAAGTTCCGCTCGATGGTGGTCGACGCCGAGGCGCGCAAGCAGGAGCTGGCCCGCCTCAACGAGATGGAGGGGCCGGTCTTCAAGATCCGCCACGACCCCCGCATCACCCGGATCGGCCGGCTCATCCGGAAGACCAGCATCGACGAGCTGCCCCAGTTCTGGAACGTCTTCAAGGGCGAGATGAGCCTGGTCGGGCCGCGCCCCCCCCTGCCCAAGGAGGTGGAGCAGTACGCTCGCTGGCAGCGCCGCCGCCTGTCGATGAAGCCCGGCATCACCTGCATCTGGCAGGTCAGCGGCCGCAACCACATCGACTTCGAGACCTGGATGAAGCTCGACCTGGAGTACATCGACAACTGGTCGCTCTTCCTGGACGTCAAGCTGCTCGCCCGCACCGTCCCGGTCGTCCTCCTCGGCCACGGCGCCTCCTGAGCCCGGTGGCCGCGCCGGGGCCCGATTGACCCCGTCGCTCCCGCCTGCCACCATCGGCGCCCGCCCTGTCCCACGCCGCGAGGACGCCGATGACGACCATGGTTCCGGGCTCGCCCGAGGAGCTCGCCGCCTTCGCCGGCCTGCAGGCCCGCCTGGCGGACCACTTCCGGCGCGTCGCCGCCGACGTGCGGCTGCCCAACACCGTGGTCGTGGCGCCCAGCCTGTCGCTGGACCAGGAGGAGCTGAACAAGGTCAGCGGCGTGCACCACTACGAAGAGCGCCTGCTCTACATGCTGATGCTGCTGCGCCGCCCGCGCACCCGCCTGGTCTTCGTCACCAGCCAGCAGCTCGACCCCATCATCGTCGACTACTACATGCAGCTCCTGTCCGGCGTGCCCTCCTCGCACGCGCGCCGCCGCCTGACGCTGCTGCACTGCGGGGACGCCTCCGCCCAGCCGCTGACCGCCAAGATCCTCGCCCGGCCGCGCCTGGTCCGCCGCATCCGCGAGGCCGCCGGCGACCTGTCGATCGCTCACCTCGCCTGCTTCAACTCCACCGGCCTGGAGCGCAGCCTCGCCGTGCAGCTCGGCATGCCGCTGTACGCCAACGACCCGGCGCTGGCCGACCTGGGCACCAAGTCCGGCTGCCGGGAGATCTTCCGCGAGGCGGGCATCCGCTTCCCCGACGGCTTCGAGCGCCTGCGCGACGACCGCGACATCGCCCGGGCGCTGGCGGCGCTCAAGGGCATGCACCCCGACGCGCGCCGCGCCGTGGTCAAGCTCAACGAGGGCTTCTCCGGCGAGGGCAACGCCCTGTTCTCCTTTCAGGGCATCGACGGCAGCACCGAGGAGGAGCGCACTCGCCAGGTCCTCGACCGCCTGCCCACCGCGCTGCGCTACGAAGCCAGGAACGAGCGCTGGGAGCGCTTCCACGGCAAGTTCCAGCAGATGCAGGGCGTGGTGGAGCTCTTCGTCGAGGGCGAGCACAAGCGCTCCCCCAGCAGCCAGAACCGGGTCAACGCCACCGGCATGGCCCAGTGCATCAGCACCCACGACCAGGTGCTCGGCGGCCCCTCGGGCCAGGTCTTCGAGGGCTGCACCTTCCCCGCCGACGCCGCCTACCGGCTGCAGGTGCAGGACGCCGGCATGCAGGTGGCCGAGGTGCTGGCCCGCAAGGGCGTCATCGGCCGCTTCGCCACCGACTTCGTCAGCGTGCCCGACGGCGACCCGTCCCGGGGCCCGGTCACCTGGACCCACCACGCCATCGAGATCAACCTGCGCAAGGGCGGCACGACCCACCCCTTCCTGACCCTGCGCTTCCTGACGGACGGCGACTACGACCCCTCGACCGGCGAGTTCCTCAGCCAGACCGGCACGCCCAAGTGCTACTTCGCCAGCGACTCGCTGAAGTCCGACCGCTACCGCGGCCTGCTGCCCGAGGACCTCATCGACATCAGCGTGTACCACGGCCTGCACTTCCACGGTGCGACCGAGCGGGGCGTGGTCTTCCACCTGATGGGGGCGCTCTCCGAGTTCGGGAAGCTCGGCCTGGTCTGCATCGGCGACAACCTCCAGCAGGCCCGCTTCCTGCACAGGCGCACCACCCAGGTGCTCGACGAGGAGACCGGCGGCGCCGAGCGGTGAGCCGGGCGCGTGGCCTCGTCCTTGTCAGCGGGGGGCGCCGTGGCTAGCCAGGGCCCGTGAACAAGAACCGCCCCCTGCTGCTCCTGCTCAACCTCGGCTTCATCCTCCTGCTGGGATGGCTGGCGTTCAGCTACGTCCGCACCGACTTCGCCACGCGCCTGACGTGGACCGAGGTCAAGGCCCAGATCGAGGCCGGCCGCGTCGAGCGCGTCGAGTTCGACGACGCCTGGGTGCAGGT
This sequence comes from Myxococcota bacterium, assembly GCA_023150805.1. Classification (GTDB taxonomy): domain Bacteria; phylum Myxococcota_A; class UBA796; order UBA796; family UBA2385; genus UBA2385. Next base: position 26,006 of record JAKLKF010000053.1, on the reverse strand, counting down.
GTTCTACAAGCCCGGCCAGGGCCCCCGCGGGGACGCCCAGGCCGAGGGAGCGCGGCCCGAGACGCAGCGGCTGCCCCGCGTGGCGGCCGACCTGGACTTCGTCAAGACCCTCGAGGCCCACCAGGTCGCCTACGCCGCGCTGCCGCCCAGCGCCTGCGAGTCCGGCGGCGCCTGGGTGCTCTCGCTCCTGATGATGGGCATGGTCTTCATGTTCCTCTTCCGGCGCGAGGGGGGGGCGCCCCCCGGGGTCGCCACCTTCGGCAAGTCGCGCGCGACCCTGGCCCCCGAGGAGGGGACCGGCGTCACCTTCAGCGACGTGGCCGGCATCGACGAGGCCATCGAGGAGCTGCAGGAGATCGTGCAGTTCCTCTCCACGCCCGAGCGCTTCACCAGCCTGGGCGGCAAGATCCCCAAGGGTGTGCTGCTGGTGGGGCCCCCGGGCACCGGCAAGACCCTGCTGGCGCGCGCCGTCGCGGGCGAGGCCGGGGTGCCCTTCTTCAGCATCTCCGGCAGCGACTTCGTCGAGATGTTCGTCGGCGTGGGCGCCGCGCGGGTGCGCGACCTGTTCAAGGAGGCGGCCGAGCGCGCCCCCTGCATCATCTTCATCGACGAGCTGGACGCCATCGGCAAGGCGCGGGGCGGCGCCAGCCCGGTGGGCGGCCACGACGAGCGGGAGCAGACGCTCAACCAGCTCCTGGTCGAGATGGACGGCTTCGACGGGCGCAAGGGCATCATCATCATGGCCGCCACCAACCGGCCGGAGATCCTGGACCCGGCGCTGCTCCGCGCGGGCCGCTTCGACCGGCAGGTGCTGGTCGACCGCCCCGACGTGCGCGGCCGACAGGCCATCCTCCAGGTGCACGCCCGGGACATGAAGCTGGCCCCGACGGTGGACCTGGCCGAGCTGGCCCGCATGACGCCGGGCTTCGCCGGCGCCGACCTGGCCAACGCGCTCAACGAGGGGGCCCTGCTGGCCGCCCGCCGCGGCAAGGCCCACATCGAGATGGAGGACCTCTCCGACGCCGTCGAGCGCATCGTCGCCGGCCTGGAGAAGAAGTCCCGGCGCCTGTCCGAGCAGGAGAAGCGCGTCGTCGCCTTCCACGAGGCGGGGCACGCCATCTGCGCCGCCGCCTGCCCCGGCGCCGACCCGGTCCAGAAGATCAGCATCATCCCCCGCGGCATCGGCGCGCTCGGCTACACGCTGCAGATGCCGCTGGAGGACCGCTACCTGATGAGCCGGTCCGAGCTGCTCAACCGGCTGACCGTGCTCTACGGCGGGCGCGCGGCCGAGGAGCTGGTCTTCGGGGACTTCACGACCGGCGCGGGCGACGACATCCGCAAGGCCAGCGACCTGGCCCGGCGCATGGTCGGCCAGTTCGGCATGAGCGCCCGCATGGGCCCGGTCGACTACGGCGGCGAGATGCAGAACCCCTTCGGCATCGGCGGCGGCGGCATGCGCGACGTGCCCGTCAGCGAGGAGACCGCGCAGCAGCTCGACCAGGAGGCGCGCCGCATCCTGGACGAGGCCCACGCGCGCGCGCAGCGGATCCTGGCCAGCCACGAGCCGGTGCTGCACCGCATGGCCGAGGAGCTGCTGGACAAGGAGGTCCTGGAGCGCGACCGCCTCGAGGCCTACTTCACCGAGGTGGAACACCACCCGGTCGAGGGTCCCCGCCTGCGCGAGGTGCTGGAGCTGGCCACGACCCGAAAGGCGGCCGGCGCCGAGCTCAGCCCGGACGACTGAGCGCCAGGGCACGGCGGCGATCCCACCACACCCAGGCCGACGCCACGGACAGGCCGGCCAGGATGTGCCAGATCCCCCACCACGCCGACACGACCGCCATGCCCCCCAGGCCGCCGAAGAAGGTGAACACGATCACCAGCCCCAGGCCGCTGTTCTGGATGCCGACCTCGATGGCGATGGCCCGCCGGTCCGGCTCCGGCAGGCCCACCAGGCGGGCCGCGCCGTAGCCCAGGCCCAGGGCCGCGCCGTTGAGCAGCAGCACCGGCAGGAAGACCAGCCGGATCGCCACCACGAAGGCGTCCAGGTTCTTGGCGAAGGCGATGAGCACGAAGGCCGCGAAGAAGAGCAGCGAGCCCACCTTGAAGGGCTTGCGCAGGGCGCCGGCCACGCGCGGCAGCCAGGCGTTCACCGCCATGCCGACGGTGACGGGCAGGACCAGCAGCAGCGCCAACGTCCCTGCCAGGTCCAGCGGATCCAGGGAGAAGCGGGTCACCAGCGGCGCCGTCGCCGGGGAGAGGCGACCCCAGAAGGCCAGGTTCAGGGGCGTCGCCACGACCGCCGCGAGGGTGCTGACCGCCGTCATGCCGACCGACAGCCCCACCCGCCCGCCCGCCAGCGAGGTGAGGAAGTTGCTGATGTTGCCGCCGGGGCAGGCTGCCACCAGCATCATGCCCAGGGCCATGCTCGGCGTGGGCGCCACCACTCCCGCCAGGACGAAGCCCAGCGCCGGCAGCAGCAGGAACTGGCTGACCAGCCCCACCGCCGCGGCGCGGGGCGCGCGGACCAGGGCCCCCAGGTCGGAGGGGCGCATGTCGAGCGCCACGCCGAACATCACCAGGCCCAGGATGGCGTTGAGCACGGCCAGCCCCGCGGGGTCGAAGGCGAGCTGGAGCTGGTCGATCGAGGTGCCGTCAGCCAGGAGAGGCGAGTCCATCGGAGCGTCCTACCCCGCGCCGACCCCGGTCCGCGCCCCCCGCAGCAGGGACTCCACCCGCTGGAGCAGGGTCTCCAGCTCCACCGGCTTGGCCGCGCACGCGTCGCAGCCCGCCGCCAGGGCCGCGTCGAGATCTCGCCGCATGGCGTGCGCGCTGACCGCGATGATCGGCAGCCGTCGCCCCACGGCACCCGCGCGGATCCGCCGGGTCGCCTCCCATCCGTCCATCCCCGGCAGCTCCAGGTCCATCAGCACCAGGTCCGGACAGGCGCGCTCCACCTCGTCCACCGCCTGCCGCCCGTCCACCGCCTCCCGGACCCGGTAGCCGGCGCGCTCCAGGCGGCGCCTCAGCATGTCCCGGCTGACCTCGTCGTCGTCCACCAGCAGGATCTCGGCACCCCGCGCGCGCGGGGCGCTCACGCCCCCCTCCCGTCCGCCGGCACCCAGGCCCGCAGCGCGCTCCGCAGCTCGTCGGCCAGGCGGGGCCCCTTGGCCAGGACCCTTCGCGCTCCGGCCTTCAACAGCGCCAGCTCCCGCTCCGACAACGAGCGCCCGGTGACCACCACCACCGGCAGCTCGTCGAGGGCCGCGTCCTGCCGCACCCGGCGCAGGAGCTCGAAGCCGTCCATCCGCGGCATCGCCAGGTCCAGCAGGACCAGGTCCGGCCGCGCCTGCCGCAGCGCCGCCAGCCCCTCCTCGCCGTCTCGCGCCTCCCGCGCCCTCCAGCCTGCCCGGTGGAGGGCGCGCACCACCAGCTCCCGCGCCCCCTCGTCGTCGTCCACGACCAGCGCCTCCGGGATGTCGGGCCGCAGCTCGTGGCGCGCCAGGATCGCCGACAGGTCGCCGGGATCGATGGGCTTGGACAGGTGGCCGGCGACCCCCAGCGCGAAGCCCAGCTCTCCCTCGTCGAGCACGCTGGTCAGCACCACCGGGACCTCGCGCAGCGCCGGGTCCTTTCGCAGCGCGTCGAGCACGGCCCACCCGTCCATGCCCGGCATCAGCACGTCGAGCAACACCAGCCGGGGAGGCCGGCGGCGCGCCATCGCCAGGCCCTGGGCGCCGCTGTGCGCCACGCCCGCCCGCAGGCCGAGCTGGGCGAGGACCCGCTCGGCCAGGTCGCAGGCCAGCGGGTCATCGTCGATGATCAGCACGTCGGCCGGCTGCGAGGGCTCCCCCTCCAGGTCCGGCTCCTGCGCACCCGCTCCCTCCTGGCCGGCCAGGCGCCGCGGGAGGCGAACCCAGAAGCGCGAGCCCCGCCCCGGGGCCGACTCGACGCCGATGCTGCCCCCCAGCAGCCCGCAGAAGTGCCGGCTGATGCTCAGCCCCAGCCCGGTGCCGCCGTGGCGGCGCGTCGTCGAGGGGTCGGCCTGCGTGAAGGGCTCGAAGATGCGGTCGAGGTCCTCGGCCTCGATGCCGATGCCGCTGTCCACGACCTCCAGGCAGACCTGGTCCGCGCCCTCCGCGGACGCGCGCAGCTCGACCCGCCCGTCGCGCGTGAACCGCGCCGCGTTCGAGGCGAGGTTGATGAGGATCTGCCGGATCATCGTCAGGTCGCTCCGCATCGCGCCCACGTCGGGCGCGACGAGGACCTCCAGCCGGTTCCCGTGCGCGCGCGCCAGCGGCGCCACCACGGCGCGCACGCCCTCGACCAGCTCGGCGACGTCGAAGTCTTCCGCCAGCGCCTCCAGCTTGCCGGCCTCGATCTTCGACAGGTCCAGGACCTGGTTGATCAGGCCCAGCAGGTGCCGCCCGGCCGCCCGGATCCGCTCCAGGTCCTGCACCACCTGGACTGCGGCGGCGTCCCCCTCGTCCCGGCGCGCCTCGAAGTCCTCCTTGAGCATCTCGCTGTAGCCGATGATCGCGTTCAGCGGCGTGCGGAGCTCGTGGCTCATGTTCGCCAGGAAGGTGCTCTTGCTCCGGCTCGCCTGCTCCGCCACCTCGCGCGCCTGCTCGGCCTCCAGCCGCGCCCGCTTCAGCCCGGTCACGTCCCGCGCGACCGCGTAGATCAGCTTGGAGTGCGGGTCCACCGCGGCGCGCCAGCTCAGCCAGCGCCAGCTCCCGTCCGCGCAGCGGTAGCGGTTCTCGAAGTCGATGGAGCGTTGCCCATCGGCCAGGTGGGCCACCTCGCGAAGGGTCGCCTCCAGGTCCTCGGGGTGGACGAAGTCCAGGAACCGCCGCCCCAGCAACACCTGCTCGCTCCAGCCCAACGTCTCCATGAAGGCCGGGTTCACGCGCAGGAAGTAGCCGTCCAGGTTCGCGAGGCAGAGCATGTCGATCGACAGCTCGAAGAAGGGTGCGGTGTCGCACCGCTCCACGCCCCCGCCGGTCGTCATGTCGGCTCCAGCGGCAGGTCGAACCAGAAGGTCGCGCCCGGAGGGGGATCGTTGTTCTGCACCCCGACGGCGCCCCCGTGCATCTCCACGATCTCGCGGGCGATGGACAGGCCCAGGCCGCTGCTCGCCTCGCCCGCGGTGGGCTTCGCGCTCAGCCGCGCATAGCGCTGGAAGGCCAGCCCAAGGTCCTGCGCCTCCAGGCCGGGGCCCTCGTCCTGCACCTCCACCCGGACGCGCCCCGCCGCCTGCTGGCAGCGAAGTCGCACCGTCGTCCCTCCCCGGCTGAACTTGACGGCGTTGCCGATCAGGTTGTCGAGCACCTGGTCCAGGCGGTCCCGATCGCCCAGCACCCAGGCGCCACAGCGGCGCTCCACCTGCAGGGAGATGCCCTTCTCCCGCGCCCACGCCGCCTGCCGCTCCAAGGCCGGCTCCAGCAGCGCGTCCAGGTCCAGCCGCTCCTGGTCCAGCGACAGCGCGCCGTCCTGCATCGCCTGCAGGTCGACGAAGTCCTCGATGATGCGCCCCATGCGCTGCGCGGCGTCACCGACGCCCGCCAGCAGGTGGTGCAGCTCGGGCGTCATCACCTCGCCCGGCGCCACCATCTCCCGCACCAGCTCGACGGTCGACAGGATGCGGGTCAGCGGGTTGCGCAGGTCGTGGCTGGCCACGCGCATGAAGTGCTCCCGCGTCTCCCGCAGCTCCTTCAGCCGCAGCCAGGTCCGCAGGCGCGCCGCGAGCACCGGGAAGTCGATCGGCTTGGAGACGTAGTCGCTGGCGCCGGCGTGCAGGCAGGCGACCACGTCCTCGGGCCGCTCTCGCGCGGTCACCATGATCACGGGGAGCTGGTCCAGGACGGAGTGCACCCGCAGGCGCCGCAGGCACTCCAGGCCCCCCATCCCCGGCATCTCGATGTCGAGCAACACCGCGTCGCAGCCGTCCACCGCTGCCAACGCGTCTTCGGCCGAGGCCACCGACCGGGTCCGGTAGCCCGCCCGCGCCAGCCGCCGCTCGAGCAGGTCACGGTTGTCCTGGAGGTCGTCGACCACCAGGATGCACGGGCTGCGGGCGTCGGGCATGTCGACCTGCCGGGGGGGATCCCGAGTTGGCAGGAGGATCCTACCACACCCGAAGACGCCGGCGCCCCGCCCCCGACACCCGCCTGCTACACCGGCGCCTCGTGGCTGCCCACTCGCAGCAGCTCCATCTGGGCGATGGAGAGGGCGCCCATGGCCAGCCGCTTGAGCTCGGCCTTGCTCTGGAGCTGGAGGAGCTGGCGGGCGACGAAGCGTGGACGGAAGTAGAAGCGCCGGTGGCAGAGCTTGATGAGGTCGAGCAGCTCCTCCTTGCTCAGCCACTGCTCCCAGGCGACCGGCACCTTCTCCCCGCACAGCGGGTCCCGCATGAGCTTGTCCCAGCAGTCGGCCGGGTACAGGCCCAGCTTCGCCCCCTCCTGGAAGGTCGGGGTCCCCGGGTAGGGCGTGTAGATGGCGAAGGCCGCGTAGTCGGCGTCCAGCTTCATCGCCTCGTCGAGGTTCGCCAGCACGTCGGCGCGGGTCTTCTCGTGCGGCCCGCCCACCATGATGTAGGCCACGCTGCGCACGCCCTCCTCGCGACACCAGCGGAACACGCGGTGCACGTCGTCGGTGTCGCAGTGCTTGTCGTGCTCGGCCAGGCCGTCGTTGCTCATCGACTCGACGCCGAAGTGCATCTTGGTGCAGCCCGCCTCCTTGCAGCGCCGCACCTGCTCCCGCGTCGTCCCCGCCACCGTCGTCTTGTAGCCCCAGGCGAACTTCAGCCCGCGCCGCTCGATCCCGTCACAGAAGCGCATCGCCCAGGAGCTGTTCGGCGTGAACAGGTCGTCGACGAAGAAGACCTCGGTGATGCCGAGCGACACGCAGTGCTCGACCTCGTCCAGGATGTTGTCGATCTCCCGGATCCGGTACTGCTTGGTGTAGGTGAAGCAGAAGGGGCAGGAGTGGGGGCAGCCGCTGCTGGTGATGGCGGTGGTCACCAGCGGCTGCTTGGCGCCGGGCACCCAGTAGTCCTTGTACCGGGTGCGGCGCCGGTCCGGCCAGATCTGGTCGTCCAGCGTCTTGGACCGCCTCCGGGGCGCGTTCTTGACCACCGTGCCGGCGGCGTCCTTGAACCACAGCCCGGCGATGCCCTCCAGGCTGCGGCCCTGGTCCAGCGCCTCCACCGCCTCGACGAAGGCCTCGTCCCCATCGCCCGTGCAGATGCTGTCGATGCCCCGCAGGCCGATGGCGTACTCGGGGAACATGATGGGGTGCGGCCCGCCCAGGATGATGTGCGCGCGCGGGTTGCGCGCCCGGACCGTGTCGATGGTCTTCTGCACGTCGGGCAGGCTGTGGGTGTAGGTGCTGATGCCCACCACGTCGAGATCGTAGCGGGACAGCCCCCGCTCGAAGGCCGCGTGGTCCATGTCGTCGACCACCGCGTCGTAGATCTCCGCCTTGTGCGGCGTGCGCTTCTCCAGGCTGGCCTGCAGGTACATCAGGCCCAGCGGCGGGAAGCAGTACACGCCGTAGGCCATGCTCTCGCTGATGCCCGCCCAGACGCGCAGCTTCTCGGGGGGGTTGATCAGGGTGACGCTCATGCCGACCGCTCCAGCCGCCCTGGGATGCGGGCGAGACCTGACGATACCCCTACCGCGGCGGTCGTGGGATGGAAGCCGCTCACGCGGGCCGCGGGCGTCGACCTCGCCCGCGCAGCGCCAGCGCGAGGACCAGCGTCGCCCCCAGGTGGACCAGGAGCGCGTGGAGCCAACCGTCCGCCGGGCAGCCGACCTGCGAGGCGAGCAGCGCCGGTGCCACCGAGAGCAGGACCAGCAGGCCCCGCGAGGTGGCCACGCGCCCCCAGCGCGCCAGCGCCGCGGCGAGGCCCGCGCCGCCCAGCCCGGGCCCCACGACGAGCAGCAGGCAGGCCAGGCCGGGCGAGACCGGCCCGGCACCCGCCGCGCCCAGCAACGCCACCGCGGCGAACAGGGCCCCCGCGGTCCACGCCGCCGGCTCCCCCCGCCGCTCCACCAGCGCCAGGAGCACCAGGCCCGCCGGCACCGAGGCGGTCACCGGCTCGGGCAGGCCCTGCAGCGCCGCCAGCAGGTCGGCCTGCGAGCCCGGCGACAGCGCGCCCCCGCACAGGTCGGACAGGCCCTCCACGCCCGGCGCCTCCTCCAGGCCTCCCTGCCGCGCCGCCTCGTCCCTGCCGCTCATCGGTGCTCCTGCAGCGCCTGCCGCAGCCGGTGTCGACCCCGGTGCAGCAGCACGCGCTGGTTCGTCTCGCTCAGGCCCAGGATGTTGCACACCTCGTCGGCGTCCAGCCCCTCGACGTCGCGCAGCACGACCACCGCGCGCTGCGCCGGCGGCAGGGTCTCCAGCGCCTGCGCCAGCGCCGCCAGCGCCTGCCTGCCCGCCAGCGCCCGGTCCGGGCCTGGCGCCGACGCCCCGTGCCAGCGTCCCGCGCTGTCCTCCCGCCCGGCCTCGACCACCGCAGCCGCCTCCGGCCCGTCCAGGTCGAAAGCCAGCGCCCGGCCCTCGCGCACCGCCCGCGTCTTCGCCTTGTTGGCCAGGATGCTGAACAGCCAGGTCTTCAGGCTGGACCGCTCCTGGAAGCGGGGCAGGCCGCCGACGAAGGCCAGCCAGGCCTCCTGCACCACCTCGTCTGCCACCGCGGGGTCCCGGACGAAGGACCGGGCGAAGTGCACCATCGCCCCCTGGTGCCGCCCGACCAGCTCCAGGAAGGCGCGATCATCCCGCCGGCGCAGCCGCTCCAGCAGCAGCCGGTCGGCCGCGTCCATGCGGAAGCCGGGCGCGGTGGGGCCTCTGCCGATGTCCTCGGGGTCCTGCACCGTCGCCGTGTAACGCCAGCGGCGCTCCGCCGACGAAGGCACCGGACATCCCGTCCTCACGGAGACCTCCCCGATGCACCGCACCCCCACCTTCCCCCTCGCCGCCCTCCTCCTCGTTGCCCCCCTCGCCCTGGCCGCCTGCGGCGACAAGGACGGCGACGACAGCGGCGCCACCAGCGATGGTGGCGCCAGCGATGGTGGCACCAGCGACGGCGGCACCGAGCCCCTGACCGACGCCGAGATCGCCGCGGCCCTGTGGACCGCCATCGACGGCTACACCGGCTGGGGCCAGAAGGACGGCTGGACCACCTCCCCCGTGCTCAGCGGCTCGCACATGGACGCCTACGTCGTCGCCTACTATGACGACGCGCTGATGGCCTGGGACATGAGCGGCGCAGCCCCCGACGGCGCCATCTCCGTCAAGGAGCAGTACATGGCCGCCACCGACGCCGACCCCGCGTCGCTGACCGTCATGCAGAAGCGCGCGGGCTACGACCCGGACAACGGCGACTGGTTCTGGGCCATGTACGCGCCCGACGGCACCGTGATGGAGGCCGGCAAGGTCGAGATGTGCAGCGGCTGCCACGCCTCGGCCAGCACCGACTCCGTCTTCGGCGCTCCGCCGGCCGCCGAGTAGCCCCCCGCGGCGCCAGGGAAGGGCCGGCGCGGGGCCCCGGGCGGGATATCCCCCTCCTCTTCCGGAGGCCCCGTGTCCGCTGCCGTCCCCGATCTGCGCGCCTTCCTCGCCCTGCTCCGCCAGGCCGGCCAGCTCGTCGAGATCGACGCCCCCGTCGACCCCTACCTGGAGGTGGCCGAGATCCACAAGCGGGTCATCGCCGCCCACGGGCCGGCCCTGCTCTTCCGCAACGTGAAGGGCAGCGACCTGCCCGTCGTCACCAACCTGTTCGGCACCCGCGGCCGGGTCGAGCTGGCCTTCGGCCGCCGCCCCCTGGACTTCGTCGCCCAGGCCGCCCGCCTGCCGATGGAGCTCGTGCCCCCCACCGCCGGAAAGCTGTGGGCCAAGCGCGACTTCCTGCTCCAGGGCCTCAAGCTCGGCACCACCCGCGCCGCCCGCGGCCCCGTCACCGAGGTGGTCGAGGAGCCCCAGCTCTCCCGCCTGCCGCTGCTGCACTGTCACAAGGAGGACGGCGGCGCCTTCGTCACCCTGCCCCTGGTCTACACCGAGCACCCCGAGCACGGCACCCACAACCTGGGCATGTACCGCATCCAGCGGCACGACGATCGCACCACCGGCATCCACTGGCAGATCGGCAAGGGTGGCGGCTTCCACCACCACGTGGCCGAACAGAGGGGCCAGTCCCTGCCGGTCACGGTCATGGTCGGCGGCCCGCCCGCCCTCATCCTGTCGGCCATCGCGCCCCTGCCCGAGGACGTGCCCGAGCTGCTGCTGGCCAGCCTGCTGCTGGGAGACAAGCTGCCGCTGTGTGACAACCCCGCCGGCCCCCACCCGCTCGTCGCCCAGGCCGAGGTCGCCCTGGTCGGCCGGGTGCCGCCCCATGTGCGACGGCCCGAGGGCCCCTTCGGCGACCACTACGGCTACTACAGCCTGAAGCACGACTACCCCATCGTCCAGGTCGACCGGGTCCTGCGCCGCAAGGACGCCATCTGGCCGGCCACCGTCGTCGCCAAGCCCCGGCAGGAGGACTACTGGATCGGCGAGTACCTCCAGGACCTGCTCAGCCCGCTGTTCCCCGTCGTCATGCCGGGCGTGCGCGACCTGTGGAGCTACGGCGAGACGGGCTTCCACAGCCTGGGCGCCGCCGTCGTCAAGGACCGCTTCGGACGAGAGGCGATGCAGCACGCCTTCCGCATCCTGGGCGAGGGGCAGCTCTCGCTCACCAAGTTCCTGCTCGTCGTCGACCAGCCCCGGGACCTGCGCGACTTCCGCGGCCTGCTGGCCCACGTGCTGGAGCGCTTCCACCCCGAGACGGATCTGTACATCTTCGGGCGCCTGTCCATGGACACGCTGGACTACACCGGCCCCGAGGTGAACAAGGGCAGCCGCGGCGTGATGCTGGGCGTCGGCGAGCCCTGGCGGACCCTGCCCCAGGCCTTCCAGGGGCAGCTGCCCGCCGGCGTGCGGGACGCCGTGGCCTTCTGCCCCGGCTGTCTGGCACTGTCCACGGTGCCCCACCGGCAGGAGCCCGGCCTGTCCGAGCGCCTGCAGGATGCCTTCAAGGACTGGCCGCTGGTCGTGCTGCTGGACGACGCACCGCGCGCCTGCGCCGAGGAGGCGCGCTTCCTGTGGACGGTCTTCACCCGCTTCGAGCCGGCCGGCGACATCTGGTCCCGCACCCGCGTGGTGCGCAACCACGTCGTGCACGAGGGCACCGTCTTCATCGACGCCCGCATGAAGGACCACTACCCGGCCGAGCTGTTCTGCGACCCCGACACCAAGGCGTTGGTGGACCGCCGGTGGAAGGAGTACTTCCCCCAGGGCGGCGTCGAGATGGGCGACGGCGACTGGGAGGGGGTCCTGACCGCGCCATGATCGCCCCGCTGCTCGCCCTCGGGCTCTGGGCATGCGCCGGAGGCGGCGCGGGCGACGACTCCGGCCCGGCGCCCACCGACGGCGGCGGGACCGTGGACGGAGGCCTGCCGGACGGCGGCGGCACCGACGGAGGCTTGCCGGACGGCGGCGGCACCGACGGGGGCGGCACCGACGGGGGCGGCGCCGACGGCGGCACCACCCCGCTGTTCGAGGACCTGTCCAGCCGCCGCTACTACTACGTCGAGAGCGTGGTCTATGCCCGCTGGACGCAGGCGAGGCCGGCCACCGTCCATGTCGAGTACAGCTTCGACGAGGGGACCTGGCTGTCGACCCCGTCGGTGGAGCGCGGCGAGGGCACCCAGGAGCAGGTCCTGCTCGGCGTGCCCTTCGGCGCCTCCGTCCAGTGGCGCCTGGTCGGCGACGGAGAGGTGGTGGCGGCCGACAGCCCGATCCAGGCCGGCGCCCACCCGCCCGCGCTGCCCGTAGCCCTGGTCGACGTCGCCCTGTCCGACCGCTGGCTGCTGGGCGCCGACTACCTGCTCACCAGCGTCAACCAGGAGCCCGGAGGCTGGACCCGTGGCACCTGGTGGACCGTCATCTACGATCGCCAGGGCCGCGCCGTCTGGGCCCTGCAGACCCCCGACGAGCGCTGGACCATGTACGCCCAGGTCGCGCGCTCGGGGGATCACCTGCTCTGGGACGCCAACACCTACTGGAGCGAGTGGGACGACGGCGCCGCCTCCCGGGTCTTCCGGCGCACGCTCGACCAGGAGTGGGACAACCTCCCCACGCCCGGGCTGCACCACGCCTTCGTCCAGCTCCCCGACGGCTCCCTGGCCTGGGGCAGCCAGGACCACGGCGGCGGCGAGGCCCTGGTCACCAGGGGCTTCGGCGAGGCGGACGAGACCGTGCTGTGGACCTGTGACGCCGACTGGCCAGGGGCCGGGGACTGTGCATCGAACGGACTGTACTACGAGGATCGCACCGACCGCTTCCTGTTCAGCTTCTACACCAACGACTCCCTGGTCGAGATCGACCGCACCACCGGCGACAGCCTGTGGTGGGCCGGCGAGGTGGAGGGCGGCTACGACTTCGCCGAGGGAAGCCAGGCCTTCACCTGGCAGCACGGCGTGAGCTGGACCGAGGCCGGCACCCTGCTGCTCTCCTCGCACGTCGTCGTCGACGGTGTCGACGACACCTGGGCCATCGAGTACGACGTCGACCACGAGACCCGCCTGCTCACCCAGGTCTGGTCCTACAGCCCCGGGGTCTACGCCCGCACCAACGGCGACACCTGGCGCCTGGACAACGGCAACACCCTGCACACCCTGGGCAGCGCCGGCCACGTCTTCGAGGTCGACCCGGCGGGCCAGGCCGTCTGGCACCTGTCCTACGACGAGGACCACATGATGGGCCGCAGCGAGTGGATCCCCGATCTGTACGCGCTGGTAGGGGCCACCGCGCCGGAGTGAGGGCCCGCCGCGGGCCGCCCGCTCACGTTAGGGCCGAGACGTGACCCGCATCGACCCCGCCGATCTCCGCCGCTACGCGCAACGCGATTGGGAGGCCCCCGCCCGCCTGGCCCGGGCCGAGCGGGCCGCCCAGCCAGTAGAGGACAAGGTCCGCATCGCCATCGCGCTGTACGAGGCCGCAAAGCGCACGCGCCCCGAGTGGCCGACCGACGCCGACCGCCGGGAGGACCTGGAACACCACCTCCGGCTCTGCGCCCTGCTCGCCCGCGCGGCCCATGTCGGCCGTCGCTGAGGTCCTCTCGGCGCTGCGGGAGGTCTTCGCGCGCCGTCAGGTCGCCTGGTACCTCTTCGGCGCGCAGGCCGTCGCCGTGCGCGGCGCCCCCCGCGCGACCCAGGACATCGATGTCACCGCAGACGTCTCGCGCGCAGCCCTTCCCGCGCTGCTCGTGGACCTGGAGCGACGGGACATCCGCCATCGCTACCCCGCAAGCGCCGACGAGCTGGTGCGCAGCGCCGCCGTTCTCCCCCTCCGCCACGGGCCGACGGGGATGGAGATCGACCTGGTCCTGGCGGGCTCCGGCCTGGAGGCGCTGGCCCTTCGGCGCGCCACCATGGCTGCGGTCGACGGTGTGAATGTGCCCGTGGCCAGCGCCACCGACCTGGTCGTGATGAAGGTCCTGGCCGGCAGGGGCAAGGATCTGGAGGACCTGCGCGCCTTGATCGCAGGGGGCGAGGTGGAGCTGGACGAGGCCAGGGACCTGCTGTCCCAGCTCGAGGAGGCGCTGGGGCAGTCCGATCTGCTGCCTGCCCTGGAGTCCGCGATCCGTGGCGCGAAGCGCTGAGGAGCGGTCCCCCCTCCCCCTCAGCCCTTCCGACCCGGCCACGCGAAGACCGCGAAGTCCCGGTCGCCCTGGCCCTGCGCCAGGGCGGCGTCCATCCCGGCCGCCACGCCCGGCAGCACGACCAGGCCCTGCGGACCTCCCGCGGCCTCGATCATCAGGCGCACGTCCTTGCGGGCCATCGCCAGCTCGAAGCTCGGCGTCGCGGTGGGCGCCGACAGCACCCGTCGCCCCATGAAGGGCAGGGCGGCGCCGGCGCGGAACTCCTCGAACAGGGCCAGCACGCCGGCCGGCGGCACGCCCTGGGCCTCGGCCACCGCGAACAGGTCCCCCATGGTGCCCGCCAGCGAGACCAGCATGCCGTTGCCGCAGAGCTTGTAGACCGCGGCGAGGTCCGGCCGCTCGCCGACGTGCCAGACCTTGCCGGTCAGGGGCGAGAGCAGGGGCAGCAGCTCCGCCGCCTCGTCGGCGGTCGCGGCCAGCAGCATCAGGCCGGTCGCCCCCCGGGCGTCCCGCGGCGACATGAAGACCGGCGCGTGCACGTAGCGCAGGCCGGCCGCGCGCAGGCGTGAGTGCCGCGCCGCGACCCCGGCCGGCGCGTTGGTCGAGTGATCAAGAATCCAGGCCCCGGCCGCCAGCCCAGGCCGGGCCGCCTCCAGCACCGCGTCGACGACGCTGTCCTCGGCCAGCACCAGGTGGGTGCGCTCGACCCCGGTCACCGCCTCGGCCGGCGAGGTGGCCGCCACGGCCCCCTTCTCGACCAGGGGGGCCAGCTTGGCGGCCGTGCGGTTCCAGACCACGACCTGGTGGCCCTTGGACAGCAGGCTCTCCACGAAGCCGGCGCCCAGCAGCCCGGCGCCCAGCACGGCGATCTTCGACATCACGACCTCCAGGTGGAGGCCCCTGGTAGCCGGCGAGGCGCCGCGGTCAAGGCGAGCGCCGCAGGTGCGGCGCCAGCCCGGCCGCCAGCAGATCCGCCGCCTCGGCGCTGGGGTGCTGGTCCCCCGGGAAGACGCGCAGCCTCCACGGAGGCAGGTCCGACAGCTCTCCGTCCAGCCGGACGACCGGCAGCCCCGCCTGCCGGGCGGCGGCGACCAGCAGCTCCACCAGGTCCTGGCCCTCGTCCTCCCCCTCCGCGATGAGCACCGGCAACATGGCCACGGTGCACGGGACCGCCAGGTGCGCGCAGGTCGCCGCCAGCCGATCCAGCTCGGCGCGGGCCCGGGCCGGCGTCGCGTCGCGACGGAGCTGGTCGAGGTAGCTCATCGACGACGCCAGTCCTCCCGTGGGGACTGCGCCGCCGGCCGCCTGCCAGCCGGCGAAGTCCCTGCGCGCCGCGATCGACCGCGCGAGCAGGTTGATCACGAAACTGTGGCGGCGCAGGCCGCTCTCTCTCCGCGCCCAGGCGGGTGCGGGCTTGGCGCGCGCCTCGGCGTCGGGGCGGGGGTAGACCGGCTGGAGATCGTTGACGTAGAGCATCACGACCACCTGGTCGGCGCCCACCTGCGCGCCGGACCGCGCCAGGAAGCCCACCTGCTGCCGCAAGCACCAGCCGGGGGTGCCGCCGTTGACCACCTCCACCCCCGGCAGGCGACGGGCGAGGCCCGCGGGGATGGTCTGCTCCTCCGCCAGCCCCTGCCCGAAGGTCACCGAGTCGCCCAGCAGCAGCAGGCGTGCAGCGCCCCCCCCGCTCCGAGGCGCCAGCTCGGGGCCCCGCAGGCCCAGCGCGTTGACCCGGACCTCGGCCCGGTGGAGCTCGACCCCCTCGGGCATCCGCAGGTAGACCTGCGCTCCGGTCCAGCCCGGCCGCAGGCCCCAGGCGATGTCGGGATCGCCGACGGCCTGGAAGGGGGAGGAGGGGGTCCAGCGGAACTCGACGTCGTCGGCCACGACCGGTCGCCCCAGCCCGGCCAGGCGGAACAGCGCCTCCACTCCCGCCAGCGAGATCAGGAGCGCCAGGCCCGCCAGCAGCAACCGGCCGCCATGTCTTCGATCCGGGAAACCCACCTCCGAAGGCTACCATCGACGCGGCCCGGCGGGCCGGGCTCCGGCTCAGTTCGCCGGGACCGTCGTGATCTCCGGGTTGCCGGCGCCTCCTGCGCCGGCGGCGCCATCGGCCGGGGCCGGCTGCCCCTCGGCCACCGGCAGGGCCGCCACGGCCTGCCGCAGGTCGGCGATCAGGGCGTCCAGCTCGACGGGCACCGCGTCCGATCCCTTGCGCGCGGCGTGCGTCGCGGCCCGGCCGAAGGCGTACTCCAGCTCCAGGGTGGCCTGTGGATCGTGGGCGCGCAGGATGGGCTCCAGCGCGGCGAAGGGGCCGTCGTAGGCGGCGCGGATCGCGTGGGACGCGGCCTCGGCGTCCCCCTCGCTGTACCGGGTGCGGGCGGCCATCAGGTCGGTGGCCAGGGTGCGCGCCAGCTCCTGCGCCAGCGGCGGGGCCGGCTCCACCACGGGCGCCTCGGTGGGGCCACAGGCCAGGGCCAGCAGCAGGAGCAGGGCGGGCATGGAGCTACCAGACCTCGCAGCGGTCGGGGCGGACCATGGGCTGGCCCTCCTTGCACTGGAAGGCCTGGTGGAAGGCCGGCATGTTCTGCAGGGGACCGTTCACGCGGTAGTGGCTGGGGCTGTGCGGGTCGGTGGTCACCAGGAGCTTCTCCAGCTCGGGGCTGACCAGGCGGCACCAGCCCTGGGCGAAGGCCAGGAAGAAGACCTGGTCGTCGGTGAAGTCGGCCAGGAAGGGCGTGCCTTGCCCACCCTGGGCCTGGTACGCCGCCCACGCCAGCTTCAGGCCGCCCAGGTCCGCGATGTTCTCGCCCATGGTCAGCTCACCGTTCACCTTGAGCCCGTCCACGGCGTCGAAGGCGCTGAACTGCTCGCCCACGCAGGCGGCGCGCTCCTCGAAGCGGGCGCTGACCTCGGGCGCCCACCACTCGGTCAGCTTGCCGTCCTTGTCGAACTTGCGGCCCTCGTCGTCGAAGCCGTGCGTCAGCTCGTGCCCGATGACCATGCCGATGGCGCCGTGGTTCATCGCCGCCGGAAAGGCGCGGTGGAAGAAGGGCGGCTGCAGGATGCCCGCCGGGAAGACCATCTCGTTCTCGGTCGGGTTGTAGTAGGCGTTGACCGTCGGGGCCGACATGTACCACTCCGCCGGGTCGACGGGCTTGCCCACCTTGGCCAGGTCCCGCGCGACGTGGAAGCGCCGCGCCGCCAGGGCGTTCTCACCCCAGGGCTGGGCGTCGATCGCCATGGTCGAGGTGTCCAGCCAGGTGTCGGGGTAGCCGATCTTGTCGACCAGGGTGCCGGCCTTCTCCCGCGCCGCCTGGCGCGTGGGATCGTCCATCCACTCCACGCTGGGCAGGTTGCCCTCGAAGGCGGTCTTGATGCCGCCCAGCATGTCGCGCGCGATCTGCTTGCTGTCGCCGGCGAAGTGCTCGGCCACGTAGTGGCGGCCCAGCGCGTCGCCCAGGTTCCTGTTGGCGAAGTCCACGCAGCGCTTCCAGCGGTCCTTGCGCACCGCCTGCCCCGTGATCTTCTGCCCGTAGAAGGCGAAGGCGGCCTGGCCGAAGGCGTCGGGCAGGAACTCGGCGGCGTCGGCCAGCGCGTGGAAGCGCAGCCAGGCCCGCAGCGTCGCCGGGTCGGTGGTGGACAGGAGCTTGTCCAGCTTGCCGTACCAGGCCTCGTCGTGCAGGACGAGCGGCCGGGTCATGTCCAGGCCGAGCCCCTGGGCCCAGGTGGAGAAGCCAAGGTTGGGCGCCAGCTTCGCAAGGGCGGCCGCGTCGCGGGGGTTGTAGATGGCGTTCGGATCCCGCAGCGCCTCGCGCGGCAGGCTGAAGTCGGCGATCTTCGCCTCCAGGGCGTAGATCGCCTCGGCCTGCCTGCCCGCCGCGGCGGCGTCGGCGCCGGCCAGGGTGAGCAGCTCCGCCACGAAGGCGCGGTACTCGGCCTGCAGGGCGACCGAGGCCTCGTCCGTGCGCAGGTAGTAGTCGCGGTCGGGCAGGCCCAGGCCGCCCTGGCCCAGGTAGGCGCTGCTCACGTCGGGGTCCTTGAGATCCGCCCAGGACTCGACCGTCCAGGCACCGCCCAGCCCCTGGGCCTGCAGGGCGGCCAGCACCCGCGGCAGGTCGGCCTTGGCCTTGAGCCCCTCGATGCTGTCCAGCGCGGGCTGGATCGGCGCCATGCCGGCCGCCTCGACCCCCGCCTCGTCCATGCAGGATCCGTAGAGCAGGCCCAGTCGCCGCCAGTCCCCCCCCTCGGGGGTGTCCGGGCTGCCGCCTGCGCCCGGGTCGGCGGCCGCCCGCTCCAGCAGCGTCTTCATGATCTCGCGGTTGCGCTCGTTGATGACGCTGAAGCTGCGGGCCCACATCGCCTGGTCGGCCGGCCGCGTGGTGCTGTCCACCCAGCCGCCGCAGGCGTAGCGGTAGAAGTCGACGCAGGGATCGGCCGTCCGGTCCAGGGCGGCGAGCATGGCGGCGCCCGCCTCGGCGCGCACCGCGGCGTCGGGATCGACCGGCGCGGGGGCGGCCGGCTCCGGCGCGGGCGCCTTGGGCCCGCAGGAGACGAGCAGGGACACGAACAGCAGGGTGGGGCGAGGGATCATCGGTGCGCTCCTGGAGCCGGCCGACTAGCCGCACCGGTCGTCGCCGGCCACCACCCGGTTCCCGGCTCCGCCGCTGTGCATACACTCTGCCCGAACCGGCGGACCCGGCCCTGGTCCGGCGCCGCCCCCCCCATCGCCACCCCGAGGCCCCGATGAAGTTCGACAAGTTCACCGTCAAGGCCCGCGAGGCCATCGCCGACAGCCAGAACCTGGCCGGCCGCCTGGGCAACCCCGAGCTGCGCCCCCAGCACCTGCTCATGGTCCTGCTGACCCAGGACAAGGGCGTGGTCCAGTCCCTGGTCAAGCACGTCGGCGTGCCGCTCGACCAGCTCCAGCGCGAGGCGACCCGCCTGCTCGACGAGCTTCCCAAGGTCAGCGGCGGCGCCCAGGCCCGCATGAGCAAGCAGCTCACCGACGCCCTGGCCAAGGCCGACGGCATCGCCCGCGAGCTGGGCGACAGCCACGTCGCCAGCGAGGTGCTCTTCCTGGCGGTGGGCGAGGTCGACGACAAGCCCCGCCAGCTCTTCCGCGACTTCGGACTGTCCTCGGAGCGCCTGCGCGAGGCCCTCAAGATCCTGCGAGGGGGCCAGACCGTCACCGGCGAGGACGCCGAGGGCCAGTACGAGTCGCTGGGCAAGTACACCCGCAACATGACGGACATGGCGCGGGAGGGCAAGCTCGACCCCATCGTCGGCCGCGACGAGGAGATCCGCCGCACGCTGCAGGTGCTCTCGCGCCGCAGCAAGAACAACCCGGTGCTCATCGGCGAGCCCGGCGTGGGCAAGACCGCCATCGTCGAGGGCATCGCCCAGCGCATCGCGTCGGGCGACGTGCCCGAGAGCCTCAAGGACAAGGAGGTCCTGGCCCTGGACCTGGCCGCCCTGGTCGCGGGTGCCAAGTACCGCGGCGAGTTCGAGGAGCGGATGAAGGCCGTGCTCACCGAGCTGGAGGACAGCGGCGGGCGGTTCATCCTGTTCATCGACGAGCTGCACATGATGGTCGGCGCCGGCAAGGCCGAGGGCAGCATGGACGCCGGCAACATGCTCAAGCCGGCACTGGCCCGCGGCGAGCTGCGCTGCATCGGCGCCACCACGCTGGACGAGTACCGCAAGCACATCGAGAAGGACAAGGCGCTGGAGCGGCGCTTCCAGCCCGTCTTCATCGGCGAGCCCACCGTCGAGGACACCGTCAGCATCCTGCGCGGCATCAAGGAGAAGTACGAGGTCCACCACGGCATCAAGATCACCGACGACGCGATCCTGGCCGCCGCGACGCTGTCGCACCGCTACATCAGCGATCGGCAGCTCCCCGACAAGGCGATCGACCTGGTGGACGAGGCGGCCAGCCGGCTCAAGATGGAGATCGAGAGCCTGCCGATGCCCATCGACATCCTCGAGCGCAAGGTGCGCGGCCTGCGGGTCGAGCTGGCCGTGCTCTCCAAGGAGAAGGACGAGGCGGCCATGGAGCGGGCCGCCCACATGCGCGACGACATCGCCGCCCTGGAGGAGGAGGCCAACGGCCTCAAGGCCAGGTGGAACGCGGAGAAGGACGCGATCGAGGGCATCCGCGCGGCCCGGGAGAAGCTCGAGGAGGCCAACCGCCAGCTCGAGCTGGCCGAGCGCCACGGCGACTACGAGGGCGCCGGCCGCATCAAGTTCGGCGAGATCCCGGGCCTGGAGCGGGAGATCAAGGAGCGCTCGGCGGCCCTGGCCTCGCTGCAGGAGGGCGACGGCGGGATCCTGCGCGAGGCCGTGACCGAGGAGGACATCGCCACGGTCGTCAGCTCCTGGACGGGCATCCCGGTCAACAAGCTGACCCAGGGCGAGCAGGAGCGCCTGGTCCACATGGAGGACAACCTGCACAACCGGGTCATCGGCCAGCACACGGCCGTGATCGCCGTCTCCGACGCCGTCCGCCGGGCGCGCGCCGGCCTGCAGGACCCCGACCGGCCCATCGGCAGCTTCATCTTCCTGGGCCCCACCGGCGTCGGCAAGACCGAGCTGGCCAAGGCCCTGGCCGAGTTCCTGTTCGACGACGAGCGCAACGTCGTGCGCATCGACATGTCCGAGTACATGGAGAAGCACACGGTCGCCCGGCTGATCGGCGCGCCCCCCGGCTACGTCGGCTACGACGAGGGTGGCCAGCTCACCGAGGCCGTGCGGCGCCGGCCCTACAGCGTGGTCCTCTTCGACGAGATCGAGAAGGCCCACCCCGACGTGTTCAACGTGCTGCTGCAGGTGCTCGACGACGGGCGCCTGACCGACAGCCAGGGCCGCACGGTCGACTTCAAGAACACCGTCCTCATCATGACCAGCAACATCGGCAGCCGGAAGATCCTGGAGGCGGGGCGCGACCGCGAGCGCGCCGTGGCCGACGTGATGAGCGAGCTGCGCCGCACGCTGAAGCCGGAGTTCCTCAACCGCATCGACGACACCATCGTCTTCGACGGCCTGCAGCGACAGGACATGGACAAGATCTTCGAGATCCAGCTCCGGCGCGTGCGGAAGCTCCTGGCTGCCCGCCAGCTCGACATCGCCGTGACCGACGCCGCGCGCACGGCGCTCTGCGACGCGGGCTTCGACCCGGACTACGGCGCCCGGCCGCTCAAGCGCGCCATCCAGATGTGGCTGCTCAACCCGATGTCCAAGGCCATCGTGCAGGGCGGCTACGGGCCCGGTGACACCATCAAGGTCGACGCCGAGGGAGAGGGCACCGACGCCCAGATCACCTTCGAGCGCGTGCCGGCGCCCGCCGAGGGGCCCACCTCCGCCGCGGCCCGCTGACCCCCCGCGCCGGCCCCCCGCGGATTTCACATTCCGCGGCGCCTTCGCGGCCCCCTCCCCCGCGCCGCTCTGGTAGTGTTGCTGCGTCCCCGGTGCCCGTGCCCGGTCCCGGGGACATCCACCGCAGGGCCCCTCGGGGCAAACCGCAACCAAGCGCGGGGCCAGGCAACCACCCCGGAGACCACCGATGCCCACCGAAGAGCTGTTCGGCGCATACCACTTCCTCCTGGAGATCCAGGGGATCATCAACGACAACAAGATCATCGTCGGCGGCTTCAAGACCGTCTCCGGCATGGACTCCGAGACCGAGGTCATCGAGTTCAAGCAGGGCAACGACCTGGTCGTCCGCAAGAAGCCCGGCCGCACCACCTACGCCAACATCGTCCTCGAGCGCGGCTACACCGCCACCGACGACCTGTGGCAGTGGCGCAAGAACATCGAGGACGGCAAGATCGACCGCCGCGCCGGCTCGGTCATCATCCTCGACCAGGACGGCCAGACCGAGGTCGCCCGCTACAACTTCTACGAAGGCTGGCCCTGCAAGTGGAACGTGCCGGACATGGACGCCGACAGCTCCGCGATGGCCATCGAGAAGATCGAGATCGCCGTCGAGAAGGTCGAGCGCGCCTGATCCCGGCCGCCTGATCCACCTCGCGGGGGTCGCCTTCGGGCGGCCCTCGCTGCTTTCGGGGGTCGCGCCATGACGCTCACCCTCCTGCTGGCCCTGGCCTGCGGCCCCTCGCCGCAGCCCCCGGGTCCCCTGCCCTCGCCGGGTGCAGCTTCCCCGTCGCCGGCTTCCGCCGCGGACGCGGTGCCGCCGCCCCCCGAGGACCCCCACACCGTGGACGCGCGCCGCCGCATGGTCGAGCAGCAGCTCGCCGCCCGGGACATCACCGACCCGGCGGTGCTGGCGGCCATGCAGGCCGTGCCCCGCCAGCGCTTCGTGCCCGAGGCGAGCTGGAGCGTGGCCTACCACGACGGGGCGGCGGCGATCGGCTGGGGCCAGACCATCAGCCAGCCCTACATCGTGGCCTTCATGACCCAGGCCCTCCAGGTGGAGCCCGGCATGAAGGTCCTCGAGATCGGCACCGGCTCGGGCTACCAGGCCGCCGTGCTCAGCGCGCTGGGGGCCCACGTCTACTCCATCGAGATCGTGCCCGAGCTGGCGGCCTGGGCCGACGGGGCCCTGCGCGCGGCCGGCTTCCCCGTGGTGCAGTCCAGCGAGGGGTCCGCCGGGGCCCCCCTCCCGGGCCTGGGCCCGGTACACCTGCGCACGGGCGACGGCTACCTGGGCTGGCCCGAAGCCGCGCCCTTCGACCGGATCCTGCTCACGGCCGCGCCCGACCACGTGCCCCCGCCCCTGCGGGACCAGCTCGCCGTGGGGGGCCTCCTGCTGCTGCCCCTAGGCGGCGAGACCGAGGTCCAGGAGCTGGTGCGGCTGGAGCGCGGCGCCCGCGGCTGGCGGGAAGAGCGCCTGCTGCCCGTGCGCTTCGTGCCCATGACCGGACAGGCGCAGCAGCGGTGATCCCCCTGTGGCTGCTCGCCGTCGGCGCCGCCCTGGCGGGGGTCTTCGTCAGCCCCGAGCAGGCCGCGGCCCTGCTGGCCCAGGGGGCGACGGCCATCGACGCCCGCGGCGAGAGCGCCTGGGAGGACGGCCACGTCCCGAGCGCGGCCCCGCTGTCCTGGCTCTCGCTGCGCGACGGGCTGTTGAAAGTCGGTCGGCTGACCGACCAACAAACCAGGCTGCAGGCCAGCCTGCGCGCGGCCGGCGTGCGCCAGGGCGCCCCGGTCCTGGTCTACGACGCCGGCAGGGAGGGCTGGGGCGAGGCCGGCCGGCTGTGGTGGACCCTGCGCTACCTGGGCCACGACCAGGCCCACATCCTCGACGGCGGCTGGCCCGCCTGGGTCTCCGCCGGCCTGCCCGTCGCCACCGACGCCGCCCGCCCCCCCGCCGGCGACTTCTCCCCCCGCCCCGACGAGACCCGCCGTGCCCGGGTGCAGGAGGTGCAGCGCGCCGTCACCACCTGCGCCGCCGGCCCCTGCGAGGTGGTCTTCTGGGACAGCCGGGAGCGCCGCGAGTACGACGGCCAGACCCCCTATGGCGAGGCCCGCGGCGGCCACCTGCCCGGCGCCGTCCACCTGTGGTTCGCCGACCTGCTGGACGCCCAGGGCTTCCTGCGGCCGCGCGCCGAGCTGCAGGCCGAGCTGGCCGCCCGCGGCATCACCCCCGACAAGCAGGTCGTGCCCTACTGCACCGGCGGGGTCCGCAGCGGCTTCGCCGTCGCCGTCCTGGAGGAGCTGGGCTTCCCCCACGCCGCCAACTACGACGGCAGCATGTGGGAGTGGACCGGGGACCCGACGCGACCGGTGGAGGGGGGGCCGGGGCGGTAGGCGGGAGCGTCGCCCTACAGCTCCGCCGGGTCGATCAGCAGCAGCTCCACCTCGCTGAGGCAGGTGTCGCCGTACCTGCTGCCGGGCCAGACCTCGACCAGCTCCAGGCTCAACCAGCGCACCAGGGGCGGGGTCTCGGCGGTGGCGGCGCGGTCGACGGCGTGGCGGGGGATCTCCCCCTCCCGGGCCTGCTGGAACCACCGGGTGGGGTCGATGGCGCCGGCCTCGGGGCCGCCCACGCTGGGGTCCCAGGCCATGGGCACGGCGGGGTCGGCGAAGCGCATGACCTGGTCGACGCCGGTGTCTGTGCGCAGGCGCACGGCGCGGATCCGCCCGTTGGCGGCCAGCAGCTCGGCGGTCTTGAAGTAGCCGCCGCGCAGGCCGACGGCCTCGAGCATCAGGGGCCGGGCCAGCTCGATCTTCAGGGCCTGGCCGGCGCCCGTGCCCTCGGCCCCCTCGCACCAGGCGGTGGACAGGTCGCCGTCCAGGGCCATGGCCGGCTGGTAGCGCCCGCCCGCCAGGCTGCTGGTGGCCGTGACCCGGGCCAGGTCCTTGCCCTCCAGGGCCTGGCAGACCGCGCAGGCGTAGTCGACCCCTCGCATGCCGTAGACGGCGGCGCCGGGGTCGGTGGCCGAGGCCGGCAGGGGCTCAGCGGCCAGGGCCGTGCCCAGCAGCAGCCACGGCCCGACCACAGCCTAGTCCTCGCAGATCGTGACGGAGGTCGTGTAGATGCAGCCGAAGTCGTCGCAGTCGGTGAACCCGTCGCCGTCGTTGTCGACGCTGTCCCCGCAGGTGCTGTCGGTGGCCTCGGCCTCGCCGCCCTCGGGGTGCTCGCAGACGTCGTCGTCGTAGTTGTACTGGCAGGCGAAGTCGTCGCAGTCGGTGTAGCCGTTGCCGTCGTTGTCCAGGCCGTCCCCGCAGTCGGTCTCGGTGGCCGCGGTCCCGCCCTCCTCGCAGTCCCAGTCGTCGCCGTCGATGTAGCCGTCGCCGTCGTTGTCGATGCCGTCGTCGCAGTCGGTCTCGGTCTCGGCGGTCCCGCCCTCCTCGCAGTCCCAGTCGTCGCCGTCGACGTAGCCGTCGCCGTCGTTGTCGATGCCGTCGTCGCAGTCGGTCTCGGTGTCGGCCGTGCCGCCGCTCTCGCAGTCCCAGTCGTCGACGTCGGTGTAGCCGTCGCCGTCGTTGTCGATGCAGTCGGCGCAGGCGCCGGCCTCGCTGTCGGCGGTCCCGGCGGCGCAGGCGGCCTCGGCGCTGCACTCGCTGTCGCAGCAGCCCTCGACCCCGTCGCCGTCCTCGTCCCCGGCGGCGGCGCAGTCCTCGCCGCTGGCGGAGCCGTCGTCGCCGTCGTCGGACTCCTTGGGGGTCAGGCAGGAGATGAGGAGGAAGGGGACGAGCAGGAGGGCGCGGCGCATGGAGGCTCCAGGGGGTTCAGGGGCCGGCCCCCTAGCCGGTTGCGCCGGCCTGGGCAGGGACGGCGGTGCGGCGATGCGGTGAACCCTCAGCGCGGGCTTCGCCCGCAACCCAAGGGGGGCACCGCAAGCGGTTCCCCCCTGACCTGCCTCGTCGCAGTCGGGCCTTCGCTCCTTCGTCGCTCTCGGCCCGACCACTCCTCTGCAGGTCACCCCCCTCCACGCCGCCTCCGGCGGTGGGCGCTTCGCGCCCCTGATCTCCTCCTCCCTCGCGGAAGCTCGGGAGGAGGAGATCAGGGCTCCTCGTCCTGGGGGATCGGCTGGTCGTCCCAGGTCCGCGCCTTGTCGCGCGAGGGGTAGACGTAGGTCGGCCGGGCCACCAGCTCGGCGGCGATGCGGGGCAGGGCGGCGTCGAGCACCCGCTTGCTGGCCCCCAGGGTCGGGTCCAGCCGGGCCAGGTACTCGTCCACGTCGGGCGACAGGCCCTTGTAGTAGCGGCGCAGCACGTCGGGGCGGTGCAGGCGGCGCAGGCGGTTGAGGTTCTCGGGCCCCGTCGGCAGGGGCAAGAGCTCCACCGAGTCCCGCCGCCAGGCCCGCAGCTCCAGGCGGTCCAGCACCACCTGCAGGGAGTTCTCCAGGAACTCGGGGGCGCAGTGGCAGGCGAAGTCGTCATACAGCAGGCGCATGACACCCTGGGCCTCCTCGATGGGCAGCCGCGCCTGGCGCTCCCGGCCCATCCGGCGCAGCAGCACCATGAAGGGCATCGGGCGGTTGCCGGTGGCGCGGATCTGCTCGTGATCGCGGAAGTCCGGCTGGAGATAGGGGAAGTGCCGGGGGTTGATCGCGTCGAAGCCGCCGCGGCCGTAGAACAGGATGCGCTGCCACGAGATGCGGTCCTGGGGCTCGAAGTACTCCATCTCGGCCGCGAGATCGATGCGCATGCCGAAGCTCTTGCCCGGCTGATCGGGCAGGGGGAGCTGGATCTTCCCGCGGCGGTGCAGCTCGGCCAGGTACTGGTGGGCCAGCTCCACGGGCGCGATGCGCAGCCAGTAGGACAACACGGTGCCGCGGGCCTGGGGCTGCATGTAGATGTGCGACAGGTAGACGACGCACAGGTCCTCGTCGTAGCC
>JAKLKF010000052.1 GCA_023150805.1 Myxococcota bacterium | reverse complement strand
CGCCGGCCGGCGGCGGTGGTGGCGCCCGCCCCGGTGCGCGCCTGGCTCGCCGCGCGGGGCGCGCCGGCCGAGCTGCTGCCCGAGGGCCCCGTCCACGTCGGGGGGCTGCGCGTCGAGCAGTGGCCGTACACGCCGATCCCCTGGGTGACCCCCGCGGAGGCCGTCCACAAGCTGCGCAGCGCGGCCCTGCGGCCCGACCGGGCCCTGCGGCGCATGGGCCGGCGCGCCCGCCTGCCGAGGTCCCTGCCGCAGATCACCCGGGTGGACCTGCCGGGGGGCGACCACCTGCTGCACCTCAACCTGGCCCTGCACGGCGGCACGGACCCCGGCTGGCTGGCCGAGCAGCGCGACCGGCACGCCGGGGCGCGCTGGCTGCTGCTGGGCTGCGACTTCCACGAGGAGGAGGCGGTGCTGCGCCAGGTGGCCGGGCTCGAGGCCCACCACGTGCTGCTGGTCGACCTGCTGGGAGAGCTGCGCCGCGGGCTCGGCATGCCGACCAGCCTGCTCACCCCGCTGTGCGATCGGCTGCGCCGCGACGGGGTGGACGCCTACGTCCTGGCCTCGCACGTCAGCTTCCGGTTCGAGCGGCCGGCGGCGCGCTGAAGCGGTCCCCGCGGCGCGGTGGGTCCCGGCCCCACGCCGTGTGCCGCCGCCCCGGCGGGCTGCAATCAACCTGCCCGGGGCGCGAATGTTAGGGTGCGGGTCCTCCTGCCGGCCAGCCCGGGCCGGCCTCTCCCCCCTCGCGGAGCACAGCGATGAGCCTCTGGGACAGCATCAAGAAGACGGCAACCGACCACGCCAAGGCGCAGTTCCTCGACGTCATCGAGTGGCTGGACGAGACGCGGGACACCATCGTCTACCGCTTCCCCGTCTTCAACCAGGCCATCCAGGACGGCGGCCGCCTGGTGGTGCGCGAGGGCCAGTCCGCGGTGTTCATCAGCGAGGGCAAGATGTCGGAGGTCTTCGGCCCCGGCACCTACGAGCTGTCGACGCGGACCAAGGCGATCGCCGGCTTCTTCGAGACCATCAAGTACGCCCTGAACTACCCCTACAAGGGCGACATCTACTTCGTGAACACCCGGCAGTTCACCGACCAGAAGTGGGGCACCCCCAACCCGGTCATGATGCACGACAAGGAGATCGGGCCCGTCCGGATCCGCGCCTTCGGCAGCTACGCCTACAAGATCGCCGACCCCGCCACCTTCCTGCGCGAGATCGTCGGCACCAGCGGCCTGTTCACCACCGCCGAGATCAACGGCCAGCTCAAGCGCAAGCTGGTCAGCGGCTTCGCCGACACGCTGGGCGAGAGCGAGATCCCCGTCCTGCGGGTGGTCGCCAACTACATGGACCTGGGCGACGCGCTGCGCGAGCGGCTGAGCCAGTGGTTCCAGGACAGCTACGGCATCGCGCTGACCGACTTCGTCATCGAGAACATCAGCCTGCCGCCCGAGGTGGAGAAGATGCTGGACAAGCGGTCCAGCATGGGGCTGCTGGGCGACATGGGCAAGTACACCCAGTTCCAGGCGGCCGAGGCCATCGGGAAGATGGCGGAGCGCCCGGGCGCGGCCAACCCGATGATGGACGCGGGCATGGGCCTGGCGATGGGCCAGGTGATGGGCGGCGCATTCGCCGGCAGCATGGGGGGACCGGCCACGCCGCCTCCTCCGCCGGGAGGCGCCCGCCTGCACTACAACGGCGCCGGGGGCCAGGCCCAGCTCACCCCGCAGGAGATCGCCCAGCGCGTGGCCGCCGACCGCGCCGGCACGCACCACGTGTGGTCGCCGGGCTGGCCTGCCTGGAAGAGCTGGAACGAGGTGCCCGAGATCGCCGGCCTGGTGCCGCCGCCCCCCACGGCGGCGCCGCCTCCGCCCCCCGGCGCGGGCGGCACGCTGCACTACAGCGGCGCCGACGGCAGCCAGCGGGAGCTGCCCGTGGGCGAGATCGCGCGGCTGGTCGCCGCCGATCCCGGCGGCCGGCACCTGGTCTGGAAGACCGGGATGGCCGGCTGGACCCCGGCGGCCGACGTCCCGGAGGTGGCTGCCCAGCTCGCGGCCGCCGCGCCGCCTCCGCCGCCTCCGCCGATGGGGCCGCCCCCCCTGCCGCCCAAGGGCTGAGGCCCCCGGGCCCTCAGGCCAGCCCTCGCCCTGCGTCCGCAGGTGGAGCAGGGACTGCGTGCGGCGGCTGTGCACCCGCAGGTGGAAGGCCGAGCGCGCCCCCCGGGCGACCTCCAGCAGGGCCGAGGCCGCGACGGTGCGGGTCAGCTCGGCGCCGTCCGCCGGCGCTCCCGGGTCCAGGCGCGGCGCGGGGCCCGACAGGTCCAGGCTCCAGCACCGATCGCCGCCCCCGGGCAGCACCACGCGCAGCAGGTAGCGGGCCTGCTCGTCGCGGAGGGCGCGCAGCAGCGGGTCGTCGTCCCAGGCGGCGCGGACCGCCGGGAGCAGGCCCCGCTCGACCAGCTCGGCACAGGCTGCCGAGAGCGCGTGGGCGCCCTGGCCCTGGGGGTCGGCAAGAGCTGGGCGTTGAGCCGGTCGTGCGCGTCGACGAAGCGGAAGCCGGCGGACGAGGGCACGACGGCGCGGGCGCCCAGCAGGCGGGCGGCTTGCACGTTCCTGCCGTGCGTCGTGGCCAGGTCCTCGGGCACGCCGTCGAACCAGCCGAAGGCCTGGCTGGCGTACCTGGCCAGGTGCAGGTCCAGCGCGGGGGCCAGGCCACGCAGCCGCTGCACGGCCTGGGCGTGGATCGGCGTGTCGACCTGGTGGAAGACCGAGGCGCCGCCGTCCTGCAGCAGCAGGCCGACCTCGGGGAAGTCGCCGGCCGTGGGGGTGGGCGTCAGCGCCAGGGGGCCTCGCCGCACCTGGGTCCAGGGCCGGAGCGGGTGAAGGTCGCGGAAGCCCAGCCGGTGCAGGGCGGCGGCCAGCATCGGGTCGGGCGGCAGGTAGACCGGCAGCGCGCGCGGCAGCGAGGCGAGCGAGGCGGGGTGGAAGTGGTCGGGGTGCCGATGCGACAGCGTAGGGCCGTCGGGCAGCCGCGGCTACTCCATCTGCTCCTCGTCCACGGAGACAACGACGAAGGCGCCGTCCTGGGCGTCGACGACCCAGGCCATCTCGTCGTAGACGTAGATCCCCTCGGGGCGCGACACGCCCTGCAGCGTCGCGCGCCCGACCTCGACGGGGGCGAGGGGATCGGACACGTCCAGGACCACCAGGGCTTCGTCGGCGCCCAGGTACAGGCGGTCGCCCAGCATCGCCATGCCCCAGGCGCTGGCGCCGACCCAGCCGGAGACCTGCTCGGGCGCGCTCATGTCCTCCAGGCTGAACACGCCCAGCCCGGCCGTGCCCATGGCCGCCCACAGGTGCCCCTCGGCCGCGAGCAGCCCGCCGCCGGCGCCGCCGGAGACGGGCTCCGCCAGGGTCAGGCTGCCGCGCAGGTCCATCGCCAGGCCCAGCAGGTCGATGGTGCCGTCCTGCCGGGCGACGAAGACGCCGTCGTCGTCGAAGGCCAGGGCCACGGGGGACCCCGGGGACAGCTCGGCCTGCTTGTTCTGGCTCAGGTTCTCCACGCTGTAGGTCACCACGCCGTCGACGTGCAGCGCGCCCGTCTCCTCGCTGGTGCCCGCGATCCAGGCCTGGTGCTCCCCGGCGTCCACGGCCAGCGCGGTCACCGGGTAGCCCGGCTCGTAGCCGCCCAGGATCGCCAGGTTGCCCGGGTGCACCACCCGCAGGCCCCACTCGCCGCCTGCGATGTGGACCTTGCCGGTCTCCCCGTCGACGGCGTGGCAGGGCACCGACACGACGTCCTGCTGCGTCGGCCAGGTGGGGTCCGCGATGTCCAGCACGTACAGGCCGTCCTCGCCCGCGCAGGCGAAGGCGCGCGAGGAGTCCACCCACAGGCTGGAGGCCGGCGGGATCTCCTCTCGGCCCAGCTCGGCGCCGAAGGTCGTGTCCACGGTCTGCCCCGGCGTCGGGTCGTCGGGGCTGCAGGCGAGCAGGGCCAGGAGGATCATGGCCCGATGATGCCACGGTTCGCCGGCGTTCGAGCGTTCCGTGCGACGCGCCGCCCCTCCTCCGGTACAATCGAGCCATGCCGGTTCGCGACGCGCCTGCCCTTGCTGCCGACCCGGGGGACGAGCTCGAGCGGCTCCGCGCCCGCGTGGCCATGCTCGAGGCGGTGATCGAGGCCATCCCCGACCCGGTCTTCGTCAAGGGCGAGGACCGGCGCTTCCTGCTGGTCAACCAGCACTGTGCGCAGTTCGTGGGGCAGGACATCGACACCATGATCGGCGCCAGCGACGCCGACTTCTTCCCGCCGGACCAGGTCGAGTGGTTCTACGCCCGGGACAGCGAGGTGCTGCGCACGGGCGAGCAGGACGAGCAGGCCGAGACCATCACGGACGCGACGGGCCAGGTCCACGTCATCAGCACCCGCAAGGGGCGGGGGGCGCTGCCCGACGGACGCCTGCTGCTGGTCGGCACCATCCGCAAGCTCAGCGCGGTCGTGGCCGACGCCGTCCGGCGCGAGTCCGAGCTGCGGTCGACCCTGGGGGTGCTCGAGCGGCTCACCGCCCTCATGCCCGTGGGGGTCCTGCACGTCGACCGCGAGGGCAAGCTCGTCTACGCCTTCGGGCCCGACCTGCGCGCCATGGGCATGACGCCCGACCGCGTCGCGGGCGCACACTTCCGGGACCTGCGCCTGATCTGGCCGGAGCTCGAGCCGATGTTCGAGGACGCCCTGCAGGGGCGCACCCGCGCGGCCGTGCTCGAGTGGCGGGGACGGACCCGCCACGTGACCGTCGCGCCGGTGCTCGACGCCCGGCAGCGGTCCATCGGCGCCACGCTGATCAGCATGGACCTCACCGAGCAGCGCCTGGCCGAGCAGCGGGAGGTGCGGGCCGAGCGCATGGACAGCCTGGGACGGCTGGCCGGCGGCGTGGCGCACGACCTCAACAACCTGCTCAGCATCGTGATGATGGGCACCAGTGTCCTGCGGGACGCGCTCGCCGCCGGCGAGCTGGGCGAGGCGATGGGCCAGGTCCGCCTCCTCGAGCGGTCCATCGATCGCGGCTCTCGCCTGAGCCGGCAGCTCGCCAGCTTCGCCCGGCGCCAGGTCGGGCCGCCCACGGTGGTCGACCTGCACGCCCACCTCCGCCCGGTGCAGGTCTTCCTCGACAGCCTGGTCGGCGCCGACATCCAGGTCCAGGTCCAGCTCGGCGCCGAGTCCCCCCGGGTGCGCATCCTGCCCGGCCAGGTCGAGCAGCTCCTCGTCAACCTCGTGCTGCACGCCGCCTCGGCGATGGTGGAGGGGGGCACCGTCCTGGTCGAGACCACCTGCGTCGACCTGGAGGCGGACCCGGAGCTTCCGGCCGGCCGCTACGTGGCCATCCGCGTCCGCGACCAGGCCCCGCCGCTGTCCCGGGCCGCCCGCGAGCGCCTGTTCGAGCCCTTCTACGACCCCGACGGGCGCGGCGGCAGCATGGGCCTGGCGACCTGCTACGGCATCGCGGTCCAGGCCGGTGGACGGGTCCGGGCGCTGGGCGGCGGCGGCGGCAACGTCACCGAGGTGCTCCTGCCGCGGACCGAGGCGGAGCCCGGCGGGCCGGTCGAGGAGCCCCGCGTGCGCGTCAGCAGCCGGCCGGGCCTGCGGATCCTGGTGGCCGAGGACGAGGACGTGCTGCGCGAGCAGATCTGCCAGCTCCTGCGGACGGCGGGGCACCTGGTGCCCTTCGCCGCGCGCGACGGGCAGGTCGCGCGGGAGTGGCTCGCGGATCACGCCGACGAGGTCGACGTCGTCCTCTCGGACATCGTGATGCCCCACCTGTCGGGCGTGGACCTGGCGCTCAGCCTGGACGGCCGGCTGCCCGTGGTCCTGATGAGCGGCTTCGTCGCGGACCACCTGCTGCGCCTGCCCGACATGGCCTCCCGCTTCCCGGTGTTGATGAAGCCCGTGCGCCCCGACGAGCTGCTGGCGGCGCTGGCCCTGGCGGCCGACGAGGACCGGCAGGCGCGCTGACGGCGGCGGCCGGGGCCGTCGACCTCAGTAGGCTTCGGAGTTGTCGAAGGCGCTGGTGCAGCCGACGTCGTCGGCGTCGCGGTCACCGTCGCCGTCGTTGTCGATCTCGTCGTTGCACTGCGCGCCTTCCGCGTCGTAGCCGTCGTCCTCGGCGCTGACCCAGATCGAGGTGCAGACCGGGTCGGCCAGGTCGATCCAGCCGTCGCCGTCGTTGTCGAGCAGGTCGTTGCACTGGGTCGACGGATCCTCCTCGGCGGAGGTCGAGCCGGTCAGGCAGCCGGGGTCCATCGCGTCTGCCAGGCCGTCGGCGTCGTCGTCCACGCCGTTGTTGCAGGGCGTACCGAGCAGGCCGTCGTCCTCGTAGAGGTCCTCGGGGTCGCCGCAGATCGGATCGTCCAGGTCGATCCAGCCGTCGCCGTCGTTGTCCAGCTCGTCCTCGCACTCGTGCACGTGCGCCTCGTCGCTGTCCCAGGCGCTGTCGCAGCCGGGGTCGTCGCCGTCGGTGAGCGTGTCGCGATCGTCGTCGACGCCGTCGTTGCAGGCGAAGGCCGAGGTGCCCAGCTCGTCGGCGCTCCACCAGCAGTCCGGATCGTCCAGGTCGGGCCAGCCGTCTCCGTCGTCGTCCAGCCCGTTGGCGCAGTCGCCGTCCTCGGGGCCGGCCTCCAGGTGGTCCCAGGCGTCCAGGCAGTCGGCGTCCAGGCCGTCCACGTCGCCGTCGCCGTCGTTGTCCGCGCCGTCGTTGCAGGCCGCGGCGCCCTCGCCGGCCTCGGCGGTGGCGACGATGCAGTCGGGATCCTCCAGGTCGGCCCAGCCGTCGCCATCGTTGTCCAGGCCGTCCCGGCAGGGCATCGCGGTGTTGGACTCGGAGGGATCCGCCGCGACCGCACAGCCGGGGTCCTCGGCGTCAATCGGCGTGTCGCCGTCGTTGTCCAGCCCGTCGTTGCAGGCGGACAGCGAGAAGCCGACCTCCTCGCCGGACAGGGCGCAGTCGGGATCGTCGTCGTCCACCCAGCCGTCCAGGTCGTCGTCCAGGCCGTCCTCGCAGGTGCCCAGGGTGGGGGACTCGTCGTTGTCCCAGCCGTCCAGGCAGTCCCCGTCGTCGGCGTCGAGGTCGCCGTCGCCGTCGTCGTCCAGCCCGTTGGCGCAGGCGGCCACGTCGCGGCTGCCGTCCTCGTCGCCACCCCCGACGCAGTCGGCGTCGGACTGGTCGGTCCAGCCGTCGCCGTCGTTGTCCAGGCCGTCCGTGCACGCGTCGCTCGGGGCCTGCTCGTCGGCGTCCAGGCCGTCGTCGCAGTCGCCGTCCAGGGCGTCGGCCAGGCCGTCCCCGTCGTTGTCCTCGCCGTCGTTGCAGGGCAGCGGGGACAGGCCCACCTCGGCGCCCTCCCACAGGCAGTCGGGATCCTCGTCGTCCACCCAGCCGTCCCCGTCGTCGTCCAGGCCGTCGTCGCAGTTGTCGGCGGCCGGCGAGGCCTCGTCGTCCTCCCAGGGCACGTCGCAGTCGGGATCGAGCGCGTCGGCCAGGCCGTCGCCGTCGTTGTCCTCGCTGTCGTTGCAGGCGTAGGTGGTGAAGCCCGCCTCGTCCCCGCCCGTCAGGCAGTCCAGGTCCTCGTCGTCGACCCAGCCGTCCAGGTCGTCGTCGCTCCCGTTCTCGCAGTCGTCGGCGTCGGGGTCCTCGACGGGGTCCAGGGCGTCCTCGCAGCCGGGGTCCTGGGCGTCGAGCAGCAGGTTGCCGTCGTTGTCCGCGCCGTCGTTGCACTGCCCCTCGCCGAAGCCCCGCTCGCGCTTGCCGCCCTCGACGCAGTCCGGATCGGCCTGGTCGACCCAGCCGTCGAGGTCGTCGTCCTCTCCGTCCTCGCAGTCGCCCAGGTCTTCGTCGGTGACCCCGGCGTCGGTACACGCGGGGTCGTCGGCGTCGATGCGCCCGTCGAGGTCGTCGTCCTCGCCGTCGTTGCAGGCCGTCGTCCCGAAGCCCGTCTCCTCGGTCCCCGTCTCGCAGTCGGGATCGGCGGCGTCCGTCCAGCCGTCGCCGTCGTTGTCCGCGCCGTCCGCGCAGGCGTCGTCGGCGGGGTCCTCCAGCTCGTCGGTGGCGTCGGCGCAGTCGGGATCCTCGGCGTCCACCAGCTCGTCGCCGTCGTCGTCCTCGCCGTCGTTGCAGGCCGCCTCGCCGTAGCCGGACTCCAGCTCGCCCGCCGCGCAGTCGGGGTCCTGGTCGTCCGACCAGCCGTCGCCGTCGTTGTCCAGGCCGTCGTTGCAGGCGGTCCGGGGGCTGGACTCGTCGTCGTCGGTGCCCGTGGCGCAGCCGGGGTCCTCGGCGTCGATGGTCCCGTTGCCGTCGTTGTCGGCGCCGTCGTTGCACTCGTAGGAGCTGGTGGCGGGCGCCTCGGTGGTCGTGTCGTAGCTGTCGAAGCAGGCCGGGTCGTCCAGGTCGACCCAGCCGTCCAGGTCGTTGTCCAGGCCGTCGCCACAGGCGGCGCTGCCCTCGTAGTCGTCGCTGCCGTCGCTGCAGTCGCCGTCCTCGGCGTCGACGTCGCCGTCGCCGTCGTCATCGTCGCCGTTGTTGCAGGCCGTCGCTGCGGCGGTGCCGGCCTCGACCTCGCCGGTGGCGCAGTCGGGATCGTCCAGGTCGGTCCAGCCGTCCGCGTCGTCGTCCAGCCCGTTGGCGCAGCCGGCGACCTCGGCGTCGTCGCTGGCGTCGTCGCAGTGGGGGTCCATGGCGTCGATGCGGCCGTCGAGGTCGTTGTCGCTGCCGTCGTTGCACTGGGTGGCGCCGGCGAAGCCGTCCTCCGAGGCGCCCGTGGCGCAGTCGGGGTCGGCGGCGTCCAGCCAGCCGTCGGCGTCGTCGTCGACGCCGTTGGTGCACTGGGCGACCTCGTCGTCGTCCAGCGCCGACGCGCAGCCGGTGTCCAGCGCGTCGATCCGGCTGTCCCCGTCGTCGTCGACGCCGTTGTTGCACTGCGGCCCGTCGGTGTCGAAGCCCAGCTCGTTGTCGCCGGTGGCGCAGTCGGGGTCGGCGCCGTCGCTCCACCCGTCGCCGTCGTTGTCCTCGCCGTCGCTGCAGTTGTCGGCCTCGATGCGGTCGCTGGCGCTCTCGCAGTCGGGATCGGCGGCGTCGACGCGGGCGTCCCCGTCGTTGTCGATGCCGTCGCTGCACTGGGTCGTGCCCTCGAAGCTGCCCTCGTCGTCGTCATAGGGGCTGCCGCAGCCCAGGTCCTCCAGGTCGATCCAGCCGTCGCCGTCGTTGTCGGCGTCGTCCTCGCAGGCGTTCTGCTCGGCCGCGTCGGTGGCCTCCTCGCAGGAGACGTCCTCGCCGTCGACGTCGCCGTCGTCGTCGTTGTCGACGCCGTCGTTGCACTCGTTGGTGCCGAAGCCCAGCTCCTCGTCGCCGTCGGCGCAGTCGGGGTCCTCTCCGTCGACCCAGCCGTCGGCGTCGTCGTCCAGGCCGTTGTCGCAGGGCGGAGCGGACTCGTCGTCGTCGAGCGCGCTGTCGCAGTGGGCGTCCGCGGCGTCGACGTCGCCGTCGCCGTCGTTGTCGGCCCCGTCGTTGCACTGCGTGACGCCCAGGCCGACCTCCTCGCCGCCCGAGGCGCAGTCGGGATCCGCCAGGTCGACCCAGCCGTCGCCGTCGTCGTCCTCGTCGTTGTCGCAGCCGCCTGCCTCGTCGTCGTCGTCGGCGCCGTCGCAGTCGGGGTCGAGCCGGTCGGTCAGCCCGTCGCCGTCGTTGTCCGCGCCGTCGTTGCACTCCGTGGGGCCATAGCCCGACTCCTCGTCGCCCGAGGCGCAGTCGGGGTCCTGTGCGTCGACGTAGCCGTCTCCGTCGCCGTCCTGCCCGTCCTCGCAGTCGGTGATCGGATCCTCCAGCAGGGCGACGGGGAGGGTGACCTGCTGGATCTCGTCGACCTGGAAGGACAGGGGGCCGAAGGTCTCGGTCTGCACGGTCAGGGTGCTGCCCAGCCAGCCCACGACCCGCACGCCGAAGGCGCTGTCGTTGCGGCCCGGCTGCAGCTCCACCACCGGGAAGCCCGCCGACCCGGCGCTGATCTCGATGCCCAGCTCCAGCTCGGGGTCGTCGTCCACCAGGTCGGCCAGGAAGGTGCGGCTGTCGAGCTCACCCTCGGGCAGGGGCTGGCCGTCGGTGTCCAGGTAGGGCGAGGTCGGGTCCACCACCAGGATCAGCCGGTCGGTGGCGTCGCCGATGGCGGTGGCGTCGCCGTCGAGCTGGATCTGGATCGCGGTGCGGGCCTCGGGCTGCTGCTTGCAGGCCGAGAGCAGGGCGGCGGTCAGGATCAGGAAGCGGGCCGCGCTCATGGCAGGGTCACCAGGATGTCGCCCTCGGGCGTGGGGTCGGGGATACCAGCGTTGTAGGCCAGGATGGCGCCGGTCGTCGCGCCGGCGGCCACGGCGGAGGTGCCGGCCCAGAATGCCCAGCTCCGCACCAGCGGGGTGTACTCGCGCAGCTCCGCCTGGCGCCCGGTCATGCGGGCCTTCCACCAGGCCCCGCCCCCGTCGGGCACCTCGATGCGGGTCTCGGCGGTGGGGCGGCCGGGCGCGGTCACCTCCAGCGTGTAGCGGCCGCGCTCCAGCTCGGGCAGGCGGACCTTGCGACCGCTGCCGACCTTCACGCCGTTGAGCCGCACCGTGGCGTCGGCCGAGGGGGTCTTGACGACCAGGGCGGCGCCGTCGTCGGGCAGGCGGACGTCGACCTGGCCGCGAGATCCGTCGGAGGTGTCGACCGTGCGCAGGACGGCGGCCTGGCCCTTCATGTCCAGCAGCACCTGGTGGACGCCGGGCGGGATGTCCCGCAGCTCCAGCGGGGTGGTGCCGACGAGCTGGCCGTCCAGGAAGACCTCGGCCCCCTCGGGCCGGCTGGCCACCGAGAAGCGCCCCGCGCTGCTGTCCAGCCGGGGGGTGAAGAGCAGGTTCTTCCCGCGGGTGAAGGTGAAGCTGCCCTCCTGCGGCTCGTGCGCCGGCGCGGCCAGGCGCCAGCGGTAGTCGCCGGGCTGCAGGTCGCGCAGGCGGACCGGCGTGGGGTACTGCTCCCGGTCGTTCAGGGTCAGGGTCGCGCCCGCCGGCTCGGCGATGAACTCCACGGTACCGGCGCCCGGCAGCAGGTCGGCCACCAGCTCGACCGTCCGCCCGGTGGTGACGGTGACCCGCCGCACGAAGGGGTCGAAGTTGTCGGCGGACACGCGCACGGTGTGGTCGCCCGGCGGCAGGTAGGTGGTGATCGGGGTGACGCCGATCTCCTTGTTGTCGACGTAGACCTGG
The DNA here is from genome assembly GCA_023150805.1 of Myxococcota bacterium. GTDB lineage: Bacteria > Myxococcota_A > UBA796 > UBA796 > UBA2385 > UBA2385. Next base: position 38,222 of record JAKLKF010000052.1, on the reverse strand, counting down.
GCACCGTCCACCGTCGCCTTGACGCGGAGCAGGCCGTTCTCGACCTCCTGGGCCCGGGCCGGGGACGAGGACAGCGTCGCCACCATCATGGCCGCGCCGGGCAGCGCCGAGCAGAGCAGCAGGGGCGCGCCCAGCAGCAGGGTGCGCGCGGCGGAGGAGGGGAGGGCCATGGGCGGTTCCGTCGAAGGACAGGGGGCAAGGGGGCGGGCGACCCGAGGGGGCTCGGGCAGGGTAGCAGACCAGGGCGCCTTGCTCCAGGCGGCGGGTTCAGGCCCGGCGAAGGGCCGGTCCCGCCACCCGCTGGTCGCCCTGGCGGGAGGTCAGGCCGCTGGCGTCCAGCCACTCCAGCAGCGGGATGGCCATGCGGCGCGAGAGGCCCGACAGGTCCTTGAACTCGGTGGGGCTCATCGCCGCGTGGGCGTCGAACCAGGCGCGCACCTGGGCCAGGAGGGGCTGCAGCAGGGCACCGTCGACCACCCGGTCGCCCATCCGGACCAGGTCGCCGCGCGCCACCAGCAGCATGAAGGCGTCCGGCTCGCGGGCCAGGAGCGCCCCCGCCGAGACCCCGTCCAGCCCCCCGGCCGCGACCTCGGCCCGCAGGCCGTCCAGCACCGCCTGCTGCGCGGCGGTCGGCTGGATCCGCCAGGTCGGGCGGCGCAGGACCGGGCCCTCCAGGACCAGCTCGCCCCGCGCGGCGGCCAGGGCCACCAGGGCGTCGAAGGCCCGGTCGTCGAGGTGGGCGAGGGGCCCGCGGCGCAGGTCGCGGCGGGGGGCGCCGGGGGTCAGCGGACGCTCCCGGTGCCAGGTGTCCAGGGCCTCGCCCAGGCGGGCCTGCAGCCACGCCACCCGGTCGGGGTGCACCAGCCGGTCGCCCAGCGGGGCCCCGCCGGTGACCCCCAGCAGGGCCGCCCGCGCGGGCGACAGGCCCGTGTCGCCGGCGCGGGACAGCAGCACCGAGCGGTCGCCCGCCAGGAGGGCGCGCAGCTCCGCGGCCACGCGGGCGTGGTCCCGGCGGCGCGCGCGCGGCGCCCAGGGGTCGAGCACCTCGCCGCCGCCCAGGGTCTCCACCGGGCTCTCCCGCCGCAACACCAGCCGGTCGCCCGGAAGCAGCACCAGCGGGGCCTCGGTGCGGAGCTGGACCAGGTGATCCTGGCCCGGCGCCAGCGCCTCGCCGTCGATCACCGACAGGGCCGCCATCACCTCGGCGGTGCCCGAGAGCAGGCGGACCCGGGCGCCGTCGGGCAGGGCCGGCGCCCCCGGCAGGTGGTGGACGCGGCAGTCGATGACGCTGGCCGGCTCGATCCGCCCCGGGTGGACCAGCACCTGGCCGCGGGCCAGGTCGTCCCGCTCCACCCCGGCCAGGTTGACCGCCGTGCGCTGGCCGGCCTGGCTGGCCGCGACCGGGTGGCCGTGGACCTGCAGCCCCCGGACGCGCGTCCGGATGCCGTCGGGCAGGACCTCCACCTCGTCGCCGTCCCGCAGCTCGCCCGAGCGCAGCGTGCCGGTGACCACCGTGCCGAAGCCCCGGCGCACGAAGGCGCGGTCGATGGGCAAGCGGAACGGGCCCGTGGCGCTGCGCTCCGCCGGCGCCAGGGTCGCCAGCGCCGCCCGCAGGGCGTCCAGTCCCCGGGGAGGCGCGCCGTCGGGGGGCACGGCGACGGCCAGGATCGGCGCACCATCGAGGAAGCTGCCGGCGACGGCCTCCTCGACGTCCATGGTGGCCAGGGCCAGCATCTCCTCGTCCACGAGGTCGGCCATGGTCAGGACGCACAGGCCCTGGCGTACGCCGAGCAGGCGCAGGATGTCGAGGTGCTCGCGGGTCTGGGGCATGACGCCCTCGACGGCGCTCACGCACAGCAGGACGGCGTCCAGCCCGGTGGCGCCGGCGATCATCGTGCGCACCAGGCGCTCGTGGCCGGGCACGTCGACGAAGGAGAGCGTCCGGTCGCCGCCCAGGTCCAGGTGCGTGAAGCCCAGCGCGATGGTGATGCCGCGGGCGCGCTCCTCGGGCAGGGTGTCCAGGTCGACCCCGGTGAGGGCGCGCACCAGCGTCGTCTTGCCGTGGTCGATGTGGCCGGCGGTGCCGACGACGAGGTGCGAGGACATGGGGGCGGGCGGCCTCGGCGGAGGGGGGCGGGGCGCGCCAGGGCGTGCCCGGTCGGATACCAAGGGGTACCCTGTTGTCGCGCGCGGCCCCACCGGTCGTCGCCCCCGTGCCGAGGTCGCCATGAGCCCGCAGACCACGCCAGCCGACGGCCCCTCCGTCGAGCCCACGCACGACGAGCCCACCCACGACGAGGCGACCGAGACGGGCAGGCCCGAGCAGTCCTGGGAGTACGAGCTGCGCGGGTCGGACGGGCGCTCGCGCGGCCTGGTCGACCTGCTGGCTCTCCGGGCCATGGTGTACTCGGGGGTGGTCGACAGCCGCTGCAAGGTGCGACCGCCCCCCGTCGGCCCTGCCTGGCCGCCCCTGGGCGCCGCCGGGCGCCAGGCCGCGTGGGTCCCCGTGACCGAGGTGCCCGCCCTGCGCCAGGTCTTCGACGTGATGGGCGTCGACCCGCAGGAGGCCGAGGGGGAGCGCCGCATCGCGGGCTGGCGGAAGGCGTCGCAGGACGGGGACGAGCCGACCAGCGGCGCGCAGGAGATCTCCCAGGTCATCCGGGCCGTCTCGCCGCCCCCGCGCGATCGCCTGCCCCTGGCCTGGCTGGTCGTCGGGACCGTGATCCTGCTGCTGGTGTTCCTGGTGGTCGGCCTGGTCCTGAGCTGAGCCGACCCGCCTCAGGCGTGGGTCAGCCGGCGGAACACCTCTTCGAGGTTGGTGCGCTCGCGGGCCAGCTCCACCAGGGTCAGGCTGCGATCGACGGCGAGCTGGAAGATCGCGGCGCGCGGGTCGCGGTCGGCCAGCACCTCGAAGGCGTGCCAGGCGGGGTCCTCGGCCTGCAGGTCGCTCACCCGGCGCACGCCCGGCAGCCCCTCCAGCGCCCGCCGCACCGCTGGCCGGTCCAGCGCCACCTTGCCCGCGGCGAAGACCGCCTGGACGAGCTGGCCGCCCTGCTCGCGCGTGGTCACCTCGGCCGTGTTGCCGTCGGCGACCAGCCGGCCCTGGTGGATGATCACCACCCGGTCGCAGGTGGCCTGCACTTCGCTGAGGATGTGGGTCGACAGCAGGACGGTGCGCTTGCGGCCGATCTCGCGGATCAGGTTGCGGATCTCGACGATCTGGTTCGGGTCCAGGCCGGTGGTCGGCTCGTCCAGGATCAGGATCGGCGGCGCGTGGAGCAGGGCCTGGGCCAGGCCCACGCGCTGGCGGTAGCCCTTGGACAGCTCGCCGACCTGCTGGCCCAGCCGCTCGCCGATGCCGCACTGGCCGGCGACGCGGTGAATGGCGCGGTCGCGCTCGGCGCCGCCCAGGCCGCGGATCCGCCCGACGTAGTCCAGGTAGTCCCGCACCCGCATGTCGGCGTAGATCGGCGCGTTCTCGGGCAGGTAGCCCAGGTGCTGCCGCGCCTGGAGCGAGTCGGTCAGCACGTCGTGGCCCATCACCCGGGCCGTGCCGGCCGTCGGCGCGATGAAGCCGGTCAGCACCTTCATCGCCGTGCTCTTGCCGGCGCCGTTGGGGCCCAGGAAGCCGACCACCTCGCCGGGCTCGACGCGGAAGGAGATGCCCTGCAGGGCCTGCAGGGCGCCGTAGTGCTTGCGCAGGTCGACGACCTCGATGGCGGCCACTTCTCGCTCCGGGGAGGAGGTGGCCTAACCGGCCGGGTCGTCGGCGCGGCGCGGGCTGCGCAGGGGCGGAGGTCGCGCTAACCAGGGGCACCCCCGAGAACGGCGAGTGCCCCATGCAGGCCGACCCCCGCGTCGAGCAGGACCAGGACCTCTCCCCCCAAGCCGAGCGCTTCCGCCTGGAGAAGCGCCTGCTGCGCAAGGTGGGCCAGCTCAGCGAGGAGTTCGCGCTCATCGAGCCGGGCGACCGCATCATGGCCTGCATGTCCGGTGGCAAGGACAGCTACGTGATGACGTGGCTCTTGCGCGAGGTGCAGCGCAAGGTGCCCTTCGACTTCGAGATCATCTGCGTGAACCTGGACCAGGGGCACCCCGGCTTCCCGGGCCACCTGCTGGAGGGCTGGCTGCAGGAGCAGGGTCTGCCCTACCGGATGCTCCAGCGCGACACCTACAGCGTCGTCAAGGAGAAGATCCCCGAGGGCAAGACCTTCTGCAGCCTGTGCAGCCGGCTGCGGCGCGGCATCCTGTACGACGCCGCCGTCGAGCTGGGCTGCAACAAGCTGGCGCTGGGCCACCACATGGACGACGTCATCGAGACGGTGATGCTCAACCTGCTGTACTCGGGCCAGCTCAAGGCCATGCCCCCCAAGCTGGTCAGCGACGACGGGCGCAACGTCATCATCCGGCCGCTGGCCACCTGCGCCGAGGAGGACGTCGCCCGCTTCGCCGCCCTGCACGCCTTCCCGGTCATCCCCTGCGACCTGTGTGGCAGCCAGGAGCACCTGCACCGCAAGAAGGTCAAGGCGCTGCTCGCCGAGCTGAACGCCGAGAACCCGAAGGTCAAGGGCAACATCTTCGCGGCGCTGGGCAACGTGCGGCCCAGCCACCTGCTCGACCAGGACCTGCGCCGGCGCTGCGGCCTGGACCCCAAGAGCGGCGCCCCCGTGGAGCCCGGCACCGACCTGGGGATCGGCACCGGCGGCTTCATGGACGAGCTGGAGGCGGCGCTGCGGTGAGCGGGTGACCGCCCCTCAGGGCGAGGACCACTCGATCTCGATGGTGTAGGGCTTCTCGCCGGCCACGCCGAGCCAGGACTGCATCTCGACGTAGTAGATCTCGCCCGGCTCGAAGACGATGCCGAAGTCGCCGCTGGCGTTGAAGCCCTCGGGGTTGGTGTCGCCCAGCAGGTAGGCCGCCGCGATGTAGTTGAGATCGGCGTCCAGCAGGTAGAGGTCCAGGTTGGCGCCGGCGTCCGTCCAGCTCGCGGTGAAGGTGCCGTTGAGCGACTCGCCCACGGAGAGCAGGTAGGCGTCCGTCTCGTTGTTGCCCTGCGGGTCGTCGATCTCGTACAGCAGCGAGCCCGAGATCACGTCGACGAAGCCGGGGCCGGTCGCCTCGGGCAGCACGAAGGGGCTCTCCAGGCTCCCGTCCACGTCCTCGGTGGCCAGCCAGCCGTAGACCTTGGGCGAGAGATCGTCGATCACCACCATCTCGTCGACCACGACGTACTGGCCCTCGAGGGGGACGTGGACCATGGACGTCGAGTACAGGGTGCCGCCAGGGATGGACCCGCCCAGCGAGGAGAAGGTCCCCGCCATGATGTAGACCTCGTCCAGGCCCTCGTTGACGTTGCCCGTGTAGCTGGGCTCCTCGGGCTCCTCGGCGGTACCGCCGTCGGTCGTGCCGCCGTCGGTGGTGCCGCCGTCGGTCGTGCCGCCGTCCGAGGCGCCGCCGTCGGTGGTGCCACCGTCCGTGGTGCCGCCGTCGGTGGTGCCACCGTCGGTGGTGCCGCCGTCGGTGGTGCCACCGTCCGTGGTGCCACCGTCCGTGGTGCCACCGTCCGTGGTGCCGCCGTCCGTGGTGCCACCGTCCGTGGTGCCACCGTCCGTGGTGCCACCGTCCGTGGTGCCACCGTCGCCGCCGGTGTCCGTGCCGCCGTCCGGCGCCGCGCTGCGCGCGCTCTCGCCGCCCGAGGCCGACTCGCCGGAGATGCTGTCCATGCACTCCTGGTCGCCGACCTCGCACTCGACGACGCGCCGCACGCCGCCCTCCAGCCGGTACCAGCCGGTCCAGGTCAGGGTGGCGTCATCCCACCACCAGCCGTAGGCAGTGCCGCCGGCGACGGGGCTGCCGCGGTCGGTGGGATCCCCGGAGAGGTAGGCGCCGACCTTGATCTCGCCGTCGTTCGGATCCAGCCCGTTGATGGCGATCCGGTAGGAGGTGTCGCCCGCGGAGTCGCCCTTGACGGCCGTCACCCGGATGCCGAGCTGGGTGCCGGCGGGCACCCCGTCGGCGTAGGGCGCGTACACGCCGCCGCCCGCGCTGGGCACCGTCACGTCGGCCCACGAGAACTCGATGAGCCCGCCGAAGCCCGCTTCGTCGTCGAAGCTGGCCAGGACCATGTAGTCGCCGGTCTCCGGGTCGGTCCAGGCCGGGTCGATGACCTCGACCTTGTAGACCACGGTGTCCCGCCACTGGGGCGCCTCGCCCGCGGCCATCCCGTTGTGATCCGGCCAGTACAGCTCGCTGCCGGTGGCGTACTCGAAGGTGAAGGACAGATCGCCGGCGCCGGCCGTGCGGAATAGGTAGGCGTCGATGTCGGCGTCGCCCTCGTTGCCGTAGTCGCGCGCGGTCCCGTTCACCGTCATGTGTCGGTAGGTCAGGATCGGCATCTCGACCAGCGCCTCGTCGTTGGGCGAGGCGACGCTGTCTCCGCCCTCGTCCGCCTGGGCGGGCGTGAGCTGGAGCTGGCCGACGATGACGGTGCGGTCGATGCCCTGCTCACCCTGGCAGGAGAGCAGGAGCAGCGCCGGCAGGCCCAGGGTCGACAGCAGGAGGGAGGGGTTGCGGTGGATCATGGGGCGGTCCTCCCGCGAGGGAAGGGTCGAGGTGGAGGGGCGCATCAGTTGAACTCCCCGCGCAGGCCGAACTGGAAGTACCGGGGGTCCTGGTAGGCCGTCGGCCGACCCCAGTAGGGCTCGCCGTTGCTGTCGGCGTAGACGCCCTCGCCGTCGGTGTCCCCGTAGCGGGTGTCCACGGCCAGCACCGTGCGGTCGTTGAAGACGTTGAAGCACTCGGCGGTCAGGTCCCAGGTGGTGCGCCAGGCCTTGACCGACAGGCCGACCTTGAGGTCCACGAAGGTGCGCATCGGCAGGCGGTAGGTGCCGTCGATGGGATCCTCGGAGTTGTACCAGCCGCCGTAGTACTGGTTGTAGTAGGCCTTGCGGTAGGGGTAGCCGCTGCGGGCGCCCAGGTTCCAGCCCGTGATGAAGCCGATGGCGGCGGTCTCGGACAGGGGCAGGGCGTCGTCGTCGCGGTAGGAGCCGGCGACCTTGAAGTTGTGCGGCACGTCATAGGGCTGCAGGCCGACGTCCACGCCGTTCTGCGTGTAGTTGTCGAAGGAGCCGCTGGCGACCGCGGTGGTGTTCTCCTGCAGGAAGCCGAAGGTCCGGCTCCAGGTGTAGGAGCTGACCATTCCCCAGTTCTCGTCGAACTGGCGGTTGGCCTGGAACTCGACCGAGGTGTACTTGTTGAACACCTCGTCGGGGGTCCGCAGGCGGTAGACCGAGCTCATGCTGCCGTTGCGGCCGCCGATGACGTTGGTCCCGTCCTCGTTCCAGATCTGGTTGACCTCGTCATCTTCCCACTGGTTGTTCGTCTCCTCGTAGGTGATGCCCAGGTCCAGGCCCCAGCCGTCGCCCACGTCCCGGCTGATGCCGACGTTGAACTCGTCGCTGTGCGGCGTCTTGATGTCCTCGCCCAGCAGGAAGTAGCCGGCGCCGGACTGGCCGGACTCGGCCCACGCGCCGCGCGCCTCGTCCCAGGAGTAGGTCGTGTAGCCCGTGTCGGTGTCCGACAGCGTGTCGGCGATGACCAGGTAGCCCGGGTCGTAGAAGCGCCCGTAGTAGGCGCGCACGCTGGTCTTGCCGTCGCCCGTCAGGTCGTAGGCCGCGCCCAGGCGCGGGGCGACGTTGAGCGCGCTGAACACCTGCTTGTCGGAGAACTCGGCGTCGAAGAAGGGCCGCATGTACAGCGAGCTGAAGTCCAGCCGCACGCCGGGGCGCACGGTCAGGCGCTCGGTCGGCTGCCAGACGTCCTGGATGTACCAGGCGAAGAGCACGCCCGCCGTCGTCGCGTCGTACTGGCTGTTGTAGACGTAGAGCGTGTCCGGCACGTAGCAGGAGGGGTCGTTGGGATCGCAGCCCTCGCCCGGCTCGTAGTAGGCGTAGCCGCTGGTGTCCGGGTCCGCCCCCTGCTCCTCGGGCAGCTCGGGGCCCACGCCCGCGGCGTCGGCGTAGGACTGCATCAGCTCGACGTTGACGCCCGTCTTGGCCTCGTGCTCGCCGAGCGCCGTGAACAGCAGCGTCAGCGCCGAGTTCAGGCTGTGGCGGTTTCTGTAGCTGTTGGACCAGTAGGGCTCGGGGCCGTAGGCGAAGCCCGTGTTGCTGAACCAGCCGGGCTCGTCATAGCCGTAGTTGCTGGCCGGATCGCAGTCGTCCCACTGTCCGCGCTTGCACCACAGCTCCTGGATCGGCCGGGTGACGATGTAGGAGCGCTGGGTGAAGGCCTCGGTCTCCAGGATGGCGCTGGCGCTGGGGGTCCACTGGTGGCCCACGCTGGCCATCCAGCCGCCCTGCTTCCACCACTCCTCGCCGCTGGAGAGGGTGTAGACGTCCTGGGTGCTGTTCTCGATGCTGGTCGGATCGGCAGAGAACAGGCCCCAGACGCGGTGATCGGCGTGCGGCGACCAGGTCAGCTTGCCGTAGTAGTACTCGCTGTTCCAGTACCGGGGGGCCATCGCCTCGTCGCGCCCGACCTCGTCGGGGACCGTCTCCTCGTACACGGAGCGGTTGAGCTGGAAGCTGGTGAAGAACCAGAGCTTGTCCTTGACGATGGGGCCGCCCACGTTCACGGCCGTCGACATGTCGAAGTACTCGATGTCGTCGGCGTCGCCTTCCTCGGGCAGGGGCTTGTACAGGCGCGTCGCCTTGCTGCTGTACAGCACCTGCACGTCGCCCTCGAAGTCGTTGCCGCCCGAGCGGGTGACGATGTTCAGCGCGCCGCCCAGCGCCCGGCCGTACTCGGCGTCCATGCCGCCGGTGATGGTCTGCACCTCTTCGATGGCGTCGAAGTTCAGGTTGCTGGAGAAGGTGCCCGTCAGCGGGTCGGTCGTGTTGACGCCGTCGATGAAGTACTGGTTGGTGGTCATCACGCCACCGCGCATGTTGGGGTTCCCCCCGCCGACCACGCCCGGCGCCAGGGTGGCCGCCGTCTGGTAGTCGCGCGCCGGGTTGGGGATGTCCCGCATCATCTCCTTGGTGAGCACCAGGCCCGTGCGGGTGCTGGTCACGTCGACCGTCGGCTTCTGCTCGACGATGACGATCTCCTCGCCCGCCTCGGCCATCGGCATCACGATGTCCACCTGGCTCGACCGCCCGGTGAACACCCGCACCGTGACCGCGACCGTCTGGAAGCCGGCCTTGAGCGCCTCGACCCGGTACTCGCCCGGCGGCAGGCCGAGCACGCGGAACTCGCCGTCGGCGTCGCTGTCGATGCTCTTGCCGCCCTGCAGCGCGTCGCCCGTGATGTTGACCACCACGCCCGGCACGGGGATGCCGTCGCCGTCGACCACCGTGCCGCGGAGCTGGCCGGTCAGGTCGGCGGCCGCGGCCGGCGGGCTGAGCAGGGCCACCGACAGCGGCAGCGCCGCGCCGGGGGCCAGCAGCAGCAGGGCCAGGGCCAGGCGCGTCGGGCGGCCCGTCGCCGTCGGAGGGGTGGAGGAGAGGGGGGATGTCTGCGTCAGCTTGCCGGTCAAGGGACCTCCCGGCTCCGAAGAGCGGTCGCGGCGTACCGTAGCAGTCTACATCCTGCAACATTCGCGACACGTTGGGGGAACGGCTTGTCGCGGGGTTAGGGGCGCAGCCTTCGAGGAGGCCCGGATGCGCATCGCCACCTGGAACGTGAACTCGATCCGCGCCCGCCTGGATCGGGCCCTGGACTGGGTCGATCGGCAGGCGCCCGACGTGCTCTGCCTGCAGGAGATCAAGTGCCTGGACGAGCAGTTCCCGCGGGAGCCCTTCCAGGAGCGCGGCTACCACGTCGAGACGCTGGGCCAGAAGACCTACAACGGCGTGGCCATCCTGAGCCGCTCGCCGCCGCGGCGCGTGGAGCGGGGCCTGCCCTGGGACCAGGATCCCGACGCCCGGGGCATCGCTGCCGAGATCGACGGCGTCCGCGTCGTCAACCTCTACGTCGTCAACGGCAAGGAGGTCGGCGACCCCAAGTACGCCCACAAGCTGCGCTGGCTGGACGCGCTGCAGGCCTGGCTGGGGGCGCACGCCGACCCCGGCGAGCTGCTCTGCGTGTGCGGCGACTACAACATCGCGCCCGAGGACGCCGACGTCTACGACCCGGTCGCCTGGCGCGAGCGCATCCTGTGCAGCACCCCGGAGCGGGCGCGCTTCCAGGGCCTGCTGGACTGGGGCCTGGTCGACGGCTTCCGCCAGTTCGACGACCGGCCCGGCCAGTACTCCTGGTGGGACATGCGCACCGGCGGCTTCGACCGCGGCCAGGGCCTGCGCATCGACCACCTGCTGTTGACCGAGGGCCTGCTGGAGGCGGCCCAGGGTGTCGAGATCGACGTCGCCGAGCGCGCGCTGGTGCACCCCACCTGCAAGCCCAGCGACCACGCCCCCGTGATCCTGGACCTGGAGGACTGAGTGGCCGACCCGGGGGCCTGGCGCGGCATCGGCCCGGCGCTGGCGGCAGCGGGCGAGGGCGCGGCGCTGCGGCTGTGGGGGCGGATCGAGGGCGGGCGCCTGGTGGACGCGACCGGGGCGGTGGCCTTGCGGGGCGAGGGGCTGGCCGAGGGCGCGGTCGGCGCCGTCGAGGGCGTGCTGCGCCAGGGCGTCGTCGAGGTGGACCGGGCCCGCCTGTCCCCCGGCCGGGGCCGGCCCTGGCTGGGCGAAGTGGCCGGGCGGGTCCCCGCCATCGCCGACCGCTTCGCGCGGGTGGAGGCGCTGCGACGGGCGCTCGCCGCCCGCGGCTACCAGGAGGTCGACACCCCGCTGCTGCTCGATGCCGCCGGCACCGACCCCTTCATCGAGCCCATCCCGGCGCGGCTGCGGCCCACCTGGAACCCCGCCGCCCCCGACGGCGAGCGCTTCCTGCACACCAGCCCCGAGCTGGAGATGAAGCGCCTGCTGGCGCTGGGCTTCCCCGCCGTCTTCCAGCTCTGCCACGTCTTCCGCCAGGGCGACCTCTCCCCCCTGCACGAGCCCGAGTTCCTGATGGCCGAGTGGTACCGCGTCGGCTGGGACGACCGGCAGCTCGCCGCCGAGCTGGTCGAGGTCTGCCAGGAGGTCGGCGGCCTGGGCCCTGTCGTCGAGCGGACCGTCGCGGCCCTCTGCGAGGAGGTGGCCGGCGTCGACGTGCTCGCGTTGCAGGAGGGCGCCCGCCTGGCGCGCGCCCTGGGCGCCCCCGACGAGCCCTTCGTGCACGCCTTCTCGCGGCTGTGGGTGGAGCGGGTCGAGCCCTTGCTGGCCGGCATGGGCGGCGTGCTGCTCACCCGCTGGCCCGCCGCGCTCGGCATGCTCGCCCGCCGGGACCCCGACGACCCGCGGGTCGCCCTGCGCTTCGAGCTGGTCGTCGACGGCATCGAGCTGGCCAACGGCTTCGCCGAGCTGACCGACCCCGTCGAGCAGCGGGCGCGCTTCCAGGCCGACCGGGCGCAGCGGCGGGCCGAGGGCCTGCCCGACGCGCCCATGCCCGAGCGCTTCCTGCGCGCGCTGGAGGCCGGGCTGCCGCCCTGTGCCGGGGTGGCGGTGGGGGTGGACCGCCTGGCGATGGTCGCGGCCGGCGGGCGGCGCGTGGGCGAGGGGCTGGCGTGGGGGGGGGGGGGGGGGGGGGGGGGGGGGGGGGGGGGGGGGGGGGGGGGGGGGGGGGGGGGGGGGGGGGGGGGACGGGGGCGCCTCACGCCGGCGCACCCCGCCTGGCTCGACTCGGGTTCTCGTCGTCGAGGTCCCACCGCAGGGGGTTGTCCTGGATGTCCTCGCGGTGAGCGTCCAGGTCGGCCTCGTCGCGGAGGATGTGGTCGTGGTCGCCGCGTTGCCAGAGCGGTCCCTCCACCAGGCCTGCTCTTCGTGCCTCCAGGGTCACCCTGGCCTGGAAGCCCCGGACGACATCCCCCAGCGTGGGGGCGCGATTCGTCGCGCCCCCACGCTGGGAGGAGCGGCACCCCCCCCTCACCCCGTCGCCGCCAACCTCCCCAGCAGCTCCTGGGCCGTCAGCGCCCGGTCGAAGTGGTAGCCCTGGGCCTGGTCGCAGCCCATCTCGCGCAGGGCCTCGGCCACGCCGCCGCCCTCGACGCCCTCGGCCACCACGCTCAGGCCCAGCGCGTGGCCCAGGCTGATGATGGCCCGCGTGATGGTGGCGGCGTCGGCGTCGTGGTCCAGGCCGGTGACGAAGCTGCGGTCGATCTTCAGCTCGCTGAAGGGCATGCGGTGCAGCTCGACCAGGGAGCTGTAGCCGGTGCCGAAGTCGTCGATGGACAAGGCGAAGCCGCGCAGCCGCAGGCGGGTGAGCAGCTTCATGGTGGTGTCGACCTCGCGCATCGCGACGGTCTCGGTGATCTCCAGGGTGAGCGCACCGGGGGGCAGGCCGTGGCGGCGCGCCAGCTCCTCGACCTGGCCGGGCAGGTCGGGGTCGGAGAGGGAGCGGGCCGAGATGTTGACGGAGACGCCGATCTCGTGACCCAGGCCCCGCCAGGCGGCGCAGGCGGCGAGGGCCTGGTCCAGCACGCGCTGGGTGAGGGCGTGGATCAGCGGGCCGCCTTCGGCCAGGCCGATGAACTGCTCGGGCGGGATCAGGCCGCGGCGCGGGTCGTTCCAGCGGACCAGGGCCTCGGCGCCGACCACCCGGCCGTCGGCCAGGTTGACCTTGGGCTGGTAGCGGACGACCAGGACGTCGTCGGCCAGGGCCTGCGCGAGGTCGGACTCGGCGACGGGCAGCAGCTCGGGCGGGATGGCGTCCAGGGCTTCGCCGAGCTGGGCGGAGGTGAAGGGCTTGCGCAGCGGCTCGAGCACGGTGAGCCCCAGCGCGCGGCCCAGGTGGGCGGCCGAGCGCAGGACGCGGCGGTCAAAGCCGCTGACCGGCAGGATGGCGGCCTTGCTGCCGAGCGCGGAGAGGTGCTCGAGCAGGTCGACGCCGTCCTCCTCACCCAGGGCGAGGTCGAGGATGATGACCTCGGCGGGCTCGGCGGCCAGCAGGTCGCGGGCCTGCGCGACGCTGCCGGCGCCGCGGACCTGGTAGCCCCGGCGCTCCATCAAGGAGCAGACCAGGCGCTGGAGGAGCGGATCGTCGTCGACGACGACGGCGCGGCGGCCGTTCTTGGACACGGGCACCTCGGCGGGGCGAGCAACCTACCTCGCGGCGGCCCGGCGGGCCCGGCGGCGGGCTAAGAGCGGGCCCCCCTTCTCTCGTGGAGAGCCACATGACCTCCCCCGCCACCGCCCCGCGGACGCTCCGGCTCGAGGGCCGCGTGCTCACGCTGACCGAGGATCCGGCCCTGCTGCGCGCCCAGCTCGACGGCGGCGCCGGGGTCGACCTGTCGGGCGCCCCGCCGCCCCTGCGCTTCGCGGTCAACACCGACGCGATGATCTCCGGGGCGGCCTGTACCCTGGGCTACACGCCCGAGATCCTGGGGCCGTGGTTCCTCCAGGACTTCCAGGACGTGGTGGGCCACGACGAGATCCGCCGCGGCGGCTTCCAGGTGGTGGTGGGCGGGGACGCCTACGGCAGCGGCAGCAGCCGCGAGGTCGCCGTGGTGGCCCACCAGGGTGCGGGCATCGAGCTGGTGGTCGCCAGCAGCTTCCAGCGCATCTTCCAGGAGAACATGGTCTACGGCGGCATGCCCTTCACCACCGACCTGGGCGTCGTCCGCCGGCTGCAGGCCGGAGACGAGGTGCCCGTCGCCGAGCTGTTCGAGGCGCTGCCGCCCTTCTTCCGGCAGGTCGCCTTCGCGGGGGGCCTGCTGGAGTACGGCAAGCAGTGGCTCGCCGGCCAGGTGGAGCCCTGGTACGCCGTCGACCGGCCGGCCCGGCCCATGAACGTGGTCGAGAAGATCGTCGCACAGAAGGCCTGGATCTCGGGCGGTGAGCGGGACGCGCGCTTCGGCCTGGGCCACGTGCAGCCCGGCGACCAGGTGCTCTGCCGCACCGGCTTCCGCGGGATGCACGAGTACACGGCGGGCATGTGCATGTCGCTGTACGAGCAGGCCTTCGGCGAGGCGCGGGTCCACGACCCCGACCAGGTCGCGGCCTTCGAGGACCACTTCGTGCTCATCGACCAGCCCACGGTGCCCCAGGGCGTGAAGAGCGCCCGGCTGGGCCCGGCGCGGCAGCTCGCCAAGGAGATGCTGGACGCCTGCGAGAAGCACGGCCTGCGCCTGCACGGCCCCGGCCGCCCGTTGCCGGCGGGCGTCTGCCACCGCCTGGTGGTCGAGGACTACGCCCGGCCCGGCGACGTGGTCATCCTGACCGACAGCCACACCCCCACCGCGGGGGTGATGAACGCCTTCGCCTTCGGGGTGGGCAGCACGGCGATGAGCTTCGCCCTGCGCACCGGCCTGATCCCGGTGACGGTGCCCAAGACGGTGCGGGTGGTCGTGACCGGCGACGCGCGGGGGCTCATCTCGCCCAAGGACCTGGTGCTGCACCTCATCGGCGACCCGTACTTCCGCGAGGAACAGTGGCGCAGCAGCCCGACCGACACCTGTGTCATCCAGCTCGGTGGGCCCGGCCTGGACCAGTGGAACGTCGACGAGCTGTCGGTGATCACGAACATGACGGTCGAGGGCGGGCTGATGACCGGCGTGGTCGAGCCCTGCAGGCCGCTGGCCGACTTCCTGCGGGAGCGCCGCGGCAGCGACCTGGCCCACCTGATGGTGCACCCCGACCCCGACGCCACCTACGAGCGGGTGATCGAGATCGACCTGGACGACGTGCCGCTGACGGTGGCCTCGCCGGGCGACTCGCGCAACCGCGTCGCCCTGGACGCCGCCGGCGAGGTGCCCGTGCACAACGTGGTGATCGCGAGCTGCACGGGCGGCTCGCTGGCCGACCTGCGGGCGGCGGCCGAGGTGCTGCGCGGGCGCAGCCTGGCGCCGGGAGTGCGGGTGACGGTGACGCCGAGCAGCGAGGACGTGGCGACGGCGGCGCGGGCCGAGGGCCTGCTGGACCTGTTCACCTCGCTGGGCGCGGTGGTGAGCCCGCCGGGCTGCGGGTCCTGCATCGGCAACGGGCCGGGCGTGCCCCTGCCGGGCGAGACGACGGCCAGCACGACCAACCGCAACTTCGACCGTCGCATGGGCGCGCCGGGCCCGGTCTGGCTGGTGAGCCCGGCGGTGGCGGCGGCCAGCGCGGTGACGGGCCGGCTGACGGATCCGCGGCGGCTGTAGGCGCGCGCGGCGGCCCCGGACCGCGGGCGCGGCGGGCGCGGTCAGCCGTCCAGGTCCTCGATGGCCTGGGGCGTGCACTCCGGGGGGGCCGTGACCGGGTTGCAGCGGGCCGGCTGCCCGCCGGGGATCGCCGCCCGGTACTCCCGCCCCTCCACCGGCCCCGGCAGGTCCGAGGCCAGGAAGTGGGTGCCGGCGGCCAGGCCCTGGTCCAGGCCCGCCTGGTTCTCCTCGTCGCTGGCGTCGGCCCCGTCGACGTTGTCGGTGACCACGAAGCCCGCCTGGGCCCAGGCGGTGATCTCCTCGGCGCTGCCGTCCTTGACCAGGGCGGACCAGGGGTCGGTGGCCGTCCCGGCGTCGGCGAACATCACGCGGCCCTCCAGCGCCGGGCTGTCGGCCAGGTACTCGTCCCGGTAGGCGTCGCTGTCCAGCAGGGCGAACAGGACCTGGCCCCGCAGCTCGCCCAGCAGGGGCCAGCCGTCCTGGGCGATGGCGGTCGGAAGGTCGGGGTGGTCGCCGCGCAGCTCGTCGGGTCGGAAGACCCGGTCCTCGGGCCACACCTCCAGCAGGGCCTGCTCCAGGTCCCACAGCCGCCCGGTCAGCGGCAGCAGGTCCTCCTGCGTGCCGTCCAGGTCGTCCTTGGGCTCCAGCCAGACCAAGAGCGGCAGGTGCCAGCCGTGGTCGTCCGACCAGCCCTTCAGCTCGCCCAGGCAGTCCGCCAGCGCCAGGCAGGTGGTCTCGGCGTCGATCACCGGCAGGTGGAAGACCTGCCAGCCCTCGGTCTCGTGCAGGTGCAGGTCGAGCTCGACCTGGCGCACGCCGTACTCGCCCAGCTGCACCGACAGCGGGGCGTGCGTGTAGCGGTGGCTGTCGTCGAGGGGGCTCTCCGGCTCGACGTGGGTGCTGTTGTGGGTGCCCAGGGCCTGGACGTGGTCCAGGCGCAGCACGTCGTCCAGGGGGTGCGGGTTGGGGCCGCGGTCCCAGGTCTCGGCCGCGGTGTCGTCGGCGCGGTCGAGGGGGGTGGCGGCGCAGGCGAGCAGGGCGAGGGCGAGCATCGGGCCAGGGTAGCCGACGGCGAGGGGACCGCGGGCCTGCGGCGATCTGCCGGGGCCTGCGGCGATCTGCCCGGGACTTCGGCCCCACGGCCACGGGCCGGGCGCCCCGCAGGCGGCTAGCCACAGGACGCGGCGCCCGCGATCGAGGTCGACATGCTGGTCCTCCTGCTCAGCCCCCCCGCCCTGGCCACCTGGTCCATCGTCGCGGCCGACGCCGCTTCGGGGCAGGTCGGCGGCGCGGTCACCTCCTGCGTCGGCAGCCTGGACACCGCCGTCGTCTACGGCGGGGTGCCCGGGGTCGGCGCGGTGCACGCCCAGGCCCAGCTCTCGACCGCCGGGCGCGACGAGGCCGTGCGCCTGCTGGCCAAGGGCGCCTCGCCCGACGAGGTCATCGCCGCGATCACCGCCGAGAGCTTCGACGCCTGGGCCTCGTCTCGCCAGTACGGCGTCGTCGACCTGCAGGGCCGGTCGGCGGCCTGGACCGGGGAGGACAACGGCGCCTGGGCGGGCGACCAGCAGGGCCAGGTGGAGGGCGTCACCTGGTCGGCCCAGGGCAACATCCTGACGGGCGCGGAGGTCATCGACCAGGCCGTCGCCGCCTTCCAGGCCGACGCCTGCGACCTGCCCGAGCGGCTGATGCAGGGCATCGAGGCGGGGGCCGAGGGGGGGGCCGGGGACAGCCGCTGCACGGGCGGGGGCATCGGCTCGGACAGCGCGTCGATCACGGTGCAGGCCGCCGACGGCAGCGACGTGGTGCGGCTGTCGGTGGTGGACACGGCCCCCGACCAGGCCGTCGCCGTCCTGCGCCAGGAGTTCGACGCCTGGCGCGTGGAGCACCCCTGCCCCGAGGTCGAGCCGCCGGCCGACACGGGCAGCGACGACACGGGGGCGGCCGGCGACGAGGAGGAGAACGGCTGCGGCTGCGCGGCGGCCGGCTCGGGCGCGGGGCTGGTGCTGGCGCTGGTCGCGGGCTGGGCCGCGCGGCGGCGCCGCGCGGGCGGGGCGCGCTGAGCGGGGCGGTCTCAGCGCGGGCGGCGGGGGGCGAAGTCTGCAAGGAGATGGCGTGCTATCCTGAGGGGAGCAGCGGGTCCCATCCCGCTTCGTCTCGCTCGGTCCCACAGGAGTGGCTGCATGCTCACGCTGTCCTCTCTGACTGCAATGGTCCTCCTCGGTGCCTGTGGAGGTGACAGCGATGGCCTGGTCTGCGGACCCGGGACGATGGAGGTGGACGGCATGTGTCTGCCCGTCGAGACGGACACGGACACGGACACGGACACCGACACGGACACGGACACCGACACGGACACCGACACGGACACGGACACCGACACGGACACGGACACCGACACGGACACGGACACGGACACCGACACCGACACCGACACCGACACCGACACCGACACCGACACCGACACCGACACCGACACGGACACCGACACGGACACCGACGTCGAGCCTGGCGCCCGTTGGTCGGGTTCGGAACTGCTTCCAGGCGATGGGTGGTCGCTGCTCGGAGAGGACCGAGAGGACTACCTGGGACGGACGGTGGCGGTCGGCGACGTGGACGGCGACGGGCAGGCGGACGCGCTGCTCGGCGCTCCCTTCGCTTGGGCCGGCGCGGACGATGCGGGGCTGGCTTGCGTCGTACCTGGACCGATCACGACAGACGTCGAGCTGGGCGTCGGCGCCTCCTGCATCGAGGGAGAGAGCGAACGCGCCTACCTCGGCAACAGCCTTGCGGTGGTGGGCGACGCAGACGGTGACGGGGTCCCCGAGGCAGCGGTCGCGGCCCCCGAAGCCCACGTGGTCAACACCTCCCCCCGGGGACGAGGCAGCGTGTACCTCTTCTCCGATCTGCGCGCAGCAGGCTCGCTGTCCGACTCCGTCGCGACCTGGACCGGGGAAGACGACGAGGACGGAGCCGGCAGCGCCCTGGCGGGTGGCCAGGACCTGACGGGGGATGGTCGACCGGACCTGGCGATCGGCGCCGGCGGTTGGAGCAGCAGCACGGGCGCGGTCTATGTCCTGGGTACGGGCCTGCTCGAGGGTGGCTCCCTGGTGGCGGCCGACGCCCGGCTCTACCCGCTCGACGCCGAGTACTCGGGGGACTACTTCGGGTCATCGCTCGCAATGCTCGGCGACCTGGACGGAGACGGTGTGAGCGACCTGGGCGTGGGCTGGGGTGGCTACGACAATGGGAACGGCGCTGTGGTCGTCTACCGGGGACCCCTCTCGGGCGCGCAGGACGCCGGGGACTGGGACGGCATCGTCGCCGGCCGGGGGGGCGCTTTCGGCTTGGACAACAAGGCGGTGGCCGGACCTGGCGATGTCGACGGGGACGGTACCCCCGACATCCTGGTGGGAGCCCCGGAGACCCACACCGACGAGGAGTACGCCGGAACGGCCTGGTTGATCTCTGGCTCCGCGGCCCTGGAGGGTACCGACGTGTTGCTGGCCCTGGCGACCATCGAGGGACACCTCTATGGCCAGGGGATGGGGCGGTCGGTCGCGGCGATCGGCGATCAGGACGGCGACGGGAGTGCAGAGGTCGTGGTCGGCGCGTGGGGGGACGACTTCGAAGCCCCCAACGGCGGTTCCGTCAGCCTGTTCTACGGGCCCGTGAGGGGAACGCTCACGCGCCTGGACGCGGACGCGGCTTGGGGCGGCGACATCGACGCGATGGCGGGAGTCTCCGTGGCCGGCGGCGTGGACCTGACGGGTGACGCCTTCGCCGACCTGCTGATCGGCGCCGAGAACGAGACGGGGGCCAGCAGGGCGTCGGGTGTGGTGTACCTGGTGCCCGGCATGGCGCCCTGAACCCGGGCGCGTCCGCTGTCTCCCGCTCACTCTCCTCCTTCTCCCCTCGGTGGCCTGTAGCGACCAGGACGGTGACCACACCTCCGACGATGGAGGGGCTCCGCTCGACGGCAGCAGCACCGCGAATGGAGGCGGGGTCTGGCGCGGCGGCGCGCTGAGCGGTCTCAGCGCGGGCGGCGGGCGCGCTCCAGGAACTCCCGGGTGTGGCGGCGGCGGTGCTCGAGCGCCTCGGCGGGCAGACCCCAGGCGTCCATGCTGGCCAGCGCACCCGCGGCGGCCAGCGCCTCCCAGGCGACCAGGCGCCGCGGCTCGACAGGTCGCGCCGTGGCGTAGGCCCGGGTGAAGCCCTCGACCGCCGCCGCGCCCAGGGCGACCTGCAGCTCGATGCGCGCGGTCGCCAGGTCGGCGTGCGGGTCGCCGAGCGCGGCGTCCTCCCAGTCCAGGATCGCGCAGACGGCACCCCGGCGCCACAGCACGTTGCCCGGCCAGTAGTCCCCGTGCAGCAGGACCGGGTCCGGCCCGGGCCCCGGGGTGCAGGTCGCCGCCAGGTCGGGCGCCAGGACCTGCAGCTCGGGCGCGGGATCCCGCCGCGGGGGCAGCGGGAGGTCTGCCGGGGGCGGCAGGGCGTGCAGGCGCGCGAGCAGGCGCCCCAGGAGGGCGGGGCCGTCGGGGGGCAGGCCGGTGTCCCCCTCGACGAAGGCGGTGGCCAGCCAGGGGGCGCCGAGCAGCGTCGCGGTGGGGTCGGCGCCCAGCGGGGCGGGCACGGGCAGGCCCGCGTCGCGCAGGGCCGCCAGCAAGCGGGCCTGGTCGGCGGATCCCAGGCGATCCGGGTCCTTGAAGTCCGCCGCCCGCTCCACCCGGACCACGATCAGGCAGGGGCCGCCGCTCGGCTCCCGACCGATGACCAGGGTCGTCGTCGCGCTGACGCCGCCGTGCAGGGGCCGGTGGTCGAGCAGGCGCGCGCCCGGCACCAGGCGGTCGAGCAGCTCCTGCCAGGGAGCCGCGGGGCCCGCGGCGGGCGCGCCGCGATCGTCGCCGGCCTCGCGCGCCACGCGCTCAGCCCTGCGGTGGCAGGGGGCCGAAGTAGCGCTCGGGCTCGGCGAACCAGGCGCGGATGGTCCGGCTCATGCGCGCGGCGTGGCTGCCGTCCAGGATGCGGTGGTCGAAGGTGGCGAAGATCCGCAGGGTGCGGGCGACGAGGACCTGGTCTCCCTCGACGACCGGCCGCCGCTCGACGGCGCCGACGGCCAGCAGCAGGGGCACCCGGCTATAGGGCACCAGGGGCACGTAGGCCTCCTGCAGGCCCAGCGAGCCGACGTTGGTGATCATCACGCTGCCGAAGGGATCGCGGGGGATGCCCAGGGCGGACAGGTCCAGGTTGAGCGTGCCCGTCAGGAAGGCCAGGGTGTCGAGCACGCGGTTGAGCAGCAGGAAGGGGATGCTCTTGAAGGTGGCGCGCGTGCTCTCCAGGGCCTTGTCCTTGTGGGCGCGGACCTGGGCCACCCGCTCCTCGGTCTCGTCGAGGATCTGCAGCAGGCTCTTCTGGTCGGCCTGGTGGATGGTCACGCCGGACAGGTCGATCTCGCCGGTCTGCTGGTCCTCCATCGCGACCTGGAAGAACACGCCGACGTCCTTGCGCAGCCAGATCCGGTTCCAGCGCAGCACGGCGTTGGCGTCGGGCATCTCCTGGAGCACGGCGGCGACGGCCTTGACCAGCATGTGGGTCAGGGTGAGCCGCCGCCCGGTGCGGGCGCGAAAGGCGTCGAGGTAGTCGAGCACCGGGTCGACCCGCAGCTCCAGGGCACCGTAGACGCTGGGGTCGTAGGCAGTGCGCCAGGTGCCGATGGCGATGCGGCGGAAGGAGGAGAGGTTCTCCTTGGGGACCAGGGCGAGGTTGGGCATCGGCCCATCCTACCGCAGGACGCCCCTCCGCCGGCGGCTGACCAGGAGCAGGGCCAGCGCCGGCCACAGGCCCAGGGCCGCGCTGCCGGCGGCGGTCGAGCAGCCGCCCTTGCCGTCGTCCGCCTCGTCGTCGCCCGGCGCGCCCCCGTCGCCCGCACCCCCGTCGGCGGCACCCCCGTCGGCGGCACCCCCGTCGGCGGCACCCCCGTCGCTGGCACCCCCGTCGGCGGCACCCCCGTCGGCGGCACCCCCGTCGCTGGCGCCCCCGTCTCCGCCCGAGGCCTCCTCCCCCTCGATGTGCAGGGTCAGGCCGGCCGGGGCCAGGCGGTCGTCTCCGTCGAAGTCCGGCGTCGCCAGGTTGACGGCACCGATGCGCACCTCGCCCTCCTGGTCGGCCGTGAAGCTGCCGGTGGTGCCCAGGACCTGGACCTCGGAGCTGCCCTGGACGGCGACGCCGCCCCAGCTCACGTCCGACGTGCTGTCGATCGTCCAGCTCAGGGTCGCGCCCGGGGGCACGTCGCTCAGCTCGACGTAGACGGTGCCGGTCTGGTAGGGCCCCACCTCGGGGGTGACGGTGGCGGGCAGGTCTGTCCACGACAGGGCGTCGGCGGCGACCTTGTACGACGGGCCGGTCCAGGGGGCCCAGGAAGGCGCCAGGGCGGTGCCCATCCGCGCGCGCTCGACCGACAGGTCGAGGATGGCCGCCCGCCAGTCGCCGGTCAGCGTGTCATACGCGTCCAGCACGTCCGGTTCGTTGTCGAAGCCCTCCTGGGCGGCCAGGTCCCACAGCTCGCGCCCGGCGCTGCCGGCGCCGTCGCCCCACTCCTCGTCCATGTGGAAGGCCCAGACGTAGCCACCGTACTCGTAGTACGACCAGATCTCGTACTCGTCCCACAGGAAGTAGCCGTCGCCCAGCACCCCCATCCACGGCGCGTACTGGAAGTCGATCGCGTAGGACGCCAGCACGTCGAGCTCGGGGTAGGTCCAGCGCTCGGCGGCCGAGGCGATCGACTCCCAGATCATGTAGGTCGGCTCGGTGAAGTCCGTGGCGTACTGCAGGACGTGGTTGAACTCGTGGATCGTGTAGCCGGCCATCTCCTCGTCGGTGATGTCCCGGTCCATGGCGATGTAGGCGGCGGTGCTCATCTTGCCGTCGCCGGTCACCGCGTCGCGGCTGGGGCCGTAGGTGTAGGCGCCGCCGCCGGTGCCCTCGTCGGTCAGGTAGATGTCGAGCACGCCGTCGCTGTCGGGGACCGGCGCGTTGAAGCCGATGGTGTCCACCTGCGCGGCCCAGGCGTCCTCGGCCTGCTCCAGGATGGCGGGGCAGCGGTCCTCGTCCTCGGGCTCCAGCCAGTGGCAGGCGATCGGGTAGCGGGCGCTCTCGACGGAGCCGATGCGCTCCGGGCGCCAGCCGTCGGGCCCGCCGCCGCCCCCTCCTCCTCCGCCCCCACCTCCGCTGCCCCCGCCGCCGGGGGGCAGGGCCAGGGCGAAGGGTGGGGGCTCGAGGCCGATCGGCAGGGGCTGGCCCAGGTGCAGCAGGGCGAAGGGGACGGTGTGACAGAGCATGGGGCTCCCGGGGGACGCTCAGGTCCGCAGGTGGTCGAAGAGGTCGAGGACCTGGAAGGGGCGCAGCGACAGCTCGTCGCCCAGCAGCTCGGTGCGGCGCGCCGAGGTCGTGCCGCCCAGGGTGACGGCGTGCCGCAGGTAGCGGATCTTGTCGGCGCGCAGGCCCATCATGCGGGTGGCGGCGGCGTCCAGGGCGGGCAGGTCGTCGGAGAAGAGCAGCACGCCGGCGTGCACGGCGGTGCCCATGATGGGGCCGTCCCCCTCCATCCCGACGACGCCGTCCACGATCGCGAAGCCCGGCCGGATGGCGCTCCACAGGTCGGCGACCGAGTTGTCGATGCCCGCCCAGTGCAGGGGGTTCTTGGGCCAGCCGAAGACGTGGCCGGGCACCGTCCCGAACAGGTTCTTCATCGACAGGGTGACGCCGACGTGGTGGTGGGTCTTGAGCTTGGGCAGGCTGACGACCAGGTCGGCGGCCATGATCGTCCGCGCCACGGGCAGCCCGCCCAGCCGGGTCAGGTCGCCGGGTGGCTGCACCTTCACGGCGTCGTCCAGGTTCAGGTCGACGAAGGGCACGCCCAGCGCGCGCAGGCGCTCGCCCAGCCCGCTGTGCTCCAGCAGGTACTCGCTGTCGCGGGCGTGGCCGGCGCCCTCGGCCACGGTGACCGCGCGCGCGCCGGCCTCCAGGAAGGCGGCGGCCACGGCGGCGATCAGGCGCGGGTCGGTGTTGATCGGCCGGTCGGGGTGCACCTCGACCAGGTTGGGCTTGAGCACGACGCTGGCGCCGCGGGCCCGGGCGGCGACGGCGGGGAAGGCGGCCAGGCCCTCGCGGATCCGGCCCAGCAGGTCGTCGTCGTAGGAGGGGCAGCGCAGGCGCAGCACCCGGGCGGATGGCTGGGCAAGCTCGCGCCGCACGGCCAGGCCGACCGACCCGGCGGCCGCGGCGGCGGCGGCGCCCAGCAGCGCGCGGCGGGACCAGGAGGGGCCGTCAGACGAAGGCATGGTCGCCCTCCAGGGTGGCGCGGAGGGCGGCGCAGCCCAGGGCGCAGAGGTCGGCGCGGCCCGGGTCGCCGGGGCGGGGCATGCGTGGCGCCAGCCGCTCCAGGAAGGGCAGGGGATCGCGGCTGTGGGCCTGGCAGGCCAGCGCGGCCAGGGAGAGCCCCATGGTGCTGGGGCGCTCCAGCGCGCCGTCGAGGTAGCGCAGGCCCCGCTCGACCGCGTCCTGCCGCGCGGGCGAGGCGGGGGCGCTCGCGGGGGTCGCCAGGCCCAGCAGGGCCCAGCCCGTGGCGTCGAGGTGACTGGCGAGCTGCGCGCCCAGGACCACGGGGTTGCCGTAGTTCCAGCCGCCGTCGGCGCACTGGCGGTCCAGGACGAGGCGCTGGCCCTGCTCGACGCGCGCGGGCAGGCGCCCGGCGCGGTGCAGGCTGAGCATCGCGAAGACGGTGGGCTCGATCCACGCCGCGGTGCCCGCCACCCAGGACCAGCCGGGCAGGGTGGCGTCGAAGCCCTCGATCCCCTCGACCGGCTCGCTTCGGAAGGCGGCGATCACCGCCAGGGACGCCTCGCACAGCGCCGGGTCCCGCTCCCAGGCGACTGCCGGGAGCAGGAAGTGGGCCCAGCCCAGGTCCGCGGTGGACAGCCAGGCGCGGGCCAACCAGTCCGACTCGGGGCCGGCCGCGGCGGCGAGCACGGTGGCCTCGGGCCGTCCCTGCTGGCCGGGGCGGTAGCCCCAGGAGCCGTCGGCGTTGCGCGCCGCCCGGAGCCAGTCGCGGCCGGCCGCCAGCGCTGCTTGCAGCGTCGCCGGGTCCGTCACATCCCCCCCCCGCCCGCGGCGCGGGCCAGCTCGGGGTAGCGGCCGTCGGCGGTCTGGACCAGGTGGTGGCTGACGGCCTCGAAGGTCTTGAAGCCCAGGCCGTCGTCCAGGTTCAGCTCGACGGACAGGGTGATCTCCCCGCTCTTGGGGTTGAGCTGGAACTTGCCGAGCAGCAGGTCGTAGTTGAGCGAGGCGAGCTGGGTGAGCAGGAGCACCATGTTGCTGCTGGAGGTGGCGTCCTCCAGGCGCAGGTAGTCGGTGGCGGCCAGGTAGAGCACGCTCTCGCGCTGGAAGAGCTGGGCGGTCAGCTTGAAGCGGGTGTGGCTCCCCTCGATGCCCACGACCAGCAGGTCGTTGTCCAGGCGCTCCACCCCGGTGAAGCCGGCGCGCGCCAGGTAGTCGGCGACCACCTCGACGCTGACCTCGGTGGCGAAGTCCTGCGGAGGCGCGTCGCTCTGGCAGGTGGCCAGCTCGGCGTGCACGCGCTCCAGCTCCTGGACCAGGACCTGGTTCTCCAGGCGCAGGAGCTGCCGCGAGGCGCAGCCGCCGAGCAGCAGGGGAACCAGGAGGGCGGGCGGCAGGGACACCTGCGCAGTCTACTCGCTGGCCTCGGTGTCGCGGCTGATGCGGCTGAGCTCCAGCTCGCCCAGGAAGTCGATGTAGCCCAGCAGGCTGTCCTCCCAGGTGGCGAAGAGCGCCCCCTCGGACAGGGTGCCGGTGGCGTCGAACTGGCTCTCGAAGAGCACCAGGTCGAGGGCGGCCTGGCCCGTCAGCTCCTCGTCCTCGATCTCGAACTCGAAGTCGTAGGTGGTGTCCAGGTCGTAGCCGAGCAGGCTGACCGAGCAGGCGCTCTCGCCCAGCGCGGTCTCGCCCCAGGCGTCGACGTAGAGGGTGGCGGCGCCGAAGCAGGTCGTCGTGATCGGCGTGCCCTCGTAGTCGACGGTGAAGTCCACCGAGAGATCGCCCACGTAGGTGCCGGCGTCCTCGTGCTGGACCAGCACCCCGCCGACGGTCCAGCCCAGGCGGTCGCCGTTGGGCAGGGCGGCCGTGGCCGTGATGGTGTGCGTGCCGACGGTCAGCTCGTCCTGGAAGTCGGTGCCGCGCCCCTCCCAGTCCCCGTCCACGCTGGTGGTCCAGACCACGTCCTCGAAGTCCAGCTCGCTGCCGTCGGCGGCCAGCACCACGGCCTCGAAGGGGATGTCGTCGCCCAGCGGGTAGAAGGCGCCCGACTCCGGCGAGAGGACCTGCAGGGTGGCGCCGTCGTACTCGCTGGTGTCGGGCTCGGTGGGCGCGGTGGTGCCGCCGTCGGTCGTGCCGCCGTCGGGGGTCCCGCCGTCGGTCGTGTCGCCGCCGCCGTCGGTGGCGCCGCCGTCGTCGTCGCTGCCGTCGTCGTAGGGCTCGCTGACGGCGATCTGGGGGGCGCAGCCGGCGGCCAGCAGCAGCGAGAGAGAGGAGAGGGTCATGGCGGGCTCCGGCGAGGCGCGCAGGATGGCACGCAGCGTCGGGGGTCGCAAGGTCGCTTCAGCCCGACACCGGCTGGCAGCAGCGAAAGCCGATCGATCCGTCGAAGGCGGGCGGGTGGCTGCCGATGGCGGCCTTGGAGCAGGGCGCGATGTCGCCGGAGTAGTGGCCGCCGCCGCGCTTGTCGATGAGGGGCAGGCCGTCGTCGCCGGTCCGGCCCGGGTCGGTCCACTCCCAGAGGTTGCCCTCCAGGTCGTAGACCCCCTCGGGCGTGCGGCAGCGCGGGGAGCTGCCGGTCAGCGCCGGCTCGTGGGTGCCGGGGTGGTTGATGTTGCAGTCGGTCGCCTCCAGCGCGCCGGTGGCGGTCGGGTGTTCCCGGCCGCCGGGGCCCGGCTGGCCGTCGCAGGCGTCCTCCCACTGCTGGCTGGTGCACAGGGACATGCCGGCCGCGCGGCAGGCGGCGTGCGCCTGGTACCAGGAGAGGCCGCGGCTGGGGTCCTGGCCGGGCGCCGAGACGAGCTTGCGCACCCGGACCTGCCCGGCGGGCCAGGAGGCCGACTGGTCCTTGGCGCCCAGGTCGCCCTCCACGCGCAGCTCGTGGCGGTGGATGCAGAAGGGGCCCGCCTGGCCCTCGACGCGGGCCATGTCCGCGGGGCAGCCGGGAGAGGGGCGATCGACGGGCTGCGAGGAGCAGGCCCACAGCAGGGAGAGCAGGATCACGGCGGCGGCGCCGGGGTGGGCGGGGACGAGGCCGCGTCGGTGGTGGCCGGCGGGGGGGTGGCGCCGGCGTCCACCCAGGCCTGGAGGTCGAAGATGGCCATGTCCAGCTCCGGGTTCCACGCCTCGGCGGGCGTCGAGGCGGACAGGTCCCGCATCGGAGCTTGCGGCACCCAGCGCGGGAGCTGCAAGGTGCTCTGCGTCGGATCGCCCTGGAACTCGACCACCTGGACCGGCTGCTGGCCGAGGTACTCGGCGAGGCGGCTGACGGCCATGGCGTAGAGCAGGGGCGCCTCGAAGACGTCGACGTAGAGGTAGCCGGCCTCGTGCACGACCAGCCAGCGGTAGCCGTGCTCCTGCACCAGCTTCGCCAGCGCGGGGGCGGGCAGCGCCGCCAGGTCGGCCACCTTGGGGCGGCGGCTCACCTCCAGGAGCACGGCGTCCACCGCGCGGACCCGCTGGGCCTCGTTGGCCAGGCCCCGCAGCATCGCGCCCTGGGGTCGCTGGCGGTCGCGCAGCAGCGGAGGCACCGCCGTGCGCGTGGCCCAGTTCTGGTAGTAGACCCGCTGTCCGTGGACGACCTGGTAGGCGGAGAGCAGGTCCTGCTGCTGCTCGAAGGGCATCTCCACGATGCCCTGGCCCGAGGGGCGGGCCACCTCGGTGTACCAGGCCGGGATCTCGAAGCGATCCACCCACAGCGGGAGCTGCAGGGGAGGCGGGGGGATGCTGCCCTCGGCCACCGGGCCCGCGATGTGTACGTAGGGCTGGAAGCCGATGGCGAGGGCGGTGAACAGGCAGAGCAGCGGCTGCCCCCGGCGATGGCGGAGCTGCGACAGGCCCAGCGCCACCAGCGGGACGCTGGCCACGACCATCAGGCTCGCCATCCGGTAGGGGCCGAACATGCGGGACATCCCCGGCACGTACTGGAACATCAGGGTGAAGGGCAGCCGGACGACGTACTCGCCCATGCGCACCACCTCGGCCGTGTCCTGGCGCGCGCCCAGCTTGAGGAAGGGGCCCAGGGTCCCCAGCCAGAACAAGAGCCAGATCCCCAGCCAGGGGCGCGCGCGGCGATCGACCAGGGCGGGCAGCACCCCGACCAGGAAGACGGCCAGGGGGAAGGCGGTGGTGCCGTGGCCGGGGTTGACGACGTAGTCGGCAGGCCAGGAGCTCTCGATCACGCGGTGCAGGCTGGACAGCACGTTCTCCGCCGCGGTGGTCGGGCGGAGCGGGGCGCTGGCGATGACGTCGTAGTCGGGGAAGGGCAGGAAGAAGGTGGTCTCGGGCAGGTCGAGCCCGCCGCGCTCGACCGGCGCGCCCCCCGGGCCGACGGCGATGCCGGCCTGGAAGTAGGGCAGCAGGAACAGCGCCGTGCCCACCGCGGCGACGCCGGCGGCCGGCAGGAGCCAGCGCCACTGGCGGACCACCTGCCCGCGCTGGGTCAGCAGGAAGCCCGACAGCCAGGCCAGGCCGAACATCGCGGTGAACAGCCCGTAGAACCAGTAGAAGGCCGAGACCAGCGTGAAGATCAGCCCGACGACCAGGCCGTCGACGGGGTGCGCGGTGCGCAGGGCCCGGCGCAGGGCGATGGGGAAGAGCAGCACCCACCACAGCAGCACCTGGCGCAGGCCGGTGCCGTTGATGTCCTGGATCACGAGCGGGTTGAAGATCGCGACCAGGCTGGCGGCCAGGGCGGCCGGGCGGGAGGGGGTGACGGTCCGGGCCAGGGCGTAGGCGCACAGGCCGTTGCCCACCAGGATGAGCAGCACCTTGACGTTGTGGTGCGCCGGGAAGCCGACCGCGCGGTCCAGCGGGTAGCTCAGCAGCAGCACGTCGAGGATGTTGCCGGTCTCGGGGTAGCGCCCCAGGCCGATCACCTGCCGCAGCAGCTCGTGGGCGGGCAGGTCGAGCTGGCGGAGGGCCGCCACCTCCTCGAAGTGCCACCACATCCGCCACAGCCACCCGCCCAGCTCGCCGCCGCCGATGACCTGGCCCGACAGGTCCGACGCCAGGGGCCAGGTCAGCGCGACCGCGGCCAGGGTCGAGAGCAGCAGCGACGCCACGAGCTCGGCCAGCAGGCCGGGCAGGCGCCCGCCGAGGGCGTGGCCGGGTGCGGAGGGGGGAGGGGAGGCGGGCACGGGCGCATCATAGGCGCGGGGTGGCGCGGGGCGTTCGAGCTACCGGCGCGGCACCCCGGGCAGGTTGTCCAGGGTGTAGCCCTCGGGCACCCAGTCGGGGACCCGCGGCCACGGGTCCTCCCGTCGCTTGCCGGCGGTGTCCCTGGCTCCGGGGGTCCACGCGATGGTGACGTAGCCCTCCGCCTCGTCGACGACCTGGGCCCCGTCCATGGACAGGGCCCAGGCGGTCACCTCGGCCAGGGACGCCGGCGCGATCAGGTGGGTGGCCGCGCCCAGCCCGCGCCCCCTGGCCTTGTCGTGCAGGCTCTCCTCCCAGGTGTAGGAGGTGCGCCGGTCGCTGACGACGACGGCGTGGCGCACCGAGACGACCGGGACCGCCTCGGCCGGCAGGCGGCGCGCCAGGGTCCAGGCGGGGTGCTCGTAGGGCGGCGTCCAGGGACGCCAGCTCCAGGCCAGGTGGAAGCCCGTGCCCCAGGTCCAGGTCCAGCTCGCGGCGTGGGCCAGCAGCAGGGCGGTGGCCACCGCGGCGAGCGTGGCCCCGACGGGGTGGCCGCGGGGGCGCCAGCGGCCGGCCAGGGCGACCAGCCGGCCCAGGCCCTCGATGGTCGCGACCAGCACGAAGGGCAGCAGGGGCGCGACGTGGTGGGCGTGGCCCGACCAGAAGTGGTCGATGCCGTTGTTGTAGGGCACGGTCATGTGCATCAGCAGCAGGCCGGCGCCGGGCAGCAGCGTGAGGGGCGAGGCCAGGGCGAGCAGCCCGACCGGGGCCCACAGCAGCGCGTAGAACTCCTCGACGTGGGCCAGGCCGGGCAGGTCCTGCGGGCCCCGCGCCGCGAAGACGGTCCGCAGCGCGTTGACCAGCGGGGTGTCGTGCCCGTCGCCGACGCCAG
Organism: Myxococcota bacterium; assembly: GCA_023150805.1. GTDB lineage: Bacteria > Myxococcota_A > UBA796 > UBA796 > UBA2385 > UBA2385. Next base: position 8,688 of record JAKLKF010000052.1, on the reverse strand, counting down.
GGGCCGTCTCGATGGGGTGCAGCACCTGGGCGACCCCGGCGTAGGTCCCCGCCACCAGCGCCGCCGCCGCCAGGTTCCACAGGTGGCGCCGGCGGCCCCCGGGCGGCAGGGTGACGAGGGCGCAGGCCAGGACCAGGGGCACGCACTCCTCGCGCGGCATCACGCCCACCGCGGCGCCCAGCAGCGGCCAGGCCCGGTGCCCGGCGCGCATCGTCCACAGGGTGAAGGTCAGGAAGGGCAGGGCGAAGACCAGGTCCTGGTAGTCCTGCAGCGCCAGCGCCATCGCCGCCGGCGACAGCAGGTACAAGGCGCCCCCGACGAGCAGGCCGGCCGTGGGGCCCAGCGGCCCGTCGCGGAAGACCGCGCGGCCGATGAGCGCGGCGGGGATCGTGCCCAGCGCGGTGGCCAGGATCTGCAGGTCGCACATCCCCAGGGCCGAGGGCTCCAGCGGGTAGAGCCAGGTCGCGCCGATCAGGGTCAGCGCGCGGTGGCCCGACCAGGTCCAGGCGTCGTCGTAGCCGGCGTGGATGGTCTGGAACCAGGCGCCCTCGAGCGCCTTGTTGCGGACGAGCTGCTCGTGCACGGCCAGGGCGTAGGGCTCGACCGTGCGCAGCACCGCCAGCCGCGCCGCGGCGGTGGAGCGCAGGGTCGCCCACCAGGCGACCATCGCCGGCGCCAGCGCCGCCAGGACCAGGGCGGTCGCCGCCGCGCGCCGGGCCCGGGAGGAGGGGGGGCTCACCGGGGCTCCGGCGGGGCCAGGACCAGGACCGTGACCCCGGTGCCGTCGTCGAAGTGCCGCTCCTCGACCAGGTGCGCGGGGAAGAAGGAGTCCCGCAGCATGGCCAGCCCCTCCTGGCCGTAGACCTGCTCGTCCACCAGCACGAAGGACAGGCCCTGGCCCACCAGCCAGTCCACGGTGCGCTCCTTGCGCTCCGGGTCGCTCTTGACCGACGGGGGGATGGGGCGGCCCATGGTCTGCGGCAGGGTCAGGTCGTCGAGGTCTCGCAACAGCACGGTGAGCTCCTCGGAGCGGCCGATGCGGGGCACCATCGTCAGCAGGCCGGTGGGCCGGTTCATGGCCGGCCGCTCGCACTGGACCTGCAGCCAGAGCTCGGCGGCCGACTGCACCGACGACCCCAGGTCGGCGAAGACCGGCAGCTCGTCGCGCTGGTGCAGCCGGTGGGCCGCACGCACCTGCGGCAGGACCAGCAGCGCGCCGGAGGCGGGGTGGTCGGCGACGAAGGCGCAGGCGGCGGTCCGGGGGGGATCCGTGCGTGGCAGGTGCGAGGGGTAGCCGGTCTTGTGCCAGGTCAGGGCGACCGCCGCCAGGCCGAGCAGGGGCGAGAGGCGGGCCAGGGGGCGGAAGCGAGCCAGCCCCAGCTCGGCGGCCACGCCCAGGCACAGGGTGGCGGGCACCAGGAAGCGGCGCAGGAAGCGGATGACGGGCGGCGGGTGTGCCGCCAGCAGGTCGGCCCAGGCCGAGAGCGGCGCGACGACCTGCTCGCCGAGCACCTGTCCGAGCAGGCGAGGGTTCTCCTGGCCCGGGCCCAGCGCGAGCAGCAGCTGCAGGGCGGTCATGGCCAGCCAGGGGCCAGCGCGCAGCGGCGAGGCCAGGGCCAGGAGCGCGGCGGGCGCCAGCACCAGCAGCGGGATGAAGTTGGGGACCAGGGTCCACTCCCAGGGGTGGGCCAGGTCGCCCCGCTCCCACTGCAGCCAGGCGATCATCTGCACGGCGTTGCCGACGTCGCTGGAGGCGGGCGCGGCGTCGACCGGCAGGCCGGCGTACAGGCCCCACAGGGCGCCGCCGCCCAGCGCGCAGACCAGGGTCAGCGCGCCCAGGGCCCGCAGGAGCTGCGCGGTGGGGGGCCGGGTCCGGGCGGTGACCAGGGGCGCCAGGACCAGCGGCGCCAGCATCGCGGCGAAGACGGCGTGGTAGGGGCTGTCGGCGGCCACGGCGAAGGCGAGCAGGCCGGCCAGCGCGCCCCACCGGGCCCCTCCCTGGCGCGCGGCGCGCCCCAGCGCGGCCAGGAACAGGGGCACGCTCCAGAAGGCGACGTTCTCGGGGGTGCCGTCCGTGATGGCCAGCCACAGCATGGGGCTGGCGATCACCATGCACCCGGCCAGCCAGCCCGACAGGGGCTGGCCGGTGCGCTGGCGCGCCAGGATGCCGGCGCCCAGCCCCGACAGCCACAGCAGCGCCAGCAGCCAGAGGTTGTAGGCGCTCACGGCGCCGAGCACCCACACCAGCGGGGCGGCGAGCTGGCTGGACAGCCAGGGCAGCACCAGCAGCTTGACCCCCTCGGGGAAGCCGACCCGGTCGCTCCACAGCGGGAAGGGCAGCGCGCGCGCCTGGTGGTCCAGGCCCCACACCCCGCGGATGACATCGGACTGCTCGGCGCCGAGCAGGCCCCCTCGCAGCAGGAGCTGGTGGTGCAGCACCAGCACGACCAGCAGCAGGCCGGGGGCGAGCAGGAGGCGTTGGGTCCGTTCGCTCATGGACAGCGGCCCGGCGGGTGCGTGGTCGTGGGTGCGCGGTGGTCGCACACTATACTGGGCCCCGACGACCTCCTCCCCACGGGCCCCGGCCGGATCGGATGCCCGGCCCGTCTCCTCCTGACCGGGACCTGCCCTCGTGCGGCTGGACCTGCTCGACCTCCCGACCCTGCCGCGATCCGCGCGCCTGGCCCTCGACGGGCTGGCGGTGCTGGCGGTGCTCGGCGTGGCCTGGTGGCTGTGGCCGGTCACGCGGATGCCCGCGGACGTCGACCTGGGGCAGGTCCCCTGGTGGGGAGGGGCGCGCGACCTGATGCTGGAGGGGCCGGACGCCGGGGAGTGGGCGCGGAACATGCGCCTGCTGTCCGAGGGCCGCTGGGACGAGCTGGACCACCACCGCCTGCCCTCCTGGATGGTCATGGTGGCGGCCCTGATGGAGCTCGAGCCCGACGTGGTGCGGGCCGGGCACATCACCAACCGCGCGCTCTTCGTGGTGCTGGGCCTGGCGACGTGGACGCTGGGACGGCTGGGCGGCGGGCGCGTGGTCGGCCTGCTGGCGGCGGCGATGGCCATGGCCACCACCCACGTGATGTCGGCCACCGAGCGCTTCGGCGTCGACATGTCCGTCTCCGCGATGATCCCGGCGGTGATGGCCGCGGCGGCCCTGGCCACCCGCTCGTGGGGACTGGGCGTGGTCGCGGGGGGCCTGGCGGGCCTGGCGGCGGGGCTGCACTACACGACGCCGCCCTACCTGGTGCCCCCGCTGCTGCTGCTGCTGGGCGGCGCCACGGCGCCCCTGTGGACGCGGTCGGGTGTCTTGCGGCGCCTGGGGGCGGTGGCGCTGTACCTGGCCGGCGCCGCGCTGGTGGTCCGCGGGCTGCTGGTGATCTACCCGGTGCCCTCGCCGCACGTCTTCCTCGAGGACCTGGCCAACGGGATCTCGCCCGGCGCCCCGGGCCAGGGGGCCCGCACGCTGCAGGCCAGCCTCGCCGAGGTGCGGGCCGGCCTGCCCGCGCACGCGGTCGCGGCGACCTCGGCGGCGGTCGACCGGGTGCGCATCCAGGGGCTGCCCTGGGCGGCGATGGTGGCGCTTCCCTGGCTGGGGGTGCTGGGCCTGGGCCTGGGGACTTCCCGGGCCGGCCAGGGCTCCCCCTGGCGCGCGCTCCTGGCCCGGACCGACACCTGGACCGGGATCGCGCTGCTCTGCTGCCTGGCGCCGCTGCCGGTGCTCTTCGGCGTGGGCGCGCCGGAGCGCTACGGCAACAACCTGCTGGGCGTCGTCGCGGTGCTCGCGGCCCGCGGGGTCGGCAGCCTGGTCGCGCTCGTGGACACCACCCTGCGCTTCGCCTGGCCCCGCTGGCCGCGGGGGCCGCTGGCCCTGGTCGTCGGCCTGCCGCTGGTCGGCCTGGTGCTGGCGCCGCGGCAACACCAGCGGCAGACCCCCCCGCCCCTGCCGCAGGAGGTGGGCACCATGCTGCTGGGCAACGCCCTGGCGGCGCACTTCCCGGCCGGCACCGGCGTCGCCAGCCCGATCCGCGAGGCGCTGGTCGTCGCCAACCTGAGCTTCTGTCCCCAGCGGGTGTGCCCGACCCAGGCGACCGACGAGGCCTTCGCGCGCTGCGTGCGCGTCCTCGCCCAGGAGTGCGAGGGGGAGGGGCCCATCGGCTACGTCTGGACCTCGGCCGAGCACTTCTACGACCCCAACAGCAAGCGCCACGAGATGGACGACTGGGTCGCGGCGCGCTTCCCCGCGGTGTCCGAGGTGGTGTACGGCGACTTCTCGGCGCGCATCCACCTGATCGACCGTCCGGTGGTCGGCGAGGACGAGGACCCCCTGGCCGGAGAGCCGGTGCCCGGCCAGCGGCCCGACGGCTCCGTGCCACCTCCCCCCGACCTGGCACCCGGAGCGGGCCCCGGAACGGGCCGCTGAGCCTGCCGCACCGTGCTGTTCAACTCGCTGGTCTTCGCGGTGTTCCTGGCGGTCGTCTGGCCCCTGTGGCGGCTGTCGCCGCCCGCGGCCCGGCGGTGGGTGCTCCTGGTCGCCAGCCTGGTCTTCTACGGGTGGTGGGACTGGCGGTTCCTGGCCCTGCTCGTCGGGTCGGCGGCGGTCGACTTCCTCTGCGCCCGGGCGATCCCCGGCGCCCGGCCGGCGCGGGTCAAGCTGCTGGTGGCGACCAGCGTCGTCACCAACCTGGGCGTCCTGGGCTTCTTCAAGTACTGGGGCTTCGCGACGACCGAGCTGGGTCGGCTGGCCGCGGCGATCGGCGTGGACCTGCCCCCGTCGACCCTCGCCATCGTGCTGCCGGTCGGCTTGAGCTTCTACACCTTCCAGTCGATGGCCTACACCATCGACGTCGCCCGGGGCGGCCAGCCCGCGCGGTCCTTCCGCGAGGTGCTGCTCTACGTCGCCTTCTTCCCGCAGCTCGTCGCCGGCCCCATCGAGCGGAGCGGGCACCTGCTGCCGCAGCTCGTGCGCGCCGCGGACCCCGGACCGGGTGCCCTGCGCATCGGCGCGGAGCTGTTCGTGTGGGGCCTGTTCAAGAAGGTGGTCGTCGCCGACAACCTGGCGCCCGTGGTGCAGCGGGCCTTCGACCAGCCCGATCCCGGCGGCCTGGCCGTCCTGGTCGGCGCATATGCCTTCACCCTGCAGATCTACGGCGACTTCTCGGGCTACTCGGACATGGCGCGGGGCGTCGCCCGGTGGTTCGGCGTCGAGCTGATGGTCAACTTCCGGCAGCCCCTGCTGGCGACAGGGCCCCGAGACCTGTGGCGGCGCTGGCACATCAGCCTGTCGCAGTGGCTGCGCGACTACCTGTACGTGCCCCTGGGGGGCAGCCGGGGCGGGCGCGGGCGCACCGACCGCAACCTGCTCATCACCATGCTGCTGGGGGGGCTCTGGCACGGCGCGAGCTGGACCTTCGTGGTCTGGGGCGGCGTGCATGGCCTGGCGCTGGTGCTCGCCCACCACCTCCCCCTCCGCCTGCCCCGCCCGGTGGCCTGGGTCCTGACCCTGCACCTGACCGTGGGCACCTTCGTCATCTTCCGGGTGCACGAGCTGGGGCAGCTCGGCTCCCTGCTGGCCGCGCTCGCCGCGGGGCTGCGGCCGGACGCGGCGGCGGTGGCGGGCCTGCGGCTGCTCCTGGTGATGGCCCTGCTCACCGGCGCCTGGGACCTGCTGCTCCAGCGAAGGGGGGGCGACCTGCTGCTGCAGGAGCTGCCGCCGTGGGCCCGCTGGGCCGTCATCGGCCTGCTGCTGGTCGCGGTCGCCTTGCTGGGAGGCAGCTACGGCCAGCCTTTTCTCTACTTTCAGTTCTGACCGACGAGGTAGAGTCGGCAGATGTCCCGCCGCGCCCCCTCCTCTTGTCGCGCCCTGCGCCGTTGCGTGGGGGGGGCGGCCCCGCGCCCGGGGGCGGAGGGCTCCCGATGAGCCGTGTGCAGCTCCGTCGCGGCGTCGAAGTCGCCTGGATCCTCGCCCCCTGGATCGTCGTTCCGGGCGTGTCCTTCCTGGGGCTGAGCCTGCTGGCGGGTCGGCTGGACCAGCGCGACCTGCCCGGGCCGGCTTCGGGGCAGCTCTTGACCCGGGTCTCGCTGGTCCCGGACACCGACCTGCCGCCGCCGGCGGACGCGCTGCTCATCGCCTGGGACCGGGCGTCGGGCCTGGGCACGCTGGCGGACATGCGCCTGCTCATGGTCCTGGCCGCGGTCGCGGCGGTCCTCGGGGCCATGCTGGCGGGGCGGGCGCTGGCGGGGCCGGGCTCCGCGGGCCGCTTCGGCGCGGTGGGCGCCGGGCTGGCGGCGGCGACCTTCTCCCAGCTCGTCCTGCACTCGACCTGGATCTGCTACGACACGCTGGCCCTGGGCCTGGGCTGGCTGGGCCTGGGGCTGTCGGCCTGGGCCGCCGACCGGGGCTGGCGCGGCCTGCCCGTGGCGGCCCTGGGCATGGTGGCCGTCGGGCTGTCGCCCCTGTTCAAGGAGACGACCGAGCCGCTGCGCGCCCTGCTGTTCTTCGTGCCCCTGGTCGCCTGGCGCGACCCCTTGCGGGCCCTCGTGCTGCTCTGCATGGCGGCGCCGATGGCCTGGTACGGGCCAGCCTGGCTGGAGTCCCAGGTCCACCTGGCCTCGGGCAGGGGCGGCCAGCAGATCGCCCCCTCGGCCTCGTGGGAGGCCGCCCGCGAGGGCCTGGCCATGGTCTGGCGGTTGCTGCGGCCCTCGGATCGCCCGCAGCTCTCCTTCGTCCTGCCGCTCTCGGGGTTGGCCGCCCTGGGTGCCCTCCTCCCCGGTCGACGGTGGCTCGCGCGGCTGGCGGCCGCCGCGCTCTGCCTCGCGGCCGTCGGCATCACCGCGGCCCTCCTGCCCCAGGGCTGGCTGCGGCTGCGCTACCTGACCGCCGCGCTCTTCCCGATCGTGGTCCTGGCCGGGCTCCTGGCCGGGCGGCTGGCCTGGCTGCTGCGGCGGCTGGGCCCCCTGTCCTGGGCGCCGCCGGTGGCCCTGGCGGGCGCCCTGGCGGTGGACGCCGTGGACGCGCTGCACGAGGAGGTCCGGTTGCGGGTGGCGTGGACGCGGGTGGAGCCGGCGGACCTGCCCAGGCCCGGGCGCAGCCCCTGGCGGCTGAACGACCACGCGGTCGGCACCTCCTGGACCCACCTGGCCGTGGGTGGCGGCGCGCAGCTCTGGGCCTTGATGGAGGGGCAGCAGCGACCGGTCGCCACGCCCACCCTGATGGACGAGCGGGGCAGCCAGGTCCGCGCGGTCGCGGCGCTGCGGGGGCTGTCGAGCATCGACCTCGACGCGCGGCGCTGCTGTGGTGCCGGGCCGGGCGCGCCGGGGGGAGGCGGCGCCCCGGGGGGGCAGGCGGGCCCCGGGGACGCGGCCTGCGCGCGCCAGGTGGTCACCGCCCTGGACGCGGCGGGGGTGGACCTGGTCCTGCCCCACCTCCGCGAAGGGGACTGGCGGGTGCCCGGCCTGGAGACCTGGGTGGGGGACCTGCGGCAGGCCGCGGTGGACGACGGGCGGCTCTCCTTGCCGGATCCGGCGGGTCCGACCTCGGACTGGGAGCTGGCGCGGGCCTCGGGCGAGGGCGGGGCGCTGCCCTGCGGCTGGACCCTGCCCGAGAACCGCAGCGAGCGGCCCACGTCGGAGGCGGTGGTGCGCGGCGCCTGGTGGGCGGACCTGTTCGGAGGCTGAGGGGGGGGCCCTGCCCCGGTCAGGGGGCCGGGGCTGCCGGCAGGTGGCGAGGCAGCTCGGCGGCCAGCCAGGAGGTGTAGGCCACGGCCCCGTCCCGGCCCAGGTGGACCTCGTCCTGGAAGAGCTCCCGGTCCAGGGGCGGCGTCGGCATCCGGGTCGCGCCGACCCGCGCCACCAGCGCGTCCACCCCGGCGTCCAGCGCCGCGTGGGTCCGCTGCTGCTGGGCGTCCAGCGGATCGGGCCGCAGCGGCAGCGGCATGAACAGCACCGTGGAGCCGGCCGCCCGGGCCTGGGTCGCCAGCCGCTCGAGGTAGGCCACCGAGGGGTTGGCGGGATCCCAGGCGTCCGCGGAGCTGCGCACGCTGCCCTCCACCACCCGCAGCCGGGTCAGCTTGGGGTCGGCGGGGGGCGCCAGCCCCAGGGCGTGCCAGACCACGCCACCCAGGATGGGGCGGTAGCGCCACAGGGCCGAGGCGCTCTGCAGGCGCAGGTCCAGGCCGCACTCGGCCGTCGTGCAGCTCACCTCGATCAGCTCGGAGAGGTCGCCCGCACCCAGCAGGTCGAGGGTCTCGCTCTCCCAGGGCGTGGTCGGCTCGGTCAGGTCGAAGCGCCCGTAGGCCAGGACCAGGGCGTCGATCCGCTGGTGGGGAAGGTGGTTCTTCCAGGCCAGGTACCACTCGACCGGCGTGGTGGCGGCCGCGCCCAGGTTGTGGACCTGCCAGCCGGCCGGCAGGGCGGGCTGGAGCTGCGGCAGCAGGATGTGCTGCTCGGAGAGGCAGGTGCCGAGGATGACGACGTGGCGCGCGTCGGGGGCCAGCGTGGCCCGCTCCACGCGGCTGCGCAGCTCGCCCTGCGTGTGGAGGCTGGCGCCCAGCCACCGGTCCAGCCCCACCAGCGCCGCGATCCCGATCAAGCCCAGGCCAGCCAGGGCCAGGGCGCGCCGTCGGGCTTCAGCCACCGGCGGGTGGCGTGGCCGGCGCGGGGCTGGCAGGCGCCGCGCCGTCGGCCGGC
>JAKLKF010000051.1 GCA_023150805.1 Myxococcota bacterium | reverse complement strand
GCCCGGCGGCAGCTCCGGGAGGTGGAAGCGACCCGTCTCCATGCGCTTGTACAGCAGGACCAGGCCGTTGCGATCCCAGGCCAGGATCTTGGCATGGGTCCGACGCCGCGACACAAAGACGTACAGGTCGCCCTCGTACAGCGGCATCCCCGACGCGAGCACCCGTGCCGCCAGCCGATCGAAGCCCGCGCGCATGTCCACAGGTTCCGCGGACAAGAAGATCTTCTGCGAGCCTCCAGGGGTCAGCATCGCGAGAGCCCCCGCACGACCGCGGCGAACCAGTCCGGCGGGGGCGGCGTCTCGAACCGCAGCGCGTGCGGGCCGACCTCGACGGCCAGGGGCGGCTTCGGCTCGTGGGCCACCACCTCCAGGAAGGCCGGCGTCGCGCACGCCTCGGTCGACTCACGCGCCCGACAGACCCACAGCCGGAAGGTGGTCGGGTGGATCCCATGCATACGGGCGAACGGCGCCATCGCCACGCCGCTCGCGCGCCAGATCGAGACCAGGCGGCGCTGGTCGGCTACAGGTGTATGTCGGCCCATGTCCTCGAACCTCCGGCGCGGAGCTTCGCCGCGGGAGGCGCTGGAGGGAACACGGGGTGTGCTGCATGCTTACGGATCTCCAGCCGCGCAGCCTCCGCGTCCCAACTGGAGGCGTACGGGCGCCCGGCTGTGTGGCTGCCGTTCGCACGTGGCATAGCTGCTGCGGCGTCCCATCTGGTGGGGGTGATGTAGGAAGGAAGCTGTTTTCACGTCCAGTCAATCCGCAGGACGCCCAGGCCCTCGCTGGTGTGGCGCCCGACCTGGAGCTGCTCGCCCAGCGCCAGCAGGTCCGCCCAGGGTGCCAGCGCCGGCCCGGCCTGGATGGTGCCGGTCCAGCCGGACAGGTCGACGTGCTGGCCCGGGTGGCGGCTGTCGCGGGCGGCGCGCTGGTAGCTCAGCTCGGCGGTGTGCGGCAGCTCGGGGATGTCGGGCCAGCGGGGCTCGGGCGGCAGGTCCAGGGCGCGCTGGACCGAGCGCAGGCGCAGCAGGCAGGCGCGCAGCACCCCGGACAGCGTGGGTCGGCTGTGCTCCTTGTCGAGCTGCACCCGGCGGTCCAGGTGGATGGTCGCGCCCTGGACCTGGGCGGGAGCGGCGGACAGGGCATCGAGTGCGGTGGGCGGGGGCCAGTCCGCGCGCACCCGGCCGGCGTCCACCACCGCCTCCACGCCGGCGCCGCCGCGGACCAGGACCGTCGCCAGGGTCCAGGTGTCCTGGTCGCCGGGCCCCAGCCGCCGGGCCACCTCGCGCAGCGCGTCCACCACCAGCAGCCCCGGCACGGGGCCCAGCCAGGTGCTGTCGATGGTCACCACTGGCGGCGCCCCGCGGGGCCCGGGCACCGCGCGGACCTCGCGCAGGGCGAAGGGCCGGATGCGCTGCAGGCCGGCGCGCCCGGGGTCGTACCAGGTGGAGATCCGGCAGCGGTCGACCAGGTCGCAGCCCACACAGGAGGGCGGCCGGTCGCGCTCGCAGACGGCGTGCATGAAGGCCGCCCCCAGGGCGCCGCGGACCGCGCGGGGCAGGTCGCGCGGGAGGGTCGGGCGGCCGACGGGGGCCAGGTGGGCCAGGACGGGGGTGAGGGGGGTCAACGGAACAGCGCGTCGTCGAGGAGGCGGGGGAGGTCGGCGGGGGGGATGCGTGGCAAAGTTCACTCTATACAGGTGGCAGCGATACGGAACCTACCCTTCCCGATCTTGGTTCAATTCCGTGTGTAGGCCGACAGGGTCTACATCTTCGACCGCATGACGTGACGCTACGCCGGTCGCGCGCTTCTTCGCCGAAGCCTGCGCCTGAACGGCGGCGCTGCCCAGGACGAGGTTGCCACCTACCGCGTTGGCGAATGCGGCCAATGTCCGCTGGACTGGCCGCACGAAGTTATCGTTCTGCGTGTTCTCCAAGATGCGGGAATCGGGCTGGCTGAGGATATGAGCGAAATCTGCAGGTTCGCTCATGTGTGGACGAATTTGGATAGGGGTTGGAGGGTGGTGGTGGTGGTGGTGTCGAGCATGAGGCTGATTTCTTCTGTTATTCCCGACGCATACGGCAGGCGCCCACCTCCCGCCACGAGCAGCTCTCGACAGCATAGTCGAATTTCTTTGATATGTTCAGGTGTGGCCTCGCCGACGTTGTGGGCGCACTTGTTGCGCAGAGACCGCCAGCCACGTGCGTCATCGTGCCATGGATTGGCCTCGGGCAGCCCTGACCAGTTCTTGAGCTGAAACCCCAGGTCCGGATCGCTCTTGTCGTTGCAGCCGAGCAGGAGCGCGAGGCGTCGCCCGTCGTGAAATCGCCAGACTCCATCGTCTCTTGTCCTTTTGAGGTTCTTCCTCGTGGACTTGCTGAGACCGGGCGACTCCTCCAACTCACTCCCGCCGGCAAGGGCCGCCGCAAGCAATCCCTCCATCGCGAATTCCCCCAACGCGAAGTAACGCAGGAACGCGAGCCGAGGGTCGATCACCTCCTCCTGCCAGGTGAGCCAGCGCCAGGCGTCGGCGAGGTAGCGCCAGAGGAGCGATGGCCGCCGGCACAGCGCCTCGTCGAGGTTGCCGGTTGCGCTCAGGTCAGGCCACTCTCGGCAAAGCTCGGAGATCGACGCATGCGGCTGCTCATCGACCTTTTCCAGCAGCGCCGCGCAGAGGTCGTACCTCCCCTGCGACCAGGCATGCGCGGCGCGGGCGTAGGTCGCTGCCCGCTGGTATGCGAAGGCATGGTGTCGGAGGCGGTCCTCGCGTTTCAGGTGCTCGGCGACCTCCTCGGCCTCCGCCGCGGCTGCGGCGAACGCACGACTTGACCAGTGTGCCTGGATGTGCTTGTGGCGGGTGAGGGCCAAGCCCGCTGCAGGATCGCTCAGGTGCGCGAAGCCCAGCGTGCCGGGGCGGGGCCGCCCGAGCTCCGCGCTGTAGTCCTCGCCGTCCAGGTAGACCGACGGCACCTGTCGTTCCACCGCCAGGAAGAACGCGGCCGCAGCCATGCTCTTTTTCCCCCCGGTGATGTCGAACACGATGGGACGATCGGGACGCAGAGCCTGATCGAGTGCGGCGGCGATGCGCTCCCAGGCGGCGATGGGGTCGGTGGGGTCGTATTCAGCCCTGCGCACATCTTTGATGTGACGCGGCAGCAGGGTCGCCAGCTTGTCTGCCTGTGCACATCCCACCGGGGTATCCGAGATTGCCAGGACCAGGCAGGCGGGTTCGTGCACAGCGACCGACAGCAACGCTGGCTGAAGACGGCTCCCCACGGAGATGACCAGTGTTCCACCGCGGGCACTCCGGCTGACCTCGGGCAACTTGCCCAGGGTGTCCTCCTTCTCGGCCTCCAGCGCGCTCTTCCCATCAGCGCCCGGAGTAAGGTAGCTGGCGTCGTCCGCCGCCCACGACGGACGCTCGATGGCCTGCACCCGCTCCAGCCAGGCGTCGAAGTCGGCGGTGATTTCGTAGATGCTGGGCATCAGCGCCTCCCCCAGCCAGGGGACCTACCGGGACCCTGGCCGCGGCGCCCGTCGCGCGCTCGGTCGCGCTCTGGTCGAACGGGGCTCTCCTCGGCCTGTTGGATCGCCATCAGCTTGCGCGTGGTCCCCAGTACCCAGGCAAACTCCTGTGCCAAGAGATCCTGATCCAGGCGGGGAAGAACGCTTGATAGTTGATCGCAGAGGAAACGGACCTGCGGACCGGAGGACTTGGTGTACCGCGCCCAGGAGGAACGTGGGTACAGCTTGAGGAAGGCGTCGATGTCGCGCGGGCTCGGTCGGGTAAGCGCGAACCGTTGAAGGGTACCGAGCATGCTCGAATCGACGGGGCGATCCGATCCCGGGGAGCGGAATCCCACCAGCTTCTTCGCGAGATCTTCGGAGATTGCGATGAGGACGGCAGGGTCGGTGGTCATCGTACCCCCATCTGCTGGCGGAGCACGCCCAGCACCTTGTCGGCGCCCTCTGGAGGCTGCCAGGCCCCGAGCCAGAGCGAGATCCGCTCGTCCAACTCCGCTCCGCGAAGCGCCCGCGGACGCCCTGGCCCCTGCCGGAGACGAGCCGACGTCACCGCGATGCGGGTGCGGCCGAGACCCTGGTACTTGCCGCCTCCCAAGCGCGGAGCGAAGCTACCGTCGAGCCCGCAGGCCGTGAGCACCAGCCCAAGTTCGGCGTCGTCCAGGTTGTGGACCAGCAACCTGCCTGTGAGCGTCGATCCCGGCATGACGACGAAGTAGGGGTCCTCGCCACGGACGCCCTCGGGAGCGGGACCGTAGGCCCGCCTTCCCACCGTCGCCTTCGGTGGGAAGGCGCGCGGAAGCCGGGCCAGCCCCAGTTTCACGTCTTTCGCCGCGAGCGCGTCGTCGAAGCCGACCCGCCCCTTCCACGAGTCGTTCCCCTGGACCGTTCCGAACAGCGAGCACGCCACGCAGAGCGGCTGGCAGGTCCCCTGCAGGTCGCAGCCGCCGCCGATAGCCTCCACGAGCGAGCGGACGGCACCCTTGACGGAGCTTCCGGGGAGCACGGGCTTCCCCCGGACGAGCGTGACATCCTGGACCAGCTCGGTCTGGCCCCGCACCGGCTGGGGGAAGAGCACGCCGCTGCCCACCCGCACCGGGTCCACGGGGGAGTAGGTGAGCACAAGGGAGCCCGACCAGCGACCGGGGAGGAACGCCTCGAGGGTGACCTGATCACGAGGAGCCCCATCCTGGCGTCGGACGCGGCCGAGTGGGACGTAGTTGCTGGGCGTGGGCTCGGGCATCAGCGCAGCCTCCGGCGCCGCGTGGCGAGTGCGGTCCAACCGTCCTGCTGGGCTGCTTCCAGGTGAGCCCAGCCCGCGGACTCGACCGCATCCAGGAGCAAGGCGACCGCATCCCCTTCGAAGCGCCACTCGTGGCCGCCCCGCCTGCGGCGGTGGCGTGCGCCAGCGATGACCTCGGCGGGCAACTCGCCGTCCGGCAACCACTCGTACTCCGTGGGGGCGCCCAGCGACTTCACCCCCATGGGGGACGAGCCCCGGGCCTGCCAGAGCACCACCTCGGGGACGACCACGCCAAACGCGCCCAGCCCCCGGGTCGTGGCCGAGCCCAGGCGCAGCTCCCCGGCCTTCAGGTCGGCCAGCAGCGTGGCCAGCATGCCGAGCTGCCAGAGCTGGAAGTTCTCGACCTGGATCGCGGTGTCGAACGCCCCTCCCGTCACGACCTCCATCTCGAACAGCTTGCCCCGGGACGGCCCTCCCGACTTGCGGTCGATGCTCACGCCGGACCGCTGCTCCGTCAGGTTCGCCCGCCTGCGATCATCAGCGGACAACGGCAGCGCGTCGGCGAAGCGGACCCGGCCACCGATCTGCTGGCTGCCGAAGCTGCGGCAGGCGAGGCAGAGGCGGGCGTGGGTGGTGGGGGAGTCCTCCCTCTCGTCGCGCGGCGCGTTGTCGTGGCAGAGGTTGCCGCGCGGGTTCAGCGGATCGCAGGCCAGCAGCCCGTGATGCTCCCCGCCGAAGCTGCGGAGCTGGCGCTCGAAGGCTGACCGGAAGACGCCCTTGAGCGAGCTGCCGGGGATGAAGACGGTCTCCTCGCCGTCGACCCGGGTGCGCAGTGCCTGGAGGTCAGGCAGGTCGGGGCGGACCATGGTGCGCCCCTTGTCGCCGTCCTTGATCAGGAAGCCCCCCCGAGGCTTGAGCTTGAGGGCGATGCTGGCGCGGTTGAGCAGGAGCTTGTGCATCAGGCCTCCAGCAGCTCAGCGAGTGCCGCGTGGAAGGGTTCGAGATCGTCGCCGGAGATGGCCGTGCCGGGCCGGCGACCGACGATATCGGCGAGCGACTGCCGGGTGACGGTGAGCGTGTTCAGGCCGAGCCAGCCAAGGCCACGACTGCCGAAGCCGCCCACGCGAGCGAAGCCTGCGTCGAGATCCTCGACCATGGCCAGCAGGAGGCCCACCTGCCAGTCGGTGGCGTTCTCAAGGTGGATCTCCAGCGCGAGGTTGGCCCCGGGCTCCACGACTTCGAAGTCGTACTTGAGGCGGTCCGAGGCCCGGCCAAGGTCGCGGTCCATGGCCACGCCGTCGCGCACCTGGAGCGAAGCGTCGAGCACGCAGTCGGCCGTCTTGACGTGGGACGCCAGCCCCGGCGCGCCGAAGGTGGCGCAGGCGAGGCAGATGTCGTCGCGCAGCCTCTCCCTCGCCCGCTGGACCTGCTCCCGAGCCCGCAGCTTCTCCGCCTGCTTCTTTTCCTCGTCGCCGAGAGGCTTGAGGCAGGGGTCGTGGAAGGGATCGCAGGCTCCCTGCGACCCCAATGCGCGCAGAAGCCGCTCGGCGCTGCTGCGAAACAGGCCCTTCCAACTCGACCCCGGGACCAGAACCCGGCGCCCTCCCTGGTCGTCGTCGCTGGCCATGAGCTGAGGGAGGTCGGTCAACGCTGCGGTGAACTCCTTGCCACGCCCGATGCGGAACGCGGTGCGGGCCTTCAGGTCGGCGCGGATGAGGTAGCGGTTCTTGAGCGTGTCGAAGAACAGAAGCTCGGGATCGATGGCCGGGTGCATGTTCACCTCCCCCTCTGCTCGACGCTCTTGTGCAGGCGGACGATCTGGCCCAGGAAGGCGACGATGTGGCCCATGGGGGCGTCCTTGTCGCGCCTCGCGCAATTCTCCAACTCGGGCTGGAGGGCAGCGCGCAGTTCCTGGGGGATCACCCCCCGCGCGGCCTGGTAGCGCAGCAGGATGTCGATCTCCTCGGGCACGCTCGCGGCCGCCGCGGCGGAGAGCAGGGTGCGCAGCGCGGTGGCGTTGGCCCGCCGCACCGCGGCGAGGAAGGGGTTGCCCTCCTGGAACAACGGCAGGGCCTGTCGGGCGGCCTCTGCGTCTGGGGTGAGGGGCATGGTCAGGCTCCTTGGAAGATGGAAAGTGGAGATCCGAAGTACAGCCGGCCGAGGCCGAGGCGAGTGTGATCGCCGATCCCAGCGATCTCCGCCTGTCGGAGGTGCTGGGGATCGAAGGAGGGGGCCGAGAACAGGTAGACGCTGCCCGGGGCCACGACCGGACGGAGGGGCAGTGGGGCTCCTGCCCAGTCATCCCAGCCGGCGCGCCATGTCGTGCGCTGCCAGCAGCCGAGCAGGCTGGCATCGCCTCCGAAGAGCTGCTGGCCGAGCGCGCCCGGCGCCTGGCCCGGGTCGCCCAGGTCCAGCGGAGTGCGTACGAGCACGGGCAGCAGCCTGTCCGCGTCCCAGCCGAGGAAGGACCAGAGCGGCGCCAGTACGCGCGCAGTTGTGCGGAAAGACTCGATGCGCCGCTTGGGATCGAAGTCTCGTGGCAGGGACAGCAGGCGTACGCGCGCGCGACCAAGGCCGCGGGAGCGCGCCCCGCCGATGAACAGAGGCTCCCGAGCGATGCGCTGGAGCAGGGCAAGGCTCTCGGCGTTGAGCCCCGAGAGCGTGCCGCGGAACACCACGCCATCCGGTTCGAGCTGCTCGCGCAGGTGGAGCAGGCCCGGAGCCGCGGAGCGCGTGGCGGGGTCGCGCGCCAGCCGGGTCACCACCCGACTGGCAATCTCGACCTGGGGCCAGACGGCGCCCGAAAGCGGCTTCAAGGTGACGTCGGAGTCGCTCCTGGCCCGGCAAACCGGGCAGGTCGGCGGAGGCCCGACATCGAGTCCGCGCTCCGCGAGGGCGCGGGCAGCCAGCTCGACGACCAGGTAGTCCCTGGTATGTCCACAGGTGGGGCAGTGCAGCGCGGTTCGCGGAATGGGAGCGGGGAAGGCGCCGCTTCCCGACTTGGCGGGCAGCAGATCCGAGGCCGAAAGCGCCAGGCCGAACAGGCGTCCAGCTTGGTCCTTGTCGATGCCTGCTCGGCGAGCTGCCGCCACCAGCGCGCCCAGCAGCGCCGCGCCGGGGATCACCCGCTCGCTGGCCTTGACGTTGCCCCCGTCCGGGAGTCCGCCCAGGTGCAGGGGCTCCAGCGCCTCCACCTCCACCAGGGCATCACCGGGGTTGTTGATGTTGATCTCGACGCTGGGAGGGTTCTTCTTGGAGGTGTCTTGAAGCACGATCTCCAGCCTGATCCGGCCCATGCCCCGCGACTGGCTGTTGCCGATCCCGTCCACCACGGCGGAGGCTTCGCGCAGGCGGGCAAGCTGATCCTCGTTCAAGCGAACCTGCAGTGGAGCTTCGAAGAGCACTTCATCGCGCCTCGGAGCGGCTACCTCCCGGCGGAAGAGCCGTCCGTCCACCTTGGCACCGGTGAAGCGGTCGATGGAGACCCCGTGCCGGACCTGGTAGGACACGCGCTCTGCGGCGACGGCGTCCCCGACGCGAAGGCCCGCGCCCAGCCAGCCGGCATCGGCGCTCTCGCCGTCGTCAACCACGCCGGGGCGGTCCACGCCGGAAGGCCCGAAAATCGCGCAGACCAGGCAGCGGTCGGTGCCCTTGCACGGAGTCCAAGGCAGACAACAGCCTGGATTCAAGCGAAAGACCGCCTCGCGCAGCGCGCCCTTCAGCGCCGAAGCGGGGATGATCGGGCGGTCCTCGTGCTTCCGGTGGCGGGCGGTCGCCGCGTCGAGGGAACCACCAGCGTGCGTGTGCCCGCCGACCAGCAGCGGGCCCGAAAAAAGGACGCGGAGGGTGCCTTCGCGGGTGTTCATGGGCGGCTTCCCCTGGTGATGCGGTGCAGGTCGAGCAGGTCGGGGATCGCGGTGGACCAGCCCTTCACCTTGCCCTCGTCGAAGGGCGCGCAGAGCAGGCCCAGGTCGACGGTGGGTCCGGGCACCGGAGGTCGCGCGTGGCCTGTCAGGCCTTGGGCGAGGGTCGCGTCCTGGCGGGCGAGGGCGTAGGTGGCGGCGGAGAGCCCGGCGAGCATGTCGCGCCGGAGCTCTTCTTCGAGCCGGTACAGGACCGCACGCTGATCCTCTTCGAGGTGCTCGCTGGTTTCCAGCAGGGCGCGCGCCTCGTCCAACAGCAGTGGACGGCGGTGCAGGCGCAGCTTCCTGCCCGCGGGCCACGGAGCCGGGTTCTCGACGGGCCTCTCGCGGTCCTCGCGGATGGCCTCAAGGGACTCACCAAGCACGGCGCCACCCTGGACCACCTCGAAGTCGATCCCGGAGCGCGCTCCGCTCCGCCGGGCGCGGACCTTGGCGCTCTGGAGGAGCTTCTTGGCAAGGTCGAAGCCCTGGCGGGCCTGGAGGTGCGCGCTGACGACGAGCCCGACGCCGACGCCGACATCGTCGTAGCCGCCATCGTCGAGCGCGCGCTCGATCCCGGCCACTAGCTCGACCGTGGCCGCGAAGGCTCCGCGTCCGCTCGTGGCGCCGAGCACGAGCAGGAGGTCGTCACCCCCGCGCAGCACGGGGACCACTTCGTCCCGGGAGCGGTGACCGGCCCGCTCCATCGCCGGCAGTACAACGCCCTCGTAGTCGAAGGCGCGCAGCAGGGCAGAGGAGAAACGCTCGTACTCCGCGAGCGACCCGAGCCCCGCGAGCTTGGAGCCGATCCCCGTGCCGTCCACGTAGAGGTAGGCGAGCACGCGGCCCTCTCCCAGGTCGGCAAAGGTGACGAGATCTTCCCTCCCGCCGTTCTGCCGGAAGATGGCGCAGGCTTCACAGACCCGGGTTGTTCCATCCGGACCCCGTTCCGAAGCGGAGCGGGTGCCGCACTCGGCGCAGCGCCTGCCGGCCACGGGCTGGGTCGGAACAGCGGCATCCTTGTCGGCGCGGAGCCGGGCCATCAGCGGAGAGAGCAGCGCGCCGAAGCCTCGCGTCGGGCTGCGGAGCCCGAGCTTGCCGAGGGACGAGACAACGCTGCCTTCGGGCTGCGCCGGGCCCTCCACCAGCATCCGGGGAGAGACCGGGAGCACGGCAGCGCCGAGCCGCCCGAAGAGCCGCTTCTGGAACCTGGCCCGCAGGCCCTCGGCTACGGTCGCGGCGTGCCGCACCGTGGAAAGCAGGACCGCCTGGCCGCCGCCCG
The DNA here is from genome assembly GCA_023150805.1 of Myxococcota bacterium. Classification (GTDB taxonomy): domain Bacteria; phylum Myxococcota_A; class UBA796; order UBA796; family UBA2385; genus UBA2385. The sequence goes on along the minus strand of JAKLKF010000051.1, from coordinate 39,814 downwards.
CGTAGAGCGGTGCCACGGGGCCCAGCGCGGCGAGGTCCCCTTGCCAGGCGCGAAGGTCGGTGTCCCAGGCCGCGAGGCGGTCGCTGGCGCCCTTCCGGGTGACCGCGCGCCGTGAGGCGAGCACGAGCTGCTGGATGGCGGGCGGATCGACGGCCACGAGGGCGAGCCCGGGGTTCTCGGGCAGGCCGCGGTCGCCTCGAACTAGCGCTGGACCCAGCGCCGGGTCGAAGCCGGCGGCCTCCAGCACGACGGAGAGGCGGGTCTGGAATGGGGGGTAGCTGTCTGCGATCAAGGTGCCTCCCGGGGACGGGACGCCAGGTAGACGCGCGATCGAGCCCACTCCGGACAGCCGAGCGCGAACTTGACGAAGGTACGTTAGGTAACCTGCTCGTCGCCTTGCGGAGAACCCCTCGTGGCCTCGCCTTCCCAGCAGCGGCTCAAGGCTCACCTCGCCACCCTGTGCGAGGAGACCCCCCCATTCGTGGCGTGGCCGCTGCACCGGTACGCGGTGGACCCGCGCGGTGGGGGCGATGGCACCGAGATCCTCAACGTGCTTCTGCGTTACTCCTTCGTCGCCGGGGCTGCCGTGCTGATGGCGCCGAGGAGCGTGAACGTGGACGCGCTCGTGTTCGGGAAGGCCAGCCCGAACGACTGGGGACAGCTCGCCTACTACGACCGCGCCTGGAGGAGACTCATCGAGGGGGCGGCGGCCGAGAGGGCCTCGTGGAAGGAGAAGCTGAAGGGCGTACCCGAGATCGTAGCCGGCGCCTGGGCCAGCCGTTCGGCCTGGCAGCACGATACGAGCCTACCGCCTGGGGACTGGGAGGACCGGCTCCTCGCCTTCTTGCACAAGGTGGACTGGCTCCTTCGGGCGAGGGTGGTCACGAGCGTGAAGAAGGAGAAGTTGACGACCGACGACGGCCGACGGCTTCACTGGCAGCTCGTCGAGTGCCACCGCGGCACTGGAGCCGCGCGGGTCGAGGACTGGCGAGGGACCTGGGATGGCGCGGATGAACCGTGCGTCGACGTCCCCTACCTCGTCCTCGAAGATGAGGATGGCGAGCCGCCTGGAATCCTCGCCTTCAACCTCCATCCGCTGGTCTGCCTGTGCGCCGAGGAGCCGTCCCCGCGGGGCAGCGCATCGGAACAGAAGCGGCTCGGCCTCCTGTCACCTCCCCAGGAGCGCGACGAGCGGGGGCAGAAGTCCAGAGAACAGATGCTCGCCGAGCCGACCTTCGCTCGCTGTACAGGAACGCGCCCCCGGCAGGTCGCGCTCGGTGAGAAGCGCACGTGGTCGGCTCTGGTCCCGTTGCACTTCCCGAGCGAGGTCGTTCAGCGCTTCCGCCACGACAACAAGTTCGGGTTGAACGAGGAGGACCTCCAGCGTCTCCGGCAGGAGTGGCGGCTGGAACGCTCGCTGGGGAGGGGTAGCTTCGGGCAGGTCGTCCTCGCGACACGCCACGACGCGCCAGCAGGATCGCCTCCCTCGGCATTGAAGATTCTGGCCCGTGGTCCGCTGTCCGACAAGCGAGTCGAAGTCTACCGGCGCCTCGCGCGGCTCGGAAGTCAGCTCTCCGGAGTCGTGCGGTACGAGGACCGCCCAGAACTCCTGAAGCAGAAGCCCCCCACACTCGTGATGGAGTGGATCGATGGTCCGACCCTCGACCGGCACCTGGTCGAGCTGGACCGCGATGCTCGTGTACCCCTCGCGCGCGCGCTGGTCCAGGCGGTGGCCGACCTGCACCGGCACGGCGTCACACACCGGGATCTGCACCCTGGCAACGTCCTCGTGCGTCGCCGTGACGGGATGCCAGTCCTGGTGGACCTGGGGTGCGCCAAGGATGGGGCAAACCCCATCGGCACGAGCCGGCTCTCGACCGCGATGCTGGGGCGCGGTTGGGGGGTGGAGCCCTACGCTCCTCGCGCCCAGCGGGCGGGCACCTTGATCGACGAGCAGTGGCTCTGGGCCGATCTCCATGCGCTGGCCTGGCTCCTCGCCTACGTCCTCACCGGGCGAGCGCCCCCGGTCACCGCCGAGGGGCCGGACGACCTGCGGGTCCACCTGCGAGACGCGCTCGGAGAGGAGGGCGAACGCTGGGCCGGGCTCGCCGGTTGGCTCGAAGAACGCGCCGAGGCCCGATCCGACGGCGCTGGCGACCAGGCCCAGATGGAGTTCGAGCGGTGGTGCCGCGGCAACGTGTCGGCGTACCCGGGCGCGTCCGTGGCGCCCGGGTGGAGGTACGTGGCACCGACCGGAAACGGGCCATTCCCGGCGTGGGTCGATGATGGCCAGGGCTCCCTCGGGTTGGCGATCCGCACGGAGCCCGAGATGTCGCCGGGTCTGTGGGAGCGTTGGCGTCAGGACCGGGGGGATGGGCTCTTCCCACGACCGCTCGCCGCCCAGCGCGGCGGGCGAGGGTATCTGGAGTGCATCGTGGTGGAGGCGCCGCCGCTGGGCTCCGTGCGGTGGAGGGACGCTGCTCCCATCCGGGACGCCAGGGCCAGGCTGCGGCTGTGCTCGGACATGCTCCGCCTCGTCCGCTGGTCACGCCGCCACCCGTGGACCGGGATCGTCGAGGAGGACTTCTGGCTCCAGCCATCGGGTCGGCTCTTCGTGGAGCGGATGAGGGACCACGATCTCGGTCGGATTGGCCTCTCGCTTTCGAGCGTGGAGAGGCTGCTCAGGGGAGAAGCGCGCTCCGAGGTCACCGCGGTCCCGCCATCGGAGGCCGGCGAGGTCTCCCTGGGCAGCGAGATGGACGAGCACCTCGATCTCTGGGATGTGATCGGCGATCAGCTCCGCTACCGAGGATCGAGCGAGTCACGGGACCTGGACGCGCTCGTACAGGAAGGCATGGCCTTGGTCAGCAAGCTCGAGATCCAACCGGACGGCATCCCATGGGAGGAACGGGCGGCGGAAGTCGACACCCTGGTCGACCGCCTCGAAGCAGCAGCGTCGGCTGCCGGACGGGAGCCGTCGTGGAAGGAGGAGCCCGACGTCGACGAAGCGACGGCCGCGCGACGGGAGGCCCTACGCCAAGCCAGGCGGGCGTGGCGGGCGGAGGTCCGGGCCGTCCAGGCTCGCCGCGCCCGCAGGCAGAAGCGTGTCGAGGCGGCCGATCGCAAGGTTGCCGAAGCCCGGTCGCGCCTGAGCGCCGTCTTGTCGTTGCCCGAGGACAATCCACGGCACGGAGAAGCCAGGCTGGCGCTCGACGAAGCCGAAAACCGAAAGAGTGCGGCGGAAGCCGAACTCGACGCCTTGACGGTACCGGCGTGGTCAGACTGGATCGTCGCCCATCGTGAGGCGGCTTCTTGGGTGGCGAACGGCTGGAGAGGGGGCATCGGGGATCTCGGCACGGAGCTCGTCCAGGTTCCTGCCCACCGGCGCCGCTGGTTGCACCGCGGGTACGTGCCGGCCAGCGACCGAGACAGCGACGGACCGGAACAGGTGAGTGTCGGCGGGAGGGTGATAGACGCCGAGGTCTCGGGAGTCTTCTCGTTGGCGGGCCCCCAGGCTCAGCGCGCATCCGCCCTGCTCAACCAGATCGTCCAGGAACTCGGCAACGCGCGGCTCGATGGCTCGGAAGCCACCACCCAGCGGGCGGTCGGTTCTCGCCTGCGCGCCCTGGCTCGGCTCAGATCCATGACCTGGTGGTTCGTCTCCGCGCGCTGCTGCATCGACCACGTCAGGCCATCGGACTTCGAGGCAAGGTGGCGCTCAGCCTGTGCGACCGAGCTTGGAACGTGGAGATTCGCCCTTCCGGAGTGGCTCGATGAGCGCGGGCTCTCCGACCTTGGGACGTTCCTTCGCGAGAAGCACGAGGATCCAGCAACCCTGACGCTCGACCTGTCGGCACTGGAACAGTGGAGCGACCTGCTCAGGGGGGCAGTTGAGACGCTCGATCTCGCGACAGCGAAGTTCTACTCCCCGTTCTTTGTCGGCCTCAACCCGGTCGTGGGTGACTACTCGACCTGGTGCCACGGACCCGCCGCCTTCCTGGACGGTCATCTGCTCGTTGCGGCCCTTCCGGAGCATCGGCCACGACCGCATCCGGTGTCGGACCGATCCAAGCGGTGACGGAAGCGTGCCTTCAGACCCGCGTCTGCGTGCTCAGGTTCCGCCGCAGGGTACCGGTAGGTCGGCCAGCAACGGTCCGAGGCAATCCAGGCATTTGGGCCGTTCCCCTGCATGCGGCATCGTGCATTTTCTGGCAGCGCCGGGCGCTGGCGATGAAGTCCTGCACGGGACCGAGGCTGACGAGGAGCAGGTATTCGGCGGGCATGAGCTTGCGGGCTCCCTGGGCGCCGAGGTTCTACCACAAGCCCCACCCCCACCCCCCCATCAAGTGTTTTCACTTCCCGAAACACCCCCTCTCACCTGCTTCCCCGCCCACCACGCCTGCACCTGGACCTGCACGACCGCCTCGCCCTCGTCCCGGTACTTGTCGGCCAGGTCCCGCACGCGCTCGACCGCGGCCTTGACCTCGGTCAGGATGGCCGGCACGGCGCTCTCGGGGACCGAGACGGTGGTGAAGTGGAACTCGCGCTCGTCCCAGGGGACCTGGACCAGGGCCTGCCGCGCGGCGTCCAGGGCGGCCAGGTGGGCGCGGCGGGCGGCGATGTGGTCGACCTGGCTGGGGGTGTGGACGCGGTGGGGGGCGTCCGCTCCGACCAGGCCGGCGCGGCGCAGGGCGTCGAGCGCGGTGGCGACCTCGTCGACGCCGATCTCGGGCCGCAGGCGGGCGGCGATCCAGGCGGGGTCGGCCTGGAAGCCGGGCAGGCGGGACAGCTCGAAGATGACGCCGCTGCACCCCGAGGTGAGGGCCTCGACCAGGTCGGGGTCCTGCTGGCTGCCGGCGGCGTAGCGGGGGTGGGCGAAGATGGCGCGCAGCAGGCGGGCCTGCTCGTCGAGGGTGGAGGCGCGCTGGATGTCGACGAGCAAGGAGAGGAACTCGTGCTCCTGCGGGTCGAGGTGCATGGCCTCGGCGATGCCGTCCAGCGTCTCGGGGCTGGGGTGGCGGCGGCCGCCCAGGATGTTGGGCAGGGTGGCGCGGCCCAGGCGGGCGTTCATGGCGAAGACACCCAGGCCGTAGCCGGCGCGCTGGGTGGATCGCCACTCGACCCAGGCCTCGATGAAGCGGCGGTAGTCGAGGAAGGCGAAGACGCTGGGGGCGGACACGAGGGGCTCCAGAGGCGGCGCTCCTAACCGCGCTCTGGGGGTCGCGGACTTTCTTGCGACCTGCTGTCAGGGTCCGCGGGGCTGCCGCGACGGGGGAGGCAACCGGCGTCGGCTCCTCGGCGCCGGGACCTTCCGGAGCCCTCCATGTCTCTGTTCGTGGTCCCCTTCCTCCTCTCCCTCTCCACCCCCGCGGATGCCAGCATCTACGTCGGCAACCCGAAGCTGACGATCAAGATGGCCCCGGCGACCAACATCGTCTTCGACGAGGTGACGCTGGAGTACGGCGTGCCCCGCGCCGACTCCTGTGCGACGCCCGCCCTGAACGGTGGCAACCCGGCCAACGTGCTGGGCGTGGCGCTGCCGCTGCCGCTGGACGTCTGCGCCATCGGCGTCGAGACGGGCGAGACGGTCACCATCGAGGGCCACGGCACGGCCGGCGGCACCTTCGAGCTGGTCCTGGACGTGGGCGACCTGGTCCGCACGCTGCAGGAGGAGGAGAAGATGTGGCCGGACGCCTCGCTCTCCCGCGCCTACATCCTGGAGCTGGGCGAGGCGGCCTGGACCTCGGCGTCGGCGCTGGGGCTGCAGAGCGGCCAGCACGTGGTCATCGACGACACCGACAACCGGCACGACGGCCTGGTGCTCTCGCTGCAGGAGGACAGCCGGCTGTTCCGCGACGACGACGGCGACGGCGTGCTCCAGGCGGCCGAGCGCAACGCCGGCAGCCTGGACTGACCGGTCCCGCGCCCGCTCCCGCCCGGATAGCCGGCGGCATGTCCTGGTTCCGCCCCCTCTCCGTCGGCCTGGTGCTCTACACGCTCTTCGTGATCCTGTGGGGCGCCTTCGTGCGCGCCTCGGGCTCCGGCGCGGGCTGCGGCCGGCACTGGCCCATCTGCAACGGGGAGGTCATCCCCCGCGACCCCTCGGTGGAGACGCTCATCGAGCTGACCCACCGGCTCACCAGCGGCCTGGCCCTGCCCTTCGTGATCGCGGTGGCGGTGCTGGCTTTCCGCGCCTTCCCCAGGGGCGACGTGGTGCGACGCACCGCGGTGGGTGGCGTGCTGTTCATGGTCTTCGAGGCGCTGGTGGGCGCGGCCATCGTGTTGCTGGAGCTGACGGCGAACGACGACAGCGCCCTGCGCGCCGGCGTGATGGGCTTCCACCTGGTCAACACCTTCCTGCTGATGGCCTGCCTGGGGCTGACGGCGTGGTGGGGGCGGCGGCCGGCGGCCCGGCAGGGGGTCACCCTGTTCGCGGGCCAGGGGCCGGTGCCCTGGCTGGTGCTGGCCGGGGTCGTCGGCATGTTCGCGGTCGGCGTGACCGGCGGCATCGCGGCGCTGGGCGACACGCTCTTCCCCTCGCACAGCCTGGCGCACGGCCTGGCCCAGGACTTCGACCCCAACGCCCACTTCCTGCTGCGCCTGCGCGGCCTGCACCCGCTGACGGCGATGGCGACGGCGGCGGTGCTGCTGGTCGTGTCGGCGGCGCTCTCGGCCCTGCGGCGCACCGGCCTCGTGTGGCGGCAGGCGGCCCTGCTCGCCGCCCTCACCGTGGGCCAGGTGGCCTTCGGCTGGGCGAACCTGCTGGCGCTGGCGCCCCTGTGGATGCAGCTCGGCCACCTGCTGCTGGCCCAGCTCGTGTGGCTGGCGCTGGTCTTCCTGGCCGCCGCGGCGACGGAGCGGGGCCGGGGCTGATCAGCGCCGGCCGGCGACCACGTTGGCCAGCCCCAGGCCGACCAGCCCCAGGAACTTGCTCTCCTGGATCCACCAGGACAGCGCCGGCAGTGCCTTCTGCGCGTCGCGCAGCCAGTACAGGGGCCAGGCGACGAAGAACAGCGCCGGCAGCACCAGCCACAGCCAGCGGCGGGGCAGCCGCCCCTCCCACAGCGCCTGCAGCGCGGCCGCGGCGGGCAGCAGGGCCAGGACCAGGTGGTGCTCGTAGGCGTACACGGGCGTGATGAGCAGCAGCACCGTCATCGCCCCCAGGTGGTTGGCCTGCGAGAGCGGATCGCGGGGGGCGCGGCCCAGCCAGGACAGCAGGGCCAGCAGCGACAGCGACAGCGCCTGGCCCACGATCCGGGCCCGGGGGTCCAGGCTGTGGGCGTCGGGCCCCGGCCAGAGCTGGTGGAGCAGGTCGGGGATCGAGTGGTTGGCCGGCAGGCTGATGGGCACGCCCAGGCCGTTGTAGTGGCCGCTGGCGAAGCCGGGCAGGATCTCGGTGTAGAAGCGCACCTGGGTGGACAGTGGCACCAGCGGCAGGGCCAGGACGGACAGTCCCACCGCCGTGGCCACGGCGACCAGGATCGGCCGCCACCGCCGCTGGGCCGCGAAGCTGGCCAGGTACAGGGCCGGCGACATCTTGGCCATCGCCGCCGCGCCCACCAGCAGGCCGCTTCCCCGCCACAGCCCCAGCACCGTCAGCAGCAGCACCGGCAGGTTGGCCTGCCCCATCTTCAGGTTGTCGGGGATGGGCGTGAAGCCCACCGCCAGCAGCCCCAGCAACAGCGGCCGCGCCCCGAACCAGCGCCACATGCCCCACAAGGCACCCAGCAGGCAGGCCTGCTGCACGAAGAACCAGGCGCGGTAGGCCGTCGACAGCGGCAGGCTGGACAGGGGCTCGAAGGGCAGCAGGGCCGGCGGCGGGTAGAACCAGGGGTGGACCGCCGCCCGCGTGCCCTCGGCCCGGGCCCGCCGCGACAGCGCCGCCGCGTCGTAGGGGTCCCCGCCGGCCCGCGCCTCCTGCGCCGCGTAGTGGTAGGTCGCGTAGTCGCGGCCGTGCGTGACCCCGGTCACCGCCCGCCAGGCCGGCAGCACCGTCGCCACGTACACCGCGGCGAGCAGGGCGAGCAGGACGGGCGAGAGGCGCTTCACCGGGCGGGTCTATCGCGCGGGCCGCCGTGCGCGGCCAGGCTCAGAACCCGTCCGGCCCGCCGAGGAAGATCTGGAGGCGGCCGAAGCTCTGGTAGTCGCCGTCCCCCCAACTGGGCTGCCCGATGACCAGGTCGGGGAAGCTATCCCCGTCGTAGTCGACGCCGGAGAGCATGCGGGAGCCGGCGTCGCTGCTGGGGAAGGTGATCCACGCCTGCCAGTCGTCGGCGGAGAGCGTGCCGGAGGTGGGAGCTTCGTAGAGGGCGACCGCGTCCTCGTCGTCGGACACCCTGGCCGCCATGGCCACTTCGAGGGTCTCGTCCTGGTCGATGTCACCAGCGTCGAGCAGGCCATGATGTCCCACAGCCAGCGCCACCGTGCCATCGGAGACGATGGACGACAGTGCATTCGAGGATGACTGTTGGCCATTCAACGTGGCGTCGAACAGGCGGACACCGGGGATAGCCGCGGACCACCACGTTGGCAAGGCCAGCGCCTGTCGTCCGTCCTCCAAGTGGACGACCGCGGGCGCCATTCCGAAGTGGTCACCCGGTGACTCTCCCACGAAGGTCGCGTCGGCATCCGCCAGGGACATGTCGGTCTCGATGGGACCCCGCAGGAGCCAGACCGTCCCGGGGTACTCCTCCATTCGCACATCCGCCCCCAGGGCCGACATCACCACGTCGCGGAACCCGTCTCCGTCCAAGTCCTCGGCCAGGACGTCGCCCCGAGGGCGCCGATCAGCGGGCGGGTAGAACCGGGGCGCGGCGTCGAGGCCTGAGTCGAAGGACTCCTCGTTCAGGATCCAGCCCTCCACACGGCCGGCCTCGAAGTTGGCGTGGTGCTCGGGCGTGACCACAATCTGCCAGTCACTTCCCTCCGATGGAACCGAAAGCACTGCCATGTCCCGCATCCAGGTGTCGAGCCCGGGAAGGCCGACGATGGAGACCGCGTCGTCGCTCGTGTGCTCACCGATGATAGGGCCGTGCCAGATGTCCAAACGGGAGTGGTCAGACGGGTCCAGGCCTGACCCATCTATCTGGTGAGCAGTCCCGACGACGAAGTCATTGTGGCCATCATCGTCGATGTCCAGCTCCGTCAGGAGGCGGCCGTACACTTCTTGATGCTCGCGGTGCACCGGCGGCTCGGTCGTCGGTCGCATCGAACCGACCACCAGCGTGGTCGGGTGCCAGGTGCCCGTCTCCGCCGGCTCCATCACCAGGTAGGCCAGGTTGTCCACACCATCGTGGTCGTAGTATGCCTCGACCAGCTCTGGAAGCCCGTCCCCGTCGTTGTCGCCCGCGTGCGCCACCGTCTGGGAGAACAGGGAGCGCGCATCCACCTCCGGATCCGTCGCCACCGTCAACCACGCATCTCCCTGGGCCAGCTCGCCGAACAACCCGCAGTCCGGTCGCGCTCCGTCGCAGTCCTCGTCCACACCGCTGCCGCAGATGTCCACGGCGTCGGGGTTCACGGCGGGGTCCTGGTCGTCACAGTCCAGCCCGCCGGTGCTGTCCCAGGTCCAGCCGTCCTGGTCCGCGTCGTCGTCGTCATCCTCGGCGCAGTCCTGGTCGATTCCGTCGTACCAGGTCTCGGCGGCGCCGGGGTGGCGGTCGGGGTCGGTGTCGTCGCAGTCCCCCGCCTGGGTGGTGTAGCCGTCGTTGCAGTGGCAGGCCGTGTAGGACACGATGGGGTTGCCCCACCCGTCCCCGTCTCCATCCCAGGTGCAGGTGGCGACATCGACCGCCGTGGGGGGGTCGGTCAGCCCGTCGCAGTCATCGTCCAGGCCGTTGCAGCTCTCCGTCGCCCCGGGGTGGACCTCGGCGCGGCTGTCGTCGCAGTCCCCGCCGACCTCCACGTGGTCGGCGGGGGCCGCGCAGGTCTCCACCGCCTCACCGGCACCGAAGGCGTCGCCGTCGCCGTCGGGATACCAGGCCGAGGGCGCGCAGGGCGCACCGCTGTCCTCGACGGAGGGGCCGGCCTTGTCGGTGCAGGCGAGGAGGAGGAGGAGGAGGGTCATGGGCAGGAGAGGGCGGTAGTGCCTTCGCACTCGAGGGGCAGCCAACCGTTCGCGCACTCGTCGGTTCCGAGCCCACCGGCGATGAGGTTGGTGCCGGTCTGGCCGTTCACCCAGTCATTCCCCGACCCGGCGTCCACGGTGTCGTCCCCCTCCCCGGTGCACACCTCATCGTGGCCCGTCCCTCCGGCCACCGAGTCGTTGCCCGCTCCCGTTTCGCATTCGTCGTCGCCCCCGCCCAGGAAGATCGTGTCGTCGCCTGAGCCGGTCGTGACGATGTCGTTGCCCCCACCCGCGAAGACCGTGTCGTGCAGCCCGCCGCGGCCGAGGATGATGTCACCGCCGTCGTCGCCGAAGAGCTCCTCGTAGTACTCGGCGGTGTCGCGAGCCGAGCCGTCCAGGCAGTCGTCCTCCTCGTTGCCGTACATCTGGCCGTACAGGTCGCTGGAGCCCCAGGCGTCCAGGTCCTGGTTGGGGTACTGCGGGTGGTCGTACCAGAAGTACAGGTTGTCGACGTTCTCCGTTCCGATCAGGCGGACGTGGGTCAGGTCCCCGTCGAAGGTGTCCCAGGGGCAGAAGTAGGCGTTGCCGGCCCCGTCGGTCCCCCACGAGCAGTAGTCACTTCCGCAGAAGACCTGGGTGGAGGTCTCGTCCTTGATGGCCACGGCCCAGGCCCCCTCCGTCGAGCCGTTGCGGTTCAGGTCGCAGATCATCTGGTGCCCCACGCGCTGGCACACATCGAGCAGACCCTCCCCCCCGGAGCACTTCGGGCGGGACGTCGGGTTCTCCGGCTGGTCGATGCAGGCCGCACGGGCCTCAACCCCGAAGCTCACGATCAGCAGAAGCGAAGCGAAGCATCATGGACTCCTTCGTCTGTTGACGCCGGTCGAACGATTGCCCGTCCGGCAGGAGGAACCATAGCACGTGCAACCCCGAATGCAGGCCGCTCCGGCGCAGTGCCCTGCGTCATGCTGCCTCGCCTGCGCCCGGATAGCCCCCCTGCCATGGCCTCCTCCCCCTCGCCCTCCCCCGACTTCCACGAGCCGCCCGCCTGGGTGGCCGAGGAGCAGGCCGCCCTCGATCGCGTGCTGCCGGCCCTGCGCGCCCTGCAGCAGGCGGACGCGGCCCTGGACCAGGAGTACGTCGCCCGGGTGAAGGAGGCGCACGCCGCGCTGGCCCTGGCGATGCGGGAGCGCATCCAGCGCGAGGCCCTGGAGGAGGCGCTGGAGGCCGAGAAGCAGGCGCTGCAGGCGCACCGGGCGGCCCGCAAGAGCCGGGAGCTGCCGCTGGGCACGCCCTACTTCGCGCGGCTGGTGCTGGACGAGGGCCACCGCAGGCAGGAGCTGATGCTGGGCAAGGTGGGGGTGGTCGAGGGCGGGCTGCGCATCGTGGACTGGCGGCACGCGCCGGTGAGCCGCATCTACTACGAGTACGAGGAGGGCGAGGAGTACGAGGAGGAGCTGGCGGGCCGGGTGCGCGAGGGGCGGCTGGCGGCGCGGCGGCGGGTGGACCTACGCAGCGGGGTGCTGGTCGAGGCCCAGCGCGGCGACGAGGTGCTGCGCCGCACGCCGGCGGGGGCCTTCCTGCCGCCGGCGCGGGCGGACCAGCGGGCGGAGCGCGAGGATCACCACCTGCCGGACATCGTCTCGCTGATCACGCGGGAGCAGTTCGCGGTCATCGCCCAGCGCGAGGCGGGGGTGGTGCTGCTGCGGGGGCGGGCGGGCAGCGGCAAGACGACGGTGGCCCTGCACCGGGTGGCCTGGCTGCACTTCCAGGATCCGCGGCGCTTCCGCGCCAGCGACGTGCTGATCGTGATGTTCAACAAGGCGCTGCGGACCTACATCACCAAGGTGCTGCCGGAGCTGGGGGTGCCCGGCGTGGGGGCGGACACCTTCCACGCCTGGGCCAGCCGGATGCTGCGCGAGGGGGGCATCGAGCCGCGCTTCGCGCCCCCGGGGGCGGCCGAGGTGGGGCGGCTCAAGCGGCACCCGGGGATGGAGGCGGCGGTGGACGCGACGCTGCACCAGCTCGGCCAGCGGCTGGGCGCATGGGTGGTGGAGAAGGTGCCCGAGGCGGACCGGGCGTGGACAGAGACCTGGGGCCACGGGCTGGCTCGGCTGGCGCAACTGTTCACCTCGGCGGCCGGGGGCCCGCTGGCGGGTGCGCTGCGGCCGCTGCGGGCCCAGGTGCTGCGGCGGCTGTCCGATCACCGGCGGGATCTGTGGACGATGCTGGAGGACCCGCAGGCCCTGGCCCCGCACCTGCCGCCGACCCTGCACGGGGCGCTGCCCCAGGTGGCGATGGCGGCGGCGCGCTGCCGCGAGAAGGGGGAGCTTGCCTTCGAGGACGTGGCCCTGCTGCTGCGCCTGGGCCAGGAGAAGCGGCGCCACCTGCCCGAGCTGGAGGTGCCCTGGTCGGAGCGCTACGCGCACGTCGTCATCGACGAGGCCCAGGACCTGGGCGCGCTGGAGCTGGCCAGCCTGGTGGGCGCGGCGGACGCGGCCAAGAGCGTGACCATCGCCGGTGACCCGGCCCAGCGCATCCTGGAGGACGCCTGGTTCGACGGCTTCGAGCCGCTGCTGGAGCGGCTGGGTGCGAAGGGGACGACGGACATCCGCCTGCAGGCGCTGCAGGTGGGCCACCGCTCGACCCGGCCGATCATGGAGCTGGCGCTGCGGGCGCTGGGGACCACGTCGCAGGGGGACCTGGCGGTGGCGGCGGCGCGGGACGGCGAGGCGGTGCAGTGGCTGGAGCCCGAGGGGCCGGCGGGCGACGAGGCGGCGTGGATCCGGGCGGCGGCGGGTGCGCTGCGGGCCTTCCGGCAGGAGCGGCCGCGGTCGCTGGTGGCGGTGCTGTGCCTGCCCAAGGCGGCGGCGGATCGCTGGGCGAAGGGCCTGCAGGCGGCGGGGGTGGCCGACGTGCGACGGGCGGAGCGGGCGGACTTCCAGTTCACGCCGGGCGTGGTGGTCAGCAACGTGCACCAGGTCAAGGGCCTGGAGTTCGACGGCGTGGTGCTGGTGGACCCGGCGGCCTACCGGCAGCGCGACCGCTTCCTGCTGCACGTGGCGATCACCCGCGCGGCCGACCGGCTGTGGGTGGTGGCGCCGCGCGGGCCGGGCGCCCTGCTGGGGGGGCGGTGAAGCTGCGGCTGCCGCTGGCGGCGGGCCCCGGAAAGCTGGCGACGGGCCAGCCGGCGACGGGCCAGCCGGCCCAGGACCGGCTCTTCGGCACGGTGGAGGCCTGGCAGGGTGACCGGCCCTGGGGGCACCTGCTGGACGCGGGCACGGGATCGCACAGCCTGCGGTGGGTGCTGGGACTGTCCACCGAGCGCTGGACGGCGGTGACGGGGGCGGACTGGATGGAGCGCACGGTGCGGCAGGAGCTGGGCCACCGGATGCGCCCGGTCGACCGGGTGGTGACGGGCAACTGGTCGGACCCGGGCTTCCTGGCGGGCCAGGTCTTCGACACGGTGCTGGCCGACTACCTGCTGGGCGCCATCGACGGCTTCGCGCCCTACTTCCAGGGCCGGCTCTTCGCGCGGCTGCGGCCGCACGTGGGCGGGCGCCTGTACGCGATCGGGCTCGAGCCCTACCCCGACCAGGCCGCGGACGAGGCGACGGCCGTGATCCTGGACATCGCGCGCCTGCGCGACGCCTGCATCCTGCTGGCCGGCCACCGCTGCTACCGCGAGTACCCGCGGGCCTGGGTCGAACAGAGCCTGCGGGACGCGGGCTTCGTGGTGGAGCAGGCCGTCAGCGTGCCCATCGTCTACGGACGGCGCTTCGTGGACGGCCAGCTCGACGTGTGCCTGCAGAAGCTGCCCCTGTTCGCCGACCCGCGGCTGGCCCAGGCGACCCGGGACCGGGTCGAGGCGCTGCGGGCGCAGGCGCACGCGGTCCACGACCGGCTGGGCGGCCTGCGGGTGGGCAGCGACTGGGTGGTGGCGGCGCGGCCGGGGTGAAGCCCCGCCTTCCGTACCGGGGGGCCAGGGAAACCCGCTCTTGCGTACCGATCCGGGCCCGCCGGGCTCCCGACGGAGCAGCGGCCCTACGGATCTGCTGCACTTGCGCGATCGGTGCTCGCCCCAGGGGCGCTGATCGCCGCCGGATCGGTACGGAAGAAGGGCTTTCATCGGGCCTTCGGTACGGAAGGGCCGGGTTCGCCCTCGGTGGGGGCGCCGTGGCGCGCCCCTCACCCCGGGAAGGCCACCTCGACCACCTGGCCGGCCTCGACGTCGACCAGCAACAGGCCGTCGGGCTGGAAGATCCGCTGGTACTCCAGGAGCTGGCGGCGCGTGGCGGGGTGGGCCGGGTCGGTGGCGCGGGCGCCGGTCTTGACCTCGGCCACCAGGCGCGACCCGCGCGGCAGGGCCGGGCCGTCACCGGCCACCTCGACCAGCAGGTCGGCGCGGACCTCGAACTCGACGGACTCCCCGTCGATCTCCATCCACCCCAGGGCCCGCACCTGGCGGTCCAGCACGCGGTAGCCCAGGTCGGCCAGCAGCGACTCGGCGTCCTGCTCCCCGTCGAGCGCGCGCCGCACCCGCGCCCGGCTGGCCCGCGACCAGCGCCGCGCCGCCCACCACCAGCCCAGGGCCAGGGTGAGGGCGAGCAGCAGCAGGGCGAAGACGAGCAGCCAGGAGAGGTCCATGGGTAGAGCATCGCCCGGCGCGGGCGGGGAAGGCGGACAACGGATGTCCGGCTATGGAAGGTGGTCCCGGCCGAGGGTGCGGATCAGCTCGCCGATGCGGGTCGAAGGGTTGCCGGTGGCGTCCCCGATCTGCTCTGCGATCCGGTTGATGTGGTCCGCTCGAAGCAGCGCAGCGGGCAGGTTGCCGAGCACGGTCTTGCGGTCGAGGCGCGGGTTCTTGTCGTGATCATAGCCGGGGTGCTCGCGAGCGAGGCGCCGCTGCGCATCGTGGCGATCCAGCTCAGCGCGCTGGTCTCCATGGAGGAGGAGCCCGAACAGCTCGACGCAGGGGTTGCTCCACGCCACCTCGAAGCCCAGCGAGCGGGCCTGGTCGATGGCGCTGGAGAAGTGGTGGTGCTCGTCGCGGTCGAAGACGACCCAGAACCGGGTCCCGGCTCGCTCGGCGGCGGCGAGTGCGTCCCGGTGCTGTCGGGCCTCGCGGACCACGGCGCGGGGGTCTCCGCACCGACCGACGATCTGGACCCGCGCGTGCGCGATCCTCCAGTGCTGACGCAGGCCGTCCAGCAGGTCCCGCTCGGTCTCGCCCTCGCAGAAGACCGCCAGCCTGTCCGGGAGCATCACCGTCCCGGTTCGACGGTTCAGGACGGGCGCTCCCGGCGGCGATCTACGCGCCACGGCCCGCCTCGCGGCTCAGCGCGCCCGCCAGGTCACCGAGCACGGGCACCCCGCCCAGCCGTCCCTGCGCGTGCGCACCGAGCAGGTCATCGCGTCCGCGCAGGCCTCGGAAGTCCGCGGCGGACCGCAGGTGCGACACGCCCTCCCGGTCCTTGTCGACCAGCACGACTTGATCCCGCCGCAGCGCCGAGAGCAGGCCGCGGTCATGGCTGGTGAACAGGAGCTGCGCGCCCCGGGGGTTGCTGTGGGGATCAGTGAACAGGCCGACCAGCGCACGACAGAGGTCAGGGTGCAGGCTGGTGTCCAGCTCGTCCAGGACCAGCATCGAGCCCAGCTCCAAGGCCAGCAGCAGGTCGTTGAGCCGCGCCAGGAGCACCTGGGTGCCTCGGCTCTCTTGCGCGGGAGGCAGCGTCCAGCGGGTTCCGTCGGCCCCCTCGTGGACCAACCACAGCTCGACTGCGTTGTCGTCATCGGCGAGGGCCTTGACCACCTCCTCGAAGGCTTCGGGCTTCCGTTGCTGGCGCAGCGCCTCCAAGACCTCGTCGCGTCGCTTCAACGGGACGGGCTTGATGTCCTTGACGCCCAGGTCGGCGGCCTCCAGGAAGCGCAAGACAGTGGCGCGGTGCTGGTCTTGTACGACCGGGTGGTCAGGCAGGAAGACCGGGTGCCCGTGCAGGTCGATGGGGCTCTCCGTCTGCACGGCCTCGCCGATGGCCGTGGCCACTTCGCCCAGCAGGCCGGCGTTGAACTGGGCCGCCGTCGACAGCAGCAGGGCGTTTGGGCGCGTGGCCTTCACGATCTGCCCGCGCAGACCGCGCCCCAGGCGCAGCGAAGGCGAGAGCCACCACCCGCCGGTGTCTTGACCCTCCCGATGGTAGAGCACCTGCCGCCGTCCGCCCGGCCAGGCGTAGAGCCACTCCTGGACGACCGCCTGCTCGGTGTGGCGGTAGCCGAAGTGGTAGCGGACTCCCTGCACCAGCACATCGACGTCCAGGGCCACCGGAGCCGTGTCAGCCTGTCCCTGGAGGACGAAGGGCGTGAACGGGATCGGCTGGTCGGGCCGCAGCGCGACGAAGGACCAGGCCACGTGGTCGCGCAAGGCCCGCAGCGCAGCCAGCAAGTTGGACTTGCCCGAGGCGTTGGCTCCGTAGACGCCGACGACCGGCAGCACCCCGAAGCGCAGGCCCGGCGCCGGGAAGCGCCAGGTGGGCGCGTCGCGCTGGGCGGTGGAGACGAAGCTGAGCTCGACCCGGTCGCGGAAGGACCGGAAGTTCTGGGCACCGAAGCGCAGGAGCATGGCACCTCCGTGCCGTGTCTAACCCCGTGGCCATCAAGCGGCCCATTTGGCCAGAATCCGGCCGAAATCACCCCCCCGACCACCCCAACCCCCGCCCGGCGACCAGCTCCGCCTGCCCGTCCACGGCCACCGGCAGGTCCTCGTGGCTGGTGACCAGCACCACCCGCTCCGCCCGCAGCACGCCCAGCAGGGCCAGGATCTCGGCGCGGCCGGCGGCGTCGACGTGGGACAGGGGCTCGTCGAGCAGCAGCACGGCCGGGTCGCCGGCCAGGGCGGCGAGCAGGCCGGCCAGGCGGCGCTGCCCGGCGCTGGCGTGGGACAGGCGCAGGTGCGGCGGCAGGCCCATGCGGTCGCGAAGGGGCTCGCCGGGCCAGGCGGGCGCTCCGCGCAGGGCGGCGAGGGTGCGCCAGGCCTCGTCGATGGTGAGGAAGTCGGGCAGGTCGGGTTGGGCGGGCGCCCACGAGACCAGCCGGCGGGCGTGGGCGCTGGCGACGGGGTCCTCGCCGCAGATCCGCACCTGGCCCGTGGTCGGGACCAGGCCGCCGCACAGGCAGCGCAGCAGGGTGGTCTTGCCGGCGCCGTTGCGGCCGCGCAGGAGCCACAGGCCCGGGCCGAGCGAGAGGTCCACCGGCCCCAGCGCGAAGCCCCCCGGCCAGCGCCAGCGCAGGTCCTGCGCGACCAGCGAGGCGCTCATGCGGCGCGCTCCCTTCCCTGGTCCAGGCGCCGGGCCAGCAGCGCGACCAGCGCGGCGGCCAGCGGCAGGTCGGCCAGGGGCAGCGGCCACGGAGCGGCGCCGACGCCCGCCGCGAGCGCCCCCGCCGCCAGCAGCGCGCCCAGGTTGAAGGCGCGACGGCCGGGGGCCCAGGCGCCGACCAGGGCACCGGCCGCGGCCAGCGCGATGCCGACCAGGCCGGCGCGGGCCTGCCCGTCGACGCTGTGGCTGGCGGCGCCGAGCGCGAGCAGGACCGGCAGGCACAGGGCGAAGGCGGCCAGGGCC
The DNA here is from genome assembly GCA_023150805.1 of Myxococcota bacterium. Lineage (GTDB taxonomy): Bacteria > Myxococcota_A > UBA796 > UBA796 > UBA2385 > UBA2385. The sequence goes on along the minus strand of JAKLKF010000051.1, from coordinate 22,132 downwards.
AGCGCCAGGGCGCGGCGTTGCGGCGAGACGGGCCAGTGGGTGTGGGCCAGGTCGGGCCGGTGGCCCAGGGCCTCGGCGTGGGCGACCAGGACGCCGGCACAGGCGAAGGTGGGGAGGATGGCTCCGGCCAGGGCGCGGCCCTGGGCGTCCAGGCCGCCCTGCCCGGCGGCGACGGCCAGCCAGCCCACGGCCAGCAGGGCGCCGCCATAGGCGCCGGCCAGGGTGGACGGCGCCAGCCGCACGGTGGCCAGCAGGTCCAGGCGCACCAGCGCGTCCAGCGGCCCGCGCGGTCGGCCGGGCAGGCGGGCGGCGACGACGTCGGCGCTGCGCAGGGCCTGGGTCCACAGGGGGCCGACCAGCAGGGCGGCGACGGCCAGGGCCAGGGCCCCCCCTGCGACGGCGGGCAGCGATCCGTAGAGCCAGGCCAGGCCCCCGGCGCCGGCGGCCCCCAGCAGGCCGCGCAGGCCGCGGGGGCAGGCCGCGACGACGCCGACCGCGCCGGCCAGCACCCAGGCGGGGGCCTGGGCGGGGTGGCCGGCCAGCAGGGCGACCAGCGCGACGGGCAGGGCGGCGACGGCCAACAGCGGCAGCCAGGCGGCGCTCCAGGCCAGGTCGCTCACGGGCTGGCGGACCAGGGCCTGCAGCGGGCGGGCGCAGAGCACGGGCAGCAGGCTGCGGCGCGTGGCCAGGGTCCAGGCCAGGATGGCCAGGCCGGCCAGGGGCCCGGGCGCCTGGGCGTGCAGCACCCGCCGCAGTCCCTCCCAGTCGACGACGTTGTGGGCGAAGAGCAGCGCGGCGGTCAGGGCCAGCCAGCCCGGCAGGGCGTGCCGGGCCAGCCGCGGCCAGGCCACCGGCCAGGACAGCCGCAGCAGGGGGAGGGCCGGCGCGGGCGAGGGTCGGACCACGCGCGCAGCCTACCCACGCCTCCCCAACTCTCCCCCGCGACCCGATGTCCTCCTCCCCCGCGGGCTGCCCCCTCCTCCTCCACCGCGATACCGCCTCGCATGGTGCTGTCCCCATGGTCCTGATCGGCGTGCTCGTCCCCACCTCGCCGGGGGCGCCCTCCGCGCCGCCCGAGGCCCTGCCGCTGGGCCGGGCCGCCCTGGCCCTGGGGGAAGAGGGCGTCGACCTGCTCCTGGCCGGGATGGCCGAGGACGGGCTGCTGGTGGGCCACCGCGCGGTCCCCGGCGGCTGGCGGCCGGCCCGTGGCCGCCCGGCGGCGGTGTACGACCGCTTCCCCAGCCAGGGCCGCGCGACGCAGCACCAGGCGCTGCTGGCGCAGCTCGCCGGCCTGCCCGTGGGCAACCCGCCCGCCCTGGTGGTCCTGTGCCGGGACAAGCTCGCCACCCAGCGGGCGCTGGAGGCGGCGGGCCTGCCGATGCCGGCGGTCGAGGACGATCCGGACCGCTTCGCCGCGGCGCTCGACGCGTGGGGCGCGGCCTTCCTCAAGCCCCGCTTCGGCGCGATGGGCGCGGGCGTGCGCCGGGTCGTGCCAGGCGACCCGCTGCCGGCGCGGCTGCGGGGCCTGCAGGCGCAGGACGAGCCCGCCCTGCTCCAGCGCGCCGTGCCGCCGCCGCCGGGCCTGGCCGGCCGCAGCCTGCGGGTGCTGGCCCAGCGGGCGCCCGACGGCGCCTGGGTCCAGGTGCCCGCCGTGGTGCGCGAGAGCGAGGAGGACCCGGTCGTGAACGCCGCGCGGGGCGCCCGGGTGCGCCTGGCGGAGGACGCCCTGCCCCCGCCCGCGCTCGCCCGCGTCGCGCGCATGGTGGACGCGACCTGCCGGGCGCTCGCCGCCACGCCGGGCGCCACCCACGCCCTGGAGCTGGGCGTCGACCTGGTGCTGGACCCCGACGACCAGCCGCACCTGGTCGAGGTCAACGGCCGCCCCAACGGCCGCCTGGAGCGCCTGTCGGCCCAGGACCCCGACCGCTTCGGCGCCGCCCACCTCGACGCCGTGACGCGCCCCCTGCGCACGCTGGCGGCCTGGGTCGCGCTGCTGCTGGCCCTGGTGCTGCCGGGCTGCGGCCGCCCGGGCCCGCCCGCCGTCGCCGCGCCGACCCGCGTGGTGCCCGAGCAGGACGGCCTGCGCGCCGAGCTGGTGACCGAGGGCAGCGCCGCCGGGCGCGCCGTGGGCGGCGACGGCGCCGACCTGGTCCTGCTCTACGGCGGCGAGGAGGCCGGCCAGCTCGGCCCCTGCGGCTGCGACGCGCGGCCCCGCGGCGGCCTGGCCCGGGTGGCGGCCTACCGCGACGCCGTGCGGGCCGCGTCGCCGGGCACGCCGGTGCTGCTGCTGCAGGCCGGAGGCTGGATGGACGCCGGCCTGGGCCTGGACGGGGCCCCGCGCTCCGACGCGCCGGCGCGCAACGCCTGGATGGTCAAGGGCCTGCTTGCCCTGGCCCCCGACGTCGTGCACGTCGGCGCCCCCGAGCTGCACGGCCTGGCCTCGCCCGAGGTCGCGGCCGCCGCGGCGGGCCTGCCCCTGGTGAGCGCCAACCTCCGCCACGACAGCGTCCCCGACTGGCGCGTGGTCCAGGCGGGCGAGCTGCGCGTGGGCATCACCGGGATCGCGGCGCCCGGCCCGGCCTGGATGGCGCCGCCGGGCTGGAGCCTGCCCGAGCCGCTGGCCGCCGCGCGCGCCCTGCTGGCCGCGCACCGCGACCAGGTCGACCTGGTCGTGCTGCTGGCCCTGCAGAGCCCCGAGGTGGCGCGCAGCCTGGCCCAGGAGGGCCTGGTCGACGTCGTGATCGACGCCAACCGCCACCACGAGTTCTCCGCTCCCTTCCGCGTGGGCCGGGCGGTCTGGGTGCGCAGCCACGACCAGGCCATGCGCCTGGGCGAGCTGCGCCTGCACCGCGATCCGCAGGGCGTCACCCGCGCCTGGGACCGCAAGGTGGACCTGGACGAGGCGGTGCTGCCCGAGCCGACCCTGGCCGCCCTGGTGGAGCAGGCCGATCAGGACCTGGCGCGGGTGGAGCGCGCCCTGTACGGGCGGCGCCTGCGCTGATCAACCGCTGCGCTGATCAACCGCTGCGCTGATCAACCGCTGCGCTGATCAGCCGTTGCCGTTGTCGCCGATGGCCTCGACCGGGCAGTTCTCCATGGCCTCGTAGCACTGGGCCAGCTCTTCGTCGTTCTCCGGCTGCTTGTAGCAGATGTCGTGATCCTCGTCGTCGGACATGCGGAAGTTGTTGGGCGCCGCGTCCGAGCACACCGAGCAGAGGATGCACTCCTTGTCGACGAAGAACGAGACCTTCTTGCCGGAGATCACGGCGTTGCCGCCGATGTTGTCAGACCAGACGTTGTTCGGATCGGCCATGGCGGCACTCCTGGAGCCGGGGGCCAAGCACCTACCCGAGCCCCCCCGGGGAAGCAAGATGGCGACGGCCCCCCGCGGCAGCTCGCCTCGCCCCCCGCAGGTCGGTGGTTACGCTCGGGCCCATGTCCATCCTCCGCGTCGCCCGCCTCGGTCACCCGGTCCTGCGCCAGGTGGCCGCGCCCGTCCCCCCGGAAGCCATCCCCTCGCCCGAGCTGCAGCGGCTCGTCGACGACATGCTCGAGACCGTCGAGGAGTACGACGGCGCCGGCCTCGCCGCCCCCCAGGTGCACGCCTCGGTGCGCGTCGTCGTGCTGACCCTGGACCCCGAGGATGGCATGCAGGTGTGGATCAACCCGGTGTTGACCCCGCTGACCGACCAGCAGCTCGTCACCTGGGAGGGCTGCCTGTCGGTGCCGGGCCTGCGCGGCGCCGTCGCGCGCCCGGCCGAGGTCCACGTGCGCGCGCTGGATCGGCAGGGCCAGCCCTTCGAGCTGCACCTGCGCGGCTTCCCCGCCGTCGTCGCCCAGCACGAGTGCGACCACCTCGACGGGGTGGTCTACGTGGACCGCGCCGACCCGCGCTCGCTGTCCTTCCTGGAGGAGTACCGCCGCCACGGCCCCTGGCCCTGGACCGACGAGGTCGACGGCGAGGACGAGGACGGCGACGAGGGAGGTGAGGAGTGAGCTTCCTGGGTCGCCTGTTCGGCATCTACAGCCCGCAGGAGCGGGTCGAGCGCGCCCGCGCCTTCCTGGCCAAGGGCGAGGCCAACGAGGCGCGGCTGGAGGTGCTCGACGTGCAGGGCCCCGAGGCCGAGGCGGTCCTGGCCCAGGCCCTGGCCGAGATGGTCCGGCTCAACGTGGTCGAGGCGCGGGCGCGCTTCTCGGCCGGCGACGAGGAGGGCGGCCAGGAGCACCTGGAGATGGCGCGGCAGTTCGGCGCCACCGCCGACCAGCTCAAGGACGTGCGGCGCGAGGCGCGGGAGCTGCGCGAGGAGGCGCGGCAGGCGGCCCTGGCCAAGGCGCAGCAGGCCGAGGTCGTGGTCCCCGAGGGCGACGACCCGCTGTGGAGCCTGCCGCCGGGCGATCCGCGGGTGCGCTTCGCGATGCTGATCGAGGCCTACCCCGCCCCGCTGCGCGAGCGCCTGGGCGCCCTGGGCCGCGACTTCGCCGCGGCGGTGCTGCTGCTGGAGGACGGGCAGGCCGGCCCCGCCTTCGAGGCGCTCTCGGCCTTCGTCGAGGCCGAGCCGGCGGCGCGCTTCGAGCGGGCGCGCGCGGCGCTGGCCCTGGGGCAGCTGCCCCGCGCGGCCTCGGACCTGGCGGCCTTCGGCGAGCAGTTCGGCCACCAGCGCATCGGCGCCATGCACACGGGCGTCACCCTGGCCCAGCTCCAGGCCCAGCTCGGCCGCCCGCAGGAGGCGCTGGCCCTGTGCGACCAGGTGCTGGCGCGCGGCGCCGACCTGTCGGTGGCGGCGACCCGGGCCCACCTGCTGCACGCCACGGGGCAGCTCGAGGCGGCCGAGCGCGCGACCAGCGAGGTGCTGCGCGCGGCGCCCAAGGACCTGGGCCTGTACCGGCTGCTCGGCCAGGTGCGGCTGGCCCGCGGCAACCGGCTGGGCGCCATGCAGGCGCTGGAGGCCGGGCTGAACACCAACAACTGCAGCAACCCGACCAAGTGCGGCTTCACGCCGCCCGACGTGCCCAGCCTGCGCCTGCTGGCCCGGCTGTACCTGGAGGACCGCCTGGACCCGCAGCGGGCCCGCGAGGTGGTCGCCATGCTGCAGGGCATGGTGCAGCAGCCCACCTGGGAGGACGGCTACGTCGCGGCCCTGGCGGCGCGCAACGACGGGGACCTCTCCGTGACCGAGATGGTCACGGCGCTGCGGTCGGCCCTGCGCCCCGGCGACCCCCGCCTGGCCCTGGTCGACGCGCAGTTCGCGCCCGCGCTCACCGGCTGATCAGGCCGGCCGCGGGTCGGCCGGATCGGGGGCCGCCTCGTCCCCCCCGCCGGGCTCTCCGCGGCGGGCGCGGCGGCCGGCCTTCTCCTCCTCCTCGGCGGCGACCCAGGCGTCGAAGAAGGCCTGCTGGCGCGCGGGCTCCAGGTCGCCCTTGCCGACCCGGGCGCGGCGCCGCTCGCTGACCCGCTGGAGCACGCAGGCGGCGGCCACCGAGACGTTGAGCGACTCGGTCAGGCCGCGCATCGGCACGGTGACGGTGCCGTCGGCCAGCGCGCGCGCCTGGTCGGACACGCCGCTGTGCTCGGCGCCGAACAGGATCACCAGGGGCTGGTCGACGGGCAGCGTGTCCGGGCTGTGGGCCGCCTCGTCCAGGTCAGCCACGAAGATGCGGTAGCCGCGGGCCTTCAGCTCGCCCAGGCAGGCCTCGATCCGCTTGTGGCGGTGCAGCTCCAGCCAGCGCTCGGCCCCGCGGGCGGCGCCCTTGCTGGGGCGGAAGGGGCCGGTGACCAGGTGCACCTCGTGCACGCCGAAGGCCTCGGCGCTGCGCAGGATGGCGCTGACGTTGTGCCGGCGGTGCACCGCCTCGCAGACGACGACCACGCTGCCCAGGCGGGTGGAGAGCGCGGCGGCGACGCGCTCCTTGCGGTCGTCGCGGATGAGGGGGGCCGGGGGATCCAGGGTGCGGTCTGCGTCGCTGTGCATCGGGGGCGGCTATCGCGACGTGCCGCGCGCGGACGCGGTGTGTAGAGAGAGGCCATGTCCGCCCTGCCCGCCGTGCCGCGCTGGGTCCGGGACTACGCGCTGGTGGCCCTGGTCGCCGCGCTGGTCATCGGCGCCTTCGCCCGCCGCCCCGACGCCCCCGACCTGGAGGGCGCCGCGCCCGACGTGCACCTTCAGCGCACCGACGGCCAGGCCTTCGAGCTGCACGCGCAGGTCGGCAGGCCCGTGCTGCTGGTGTTCTGGGCCGAGTGGTGCGGCTCGTGCAAGCAGCAGACCGACGACCTCAACCGCCTGCGCGCCGAGCGCCCCGACGTCGAGATCCTGGGCATCGCCGTCGACTCGGGCGACAACGAGCGGGTCGCCCTGCACGCCCGGCGCCACGGCATCCAGTACCCGGTCGCCGCCGCCGAGGGCGACGTCGCGGCGCGCTACCAGGTCAGCGCGCTGCCCACCAACGTCTTCATCGACGCCCAGGGGCGGGTCGCCAGCGCCGTGGTCGGTGCCCTGGACTTCGAGGCCTTCGACCGCCGCCTGCGCTGAGCGGCGCCTTCTGCGGGGCGCCGCGGGCCTCTCACACCCCGGGATCGAAGCCCGGGTCGAAGGACCACGGGCCGGCGGGGCGCGTCCGCGCGACCAGCTCCTTGACCAGGGCCAGGTAGCGGGTGCGCGGGATGTGGCGCGCCCCGAAGCGCTCGAGGTGCTCGGTGTGCACCTGGCTGTCGACCAGGCCGAAGCCCCAGGCGCGGAGCTGCCGCGCCAGCCAGACGAAGGCCACCTTGGAGGCGTCGGGGCGCTCGGCGAACATGCTCTCGCCCGAGAACAGGTGGCCCAGGCTCACGCCGTACAGGCCGCCGCACAGCTCGTCACCCTGCCAGGCCTCGGCGCTGTGGGCGTAGCCCAGCGCGTGGAGCTGGTTGTAGGCCTCCTCCATGTCGTCGGTGATCCAGGTGCCGCGCTGTCCGGGGCGGTAGCGCGCCTTGCAGGCGGCGATGACCCGCGGGAAGGCCTGGTCCAGGGTCACCCGGTAGTCGCCGCGCCGGATGATCTTCTTGAGGCTGCGGGGGACCTGCAGCTCGTCGGGGAAGAGCACGAAGCGCGGGTCGGGTGAGAACCACAGGATCGGCTGGCCCTGGCTGTACCAGGGGAAGATGCCGTTGGCGTAGCCGAGCAGCAGGCGCCCGGGGTGCAGGTCGCCGCCCACCCCCAGCAGGCCGTCGGGCTCGGCCAGCGAGGGGTGCGGGAAGAGGTGCTCCTCGGGGATCCGGTAGACGGGCACGGCGGCACCGTAGCAGGGGAGGGATCGAGGGCGGCCGCGGCTCCGCACCCGGGGGGGAGCCCTGATCGGGGTCCCCTGGATTCACCAGCCTGTCACGCGGACTTCGAGGCGCCTGGCCCGAGGGGTGGCGCGCGGGACCTACTCGGCCGGCTCGGCCGGCGGGGTGGGCGCGGGCGCCTGCTCCATGAGCTCGCGGTCCAGGTCGTCCAGCGTCTGGCCCTCGGGCAGGGTGGGGTCGCAGAAGACGATGTAGAAGCCCTTCTTCGTGAACTTGTTGTCGTCGGGCAGCCACTCGGCGAAGGCCGGCAGCTCCTCGCCCTTGGTCGACTCGCGCAGCTGCGGGCGGGCCTGGTAGCTGTCGATGCAGGTCTCGAACTTGCTGACCACGCTGGGCCCCAGCGCGGCCTCGACCGCCTCGTGGCACTTCTCGTGCCGCTTGCGCGTGCCCTTGTCGCAGATCTCCACCTTGGCCTGGGCCAGGAAGGCGTTCCAGTCGTTCTCGGTGGACTTGCGCTTGAACTCCTTGGCCTTGGCCTTGAAGGTCTCGGCGCGCTTGATCTGGTGGTCCAGCTCCTTGAGGGTCTGCTGCAGCTCGGTGCGCAGCGCGTCGCGCTCGGTCACGGCGGTGTCGCGCTCGGTCTTCAACCGCTCGATCTCCGCCTCCATCTCCTTCCACTGCTTCGCGGCGGCCTGCCGGCGGGCGGCGTCGGTCTCCTGCTTGCCCTTCAGCTCGGCGAGCAGCGCCTCCTTCTCGGCCAGCATGGTCTCCAGGTCCTCGACCTTGCGCTGGGCCCCCAGCAGCTTGCTGCGCTCGTCGGGGGTGACCTCCTTGCAGAGGGCCTCGATCTGCTCCTCGGTGAGCTGCTTCTCGACCTCGGTCTGCTTCTCCACCACCTGCGGCTCGGCGGTCATCGAGTGGGCGATCCAGCCGACCACGGCGCCGCTGAGCGCGCCGATGAGCAGGCCGGCGATGGCCAGGGGGGTGCTGCTGCCGCTCGACATGGGGCCTCCAGGGTGTGCCTGGGGATCCTACAAGACGGCGTCGCCGGCCCCCGCCGGGTCCAGGGCCTGCCGCTGCTCGCGGGCCTGGCGCCGGGCCAGGTCGGCCTCGACCGGGCGTCCGGCCCGCTGCGCCGCCTGGGCCACCCGCTCCAGCAGCGCCGCCAGGTCCCGGTCGACGTAGGTGGGGCCACCCACGTGCTGCTCGCACATCGCCAGGTGGTGCAGGGTCGCCTGCCAGTCGCCGCGCTCGGCGGCGATGACGGCCAGGGCGGCCTGGCAGGTGCCTCCCACCTCGGGGCCGGCGGCGGCGCCGACCTCGCCCAGCACGGCGACCAGCTCCTGGCGGGCGGGATCGAGCTGCCCGGCGGCCAGCAGGGCCAGGCCCAGGTTGACGCGCGGCACCACCGACAGCGTCGTGCTGACCTCGGCGTGGCGGCGGGCCGCCTGCCGGTAGTGCTCGATGGCCGCGTCCAGGTCGCCGCGCTGGCGCGCCACCTCGCCGAGCTGGTTGCGGGCGTTGGCGACGCCCCAGCGCGAGCCCACCACGCGGTAGGCCTCTTGCGCCTCCAGGGCCAGGGCCTGCGCCAGCTCGACGTCCCCCCGCTGCCGGGCGACGTGGGCCCGGTCGAGCAGGGCGCCGCCGCGCCGCAGCGGGTCGGCCGCGGGGCCCAGGACGGCCAGGGCCTGGGAGAGGCAGGCGTCGGCCTCGGCGAGGGCCCCCTGCCGCGCCAGGACGATGCCCTGGCAGCGCCGCACCTCGGCGAGCAGGGCCGGCGCCTGCGAGGGGTCCTCCAGCGACCCGTGCACGGCGCGGTCCGCCTCGTCCAGGCAGGCGCGCGCCTGGTCGGGACGCCCCTGCCGCAGCGCGGTGCGCGCCAGCAGGACCAGCCCGGTCACCCGCGCCGCCCCCCAGCCGTGGCGCTGCCCCTGCTCGACCACCCGGCTGGCCAGCTCCGTCACCTGCGCGTCGGCGCCCGTGACCCGCCGCAGGCGGCACCACAGCAGCCAGCCCCGGGCCCACCGGGGGTCCGACTCGGCCAGCTCGGCCTGCCGGAGCGCGGCGTCCCGCTCGCCCAGCAACACCTCGGCGCGGGCGTACTCGCCGGCGTCCATCGCCGCCTCGGCGGCGTCGGCCAGCGGCACCAGCGCGGCGTACACCTCGCCCGCCGCGACCAGGTGGCGCCCCAGCCGCGCGGCGTGGCCGGGCTCGCCGCTGCCGACCAGCGCCCGGGCGCAGACCTGGTGGTGGCGCCGGGCCCGCCCCGCCTCCTGGGCGCGCTCCACCAGGGCGTCGCGCAGCATCGCGTGCGCGAAGGTCCAGGCGGTGCCGGGTGCAGGTGCGCCCTCGACCTCTCCACCGGCGGCCGGCCCCGCGCCCAGGGTCAGCAGCCCCGCCTCGGCCAGGGCGTCCAGCAGGGCCGCGGGCTCGGGCAGGCCCAGGCTGTCGCAGGCCGCGCGCCACTCGCTGCGGGTCACGTCCAGGCCCAGGAAGGCGCCCAGCTCCAGCGCCTCGACGGCGTGCGGCGGCCAGCCGGCCAGCAGGGGCTCGATCCGGCCGCGCCAGGCGGCGCGCGCGCCGCGCGGGGGCTCGACGGTCACGCCCTCGGCCAGGGTCCAGCCCCGCGGGTCGGCCAGCAGGGCCCCCCGCTGCACCCAGGTCTCGACGAGCTGCACGACGTAGCTGACGTTCCCGGCCGCCCGGGCCTCGACCCGCGCCACCAGGTCGTCGGCCAGGCCCAGCACCTCCCGCAGCAGCCGGCGCTGGTCCTCCTCGCCCAGGGGCCCGATGGGCAGGCCCGCCACCCGCGGGCCGGACAGCAGCGTCTCCAGCACGCCGCTGGGCATCGACGAAGGTTGGTCGGTCGACCAGGTTGCCAGCGCCAGCACCGGCAGGGGCGGCCCCTCCAGCAGGCTGCGCAGCAGCGACACGGCCTCGCTGCCCCACTGCAGGTCGTCGAGCACCAGCACCACCGCGCTCCGCCGGCCCAGGCCCTCCAGCAGGCCGCGCAGCAGGGCGTGGCGCTCCTGGGGGTGCTGGAAGCGGCGGGCGGGCGGGTGCGCCTCGGGCGCGGGCTCCAGCTCGTCGTGCAGCAGGGCGGCCATCGCCAGGGTGACGTCGGTCGCCTCGACGCCGTGCTGGTCCAGCCGCGCCTGGATCGCCGGCAGCGCCTGGGCCTGGGGCAGCCCCAGCACCCGCAGCCACCGGGCCAGCATCGGCCCCAGCCCGTGCTGCGGCCCGCGCGCCGCGTCGTGCGTGGCGTGCAGGACCTCGGCCGCGCCCAGCTCCTCGGCCATCTCGGCCAGCCACAGCGCCAGGTGGCTCTTGCCCACGCCCGAGGGCCCGTGCAGCAGCACCAGCCGCGGCGCGTCGCCGGACCGGACCTGGACCAGCGCCTCCCACAGCGCGTCGCGCTCGGCCTGGCGGGCCAGCGTGGGCAGGGGCCGCAGGTCCAGGCGGCCCGTGCCCACCACCGGGCGCGGCGGCGGCGGAGGCTCCAGCCGCCAGGTCGAGGGCAGGATCGCGCCGCCCTCGGCCGCGGCCCGGGCCAGGCGCCGCTCGAAGGAGGTCGGCGCGCGGCCGGACACCGGGGCGAGGGGCCCCAGCGCCAGCAGCCCCCGCGCGGCCTGCGCCGCCGTCTTCGGCCGGGTCCGGGGCGAGGGGGAGAGCAGGGTCCGCAGCCAGGCCTCCAGCCCGTCGGGCACCGGGAAGCGGGGGGCCAGGGGCTGGATGCGGCCGGCCAGGCGGCGCTGCACCACCTCCTGCGCGCCCGTGCCCCCGTGCGGCAGCTCGCCGGTCAGCGCCTTCCACAGCACCAGGCCCAGCGCGTACAGGTCCGAGGCGGGCGACTCGTCCCACCAGGTCTGCCGCAGCCGCTCGGGCGGAAGGTACTCCGGCGTGCCCAGGCGCAGCAGCCCCTCCGGCCCCTGGGTGCGGCGGGCGCTGATCGCGAAGTCCGACAGCCGCGGGCCGGGCACCGGGTCCTGCGGGCCGGCGACCAGGATGTTTCCGGGCTTCAGGTCGCGGTGGACCACGCCGCGGGCGTGGGCGTGGGCCAGCGCCGACAACAGGGCCAGCGCCAGGTCGGCGACCTCCTCCCAGCGCACCAGCGCCTCGGGCCGCAGGTGGCCGCCGTCGGCCCACTCCATCGCCAGCCAGGGCGCGCCGGCTGCCAGGCCCTCGTCCGGCCGGGCCTCGTCGCGCGTGATCCGGCCGTGGTCCAGCACCCGGACGACGTGGGGGTGGTCCAGCCGCGCCGCCGCCCGCACCTCGTTGCGGAAGGACCGCACGAACAGCTCGTCGTGGGCCACGCCGGCGTCGAGCACCTTGACGGCGACGCGCTGGCCGGTGGGGCGGTGCCACGCGGACCACACCGTGCCCGCGCCGCCCGCGCCCACGCGCTGCACCAGGTCATGCACGCCGGCCGACGGCATCGACAACCTCCCGCCCCCTGGGACAGGGGCGCTGGCGGCGGGATGGGGCCCGACGCACTATGTTCCACGGGCGTTCCCCGTGTTCCACGGAACCTCGGGTAGATTCTAAGGCACGCCCTTGCATCTGCAAGGGCATCTCGCTATCGTCTCCACCGCAACGCACCGGCCTGCCGGTGCAACGCGCCCGCCGCGTCCCCGTCTCCACACCCTCCCCCGTGGAACCTGGGCGCCTCCTCCCCGCCTCCTCCTCCCCTGAGCGGCCCCGCCACATGCCCCGCGTCTACGCGATCTCCAACCAGAAGGGTGGGGTCGGCAAGACCACCACCGCCGTCAACCTGGGCTCCGCCCTGGCGATGCAGGACCAGCGCGTCCTGGTCGTCGACCTGGACCCCCAGGGCAACGCCAGCTCGGGCCTGGGCCACCACAAGGCCCTGGTCGAGCAGGGCATCGCCGAGGTCCTGCTGGGCCAGGCCGCGCTGCCCGACATCCTGCGCTCCACCGCCGTCGACGGCCTGCACCTGGCCCCGGCCTCGCCGGCCCTGGTCGGGCTGGAGGTCGAGCTGGTCGGCCTGCCCCAGCGCGAGCACCTGCTCAAGCAGGCGCTGGCCACCGTCGCCGCCGACTACGACCTGGTCCTGCTCGACTGCCCCCCCGCCCTCAACCTGCTCACCGTCAACGCGCTCACCGCCGCGACCGGCGTGCTCATCCCGCTGCAGGCCGAGTACTTCGCGATGGAGGGCCTCTCCGAGCTGCTGCGGACCATCGCCGCCGTGCGCAAGGTCCTCAACCCGACGCTGGAGCGCACCGGCATCGTGCTGACGATGGTCGACCCGCGCACCAACCTGGCCAGCGACGTCGCGACCCAGGCCCGCCAGGTCTTCGGCGGCGAGGTCTTCGAGACCAGCATCCCCCGCAACGTCCGCCTGGGCGAGGCGCCCAGCTTCGGCCAGCCGGTGCACGTCTACGCCGGCGGCAGCCGCGGGGCCCAGGCCTACCACGAGCTGGCCGACGAGGTGCTGATCCGCGCCGGCCTCAAGCAGGCCCCCGCCGCCGCCCCGGCGCGCAAGGCCCGGCAGGTGGCCTCGTGAGCCCCCCCGCCTCTCGCCCCGCCACCACCGGCCACACCGCCGGCCACACCGCCGGCCACACCGCCCTGGGCCGCGGCCTGGCCGCGCTCATCCCCTCGGACTTCCTGGACGCCCCCGCCGGCAAGGCCAACACGGGCGCCCTGCGGATGATCCCGCTCGACCGGATCAGCCCCAACCCCGAGCAGCCGCGCATCACCTTCAAGGGCCCCGCCCTGGAGGAGCTGGCCGAGTCGATCCGCGAGCACGGCGTGCTCACCCCGCTGCTGGTCCGCCGCGGCGAGGGCGGCCACTACGTGCTGGTCGCCGGCGAGCGCCGCCTGCGCGCCAGCGGCCTGGCCGGCCTGGAGGAGGTGCCCTGCTGGGTCCGCGAGGACGTCGGCAGCCGCGAGCAGCTCGAGCTGGCCCTGGTCGAGAACATCCAGCGCGAGGACCTCGACCCCATCGAGACGGCCGAGTCCTACCGCCGCCTGTGCGAGGACTTCGGCATGACCCAGGAGGCGGTCGCGCGCCGGGTCGGCAAGGACCGGGCGACGGTCGCCAACGCCATCCGGCTGCTGCGCCTGCCCTCCTTCGCCCTGGCCGAGCTGCGCGCCGGCCGCATCAGCGCCGGCCACGCCAAGGCCCTGCTGGCCCTGCCCGACGACGACCTGCTGCGGACGGTGCTGCGCGACGTGGTCAAGGGCGACCTGTCGGTCCGCGCCACCGAGCAGCGGGTCAAGGCCGTGCTGGCCCCGCGGCGCCGCAAGGCCGCCACCGTCGCCCCCAGCTACCCCCACCTGGTCGAGCGCCTGACCCGCAACCTCTCGGCGCGGGTCAAGATCGAGAGCCGGGCCCGCGGCAGGCGCGGCCGGATCGTGATCGAGTACTTCGACGAGGAGGAGCTGGACCGGCTGGTGCGGCAGCTCTCGGAGGCCTGATGGCCAGCGGCCCCAAGCCCGTCCTGGCCGCCGTGCTCGGCCCCGGCACCCGCTACGAGGGCGACATGACCTTCGAGGGGCGGGTCCGCATCGACGGCCACTACGTCGGCCGCGCCTACAGCGAGGACTGGCTGGAGCTGGGCCCCGGCGGCCTGCTCGAGGGCGCGGCCGACGTGGCGAACGCCGTCATCGCCGGCCGCGTGCAGGGCGACCTGCGCGTGCGCGAGCGACTGGTGGTCGACAGCACCGCGCGCATCGTGGGGCGCATCGACGCCGGCAGCCTGGAGGTGCGGCCGGGCGCGATCCTGGAGGGCGAGGTACGCGTGCGCGGGCGGGTCGTCGAGTAGCGCCGCGCCCAGGGAGCCCGCGTGAAGCCCTTCGTCGTCATGGTCGCCGGCGGCACCGCCAGCGGGAAGACCACCCTCGTGCACGCCGTCGCGGCCGGCTACCCCGACTGCGTGGTCCTCTCGCACGACCGCTACTACCGCGACGTGCTCGACCCGCTGACCCACGACTACGACCACCCCGACGCGCTGGACACCGCGCGGATGGTCGCCGACCTGGCCGACCTTCGGGCGGGCCAGGTGGCCCGGGTGCCGCGGTACGACTTCGCCACCCACCGCCGCCTGCCGGAGCCCGAGTCCCTGGACCCCCGGCCGCTCATCTTCGTCGAGGGCATCCTGGTCCTGCACGACGAGCGCCTGCGCGCCCTGGCCGACCTGTGCGTCTACGTGCACGTCGACGACGACCTGCGCCTGGCGCGCCGGCTGCAGCGCGACATCGTCGGCCGCCGCCGCGACCCCGAGGGCGTGCTGCGGCAGTACCTGGACACGGTGCGCCCCGGTCACCAGCGCTTCGTGGCGCCCAGCCGCTTCCACGCCCACGTCATCCTGGACGGCGCCGCGCCCATCGAGGTCATCGCCTCGGGCCTGGCCGCGATGATCCGCGCCCGCGGCGGACCGGTGTCGGCCGCCTGACGGCCCTCAGCCGCCGCCGGCGGCCTCGGCCTGCTTCTTCTTGCGCTCCACCGCGGCGCTGCCGGGCGCGACGGTCAGCTTCATCGTCCACTCGGCCTTGCCGCCGTCGCCGTCCTCGACGGTCAGCTTGACCTCGTAGTCGCCGCCCTCCTCCTCCGGCGAGCCCTGGTACGAGAGCATGCCGCGGGTCTTGTCGAAGCTCATGCCCGCGGGCTGGCCGCTGAGCGTCCAGGTCAGCGGGTCCTCGTCCACGTCGGTGGCCTTGACCATCAGCCCGTCGATCTTCCCCGCGGCGCTGGGGTCGCCCACGAACTGCGGGGCCGAGTTGCGGATGGTCAGGGTCTCGCTCACTCCCTCGACCTTGCTCTCGCCGTCGTCGACGACGACCTTGACCGCGACCGTGTCGCCCTTCTTGTGCACGTCGGCCGGCAGCACCTCGGTGGACAGGTCGGGCCGCTCCTGCCCGTTGAGGATCCAGACGTAGTCGACGTCGGGGTTGGGGCTGTCGCGGTCGACCACGGTGAGCAGGGCGCGCAGGTCGTCGGTGGTCGTCGCCGCCTTGGGCTCGATGCGCAGGTCGCGGACCTTGGGCGGCCCGCCCGGCCCGGGGTCGTCGGAGGCGCCGCCGGGCGGGATCAGGGAGATGTCGGGCCGCTCCTCGGCGCCGGGGGGCGGCGGCGGGGGAGGAGGGGGCTCGTAGTCGAGGCAGCCGGCGAAGATCAGGGCGAGGGCCAGCACGGGGGCTCCAGGGTGGCGGGCGCAGCCTACCGCGGGCGCCGGACCGGATCGGCCCCACCCGCTGCGAAGTCGCTTGCGCACTTGCTGGCCCCGGGGCCTCGGTGTAGCAAGCTGCAACAGCCAGGAGGCCGCATGCTGCGCGCATCCGAAGAGTCGCCGCGGATGTTCCAGAGCGACTTCATCGACTTCTTCAGCCGCACCCCCTGGTGGACCGTGCCCCTGCTGTGGGTGCCGGGCACCCTGGCCTTCTTCGCCGTGGGCCTGACCCGCGGCGTGCCCCTGCTGACCGGCCTGGGCCTGTGGCTGGCGGGCTACGTGCTGTGGACCTTCACCGAGTACAGCCTGCACCGCACGGCCTTCCACTGGGTGCCCAAGGCCAGCTGGGGCGAGCGCTACCACTTCTTCGTGCACGGCGTGCACCACCAGTGGCACTGGGACCGCTTCCGCCTGGTCATGCCGCCCGCCGTCAGCCTGGGCCTGTGCGTGGTCTTCGGCGGCCTGTTCCGCCTGGTCTTCGGCCCGACCTGGATGTGGCCCCTCTTCAGCGGCTTCGTCTTCGGCTACTGCGTCTACGACTGCATGCACTACGCCGAGCACCACCTCAAGGTGAACTGGAAGTGGTTCGCCCGCCTGCGCGCGCACCACATGAGCCACCACCACAACAAGAAGTACCAGGAGCTGCGCTTCGGCGTCAGCAGCACCTTCTGGGACCGGGTCTTCGGCACGATGGAGCCGCGCAAGCAGGGCTGATCCCCGACCGCCCTAGCTCCCGACGGCCTCCAGCCGCTCCAGCACCTGCTTGACCGGGATGATCTCGGCGAAGGGCACCACCCGCGCCGCCAGCGCCGCCGGCAGCTCGGCCTTGTCCCCGCACAGCCGCTTGCTGACCGCCAGCACCACGTCGGGCGGCGTGTGCTGGAGCCGCTCTTCCAGGTAGCCCTTGCGCCAGTAGCCCACGACGTCCAGGTGCGCGGTGCGCCCGCCCTTGCGGAAGGTCCAGGCCGGCACCAGCACGTGCTGGCCCGCGATCACCTGCACCTCGCCCGGCGAGATCGTCCAGCCCTCCTGCTCCGCCCCCCAGCGGTCCTCGAAGAACTGCTCGGTGCGGCTCTTCCAGGCGCCGATGTCGCGGGCGTGGCTGACCAGGCCCTGCTGGTCGGTCAGGGTCAGGCTCTTGCGCAGCCGCCCCTTGCCCCAGGCGACCTCGGCCTCCAGCGCCCAGGTCCCCGTCTGCAGCAGCAGGGTCGGGAAGAAGGTCGCCAGCTGCATGCCGTAGCGCGTGCTCTGCCGCAGCAGGCTCTCGGGGCCGTCCAGGTGCACCAGCACGGCCGGCCCGGCCTTGTCCACGCGCACCATCAGCTCGTGGAAGCGCGCCGCGCGCAGGAGCTGCTGGAGCCGGCGAGGATCGGGCGCGACCAGCCGCAGCTTCAGCCAGAAGGCCCGCAGCAGCACGGCCTGCACCAGGGCCACGTCGTAGCGGCGCAGCAGGCCCGGGCCGTCGAGCGGCCGCCACGACGTCAGCCGCTGCTGCTCCTTGAGGTCCGCGTAGAGCGCGCGGGCGAGGTGCTCGCCGGTGGTGCCCATGCCGGCCGCCACCTCGTCGAGGATCTCCCTTGCCAGGGGCCGGGCGATGTCCTGCCCCGGGGAGGGGCCGGGTCCTCGGGCGAGCGGGCCCCGCGCGGCTGCCAGGGCGAAGACCTGTCGCCGCACCTCCTGCGGGTCCAGGTCCGCCACCGTCTCCACCTCGCAGCGGTCCCACAGCACCTTGGCCAGGCCGCGAGACAGCTTGTGGTCGGTGTCGTCCCCCTCCAGCTCGCGCAGGGCCGCCTCCAGCTCGCCCCGGGTCCAGCCCCCCTCCACGGCCTGCGTGAACAGTCCCACCAGGTCCTGCGCCCGCTCCTGCAGCCGCTCGCTGCCCTCGCCCACGAAGGCCGGGTGCAGGGCCTTGCCGTTGACGCGCACCCGCAGCAGGTCACCGGTCAGCACGGTCGCTCCCCCCCTCTTCCCAGGCGGCGTGGCGGCGCCGGCGGGCGCTGGTGCGCTCCTCGGCGGTGTTCGCGGCCACCAGCTCGTAGAGCACGGCCTGCTTGCGGTGGCCCTGGGCGTCGACGCCCGGCCGCAGGATGCGCCCCAGCCGCTGCACGTGCTCGCGCACCGTGCCCGTGCCCGACAGCACGACGGCGATCTCGGCCGCCGGCAGGTCCACGCCTTCGTTCAGGACCCGACTGGTGACGATGGTCGGCAGGGTGCCGGCCTCGAAGGCGTCCAGGATGGCCCGCCGCTCCTTGACGTCCGTCTGGTGGCTGATGCAGGGCAGCAGGAAGTCCCGGCTGACCCGGTAGGCCGTGGCGTTGTCGTGCGTGAACACGATCGTCCGCCGCCCCTTCTCCTGGACCAGCAGCGCGTCGAGCAGGTCGAGCTTGCGCTCCGTGCCGTGTGCGATGCGCCGGCTCTCCTGGTAGGCCTGGAAGGCCGCGCGTCCGATCCGGCTGCGGGCCGAGGCGCGCAGGAAGGCCTGCCAGCCGCCCGGCGCCCCCAGGCGGATCCCCTGGCTGGCCAGGAAGTCGGTGAGCTGGCCGCGGGCCGCGTCATATCTCGACTGCTCGTCATCCGAGAGCTGGACCTCCAGCCGGACGGTCTCGTAGTCGGCCAGGAAGTCGCCAGCCAGCTCGGTGATCTCCTTGCGATAGACGACGGGTCCGACCAGCTCGGACAGCGCCTCGTGCCGGCCGTCCTCCCGCTCCAGCGTGGCCGTCAGCCCCAGGCGGAAGGGCGCCATCGCCGCCTCGGCGATGGTCAGGTAGGCGGGCGCCGGCAGGTGGTGCACCTCGTCGAAGACCACCAGCCCGAAGCGGTCGCCGTAGCGGTGCAGGTGCAGCCATGCGCTGTCGTAGGTGCTGACCGTCAGCGGTTGGACCTCGTGGTGGCCGCCGCCCAGGATGCCGACGGGCTGGGCGAAGGTGGCCGCCAGCCGCGCGTGCCACTGTCCGACCAGGTCCAGCGTCGGCGCCACGACCAGCGTCGGCCGCCCCGTGTCGGCGATGCACAGCTCGGCCACGAAGGTCTTGCCGGCCCCGGTGGGCAGCACCACGCTGCCGCGGCGGCCCGCCTCCCGCCAGGCGACCAGGGCCTCGGCCTGGTAGGGGCGCGGCGCCCGGCGGGCCAGCGGTCGCATCGGCTGGTCCAGGGGCCAGGCCCGCGCGTCGTCCTGCACGGGGATCCCCAGCCGCTTCGCGCCGCGCACGACCTCGGCGTAGCGCCAGGCCGGCCCGCGCAGGTGCCCGACCCGGTCGTCGAAGGCGAAGCCGGGCGGCAGCAGGTCGAGGTCGGCGCCCTGCACGACCAGGGTCCCACCGTGGAAGCGCAGGGTCCACATGCAGGGGCGGTAACGCGGCGGGGGGAGCCCGACCGCGAGCGCCCTCTTGTCGCAGGGGGGCGGTGCCCGCGACCGGCGGCGCCTATCGTGGGTGAGGAGGTGATCATGTTCGTCCGCTTGCTCGGCCTCGCGGCCCTCCTGCTGTGTTCGTGCGATGAGCCCGAAGGTTCGGACGGCGATGGGGGCGACGGGGGCGACGGGGGCGACGGGGGCGAGGAGGGGGACGGAGGGGGCGATGGCGATGGAGGCGACGGGGGCACCGACTGTGCCGGAGAGGGCGATGGGATGCCGGACGGAGGCACCTGGGGCGCCTGCCTGGACCAGGGCGACTTCGCGGACGCGGGGTCCTGCGACGAGATCGAGGTCCCCTTGAGCGAGGCCACGCCGCCCGCCGACGCCGACGCGACCTGGGCCCTGGTGCAGGCCTGGGCTCCCACCGCGGTGGAGTGGTCGCGCGCGCTGCACGACGAGGACTCCGACCCCGTCGTGCTCAGCGTCGAGGCCGCGGCCGAGCCCCTGGTCGTGACGCGCTCCGGCAGCGCGCCCTACTGCCCCCCGGGCCCCGATCTGCGCTTCCCCGTGCGGGTGGAGCTGGCCATCGGTGGCGCGGAGGGAGAGAGCGACGAGACCGACGCGGTCATCCTGGTGGAGGGCGCGATCGACACCAGCGACGGCGTGGCCCTGAACCTGACCTGCTTCGAGAGCGAGTGCGTCACCCTGGGTCCCACCTGGGACGCGCTGGGCCAGGACCGGATGGAGGAGTCGCTGAACGAGGGGCAGGCTTTCGTGACCTACGGCGTCTTCTTGTCGGGCAGCGTGGACCAGACCGGGATCCAGATCGCGGGCTACGGCGACTACGTGCCGGTGGACGACAACTACGGGATCCTGGTCAGCCTGTGGGCCGGGGCGCTGCGGTAGCGCCGGCTCCTCCGCGCTAAGCCTCGCCCGTGCTCCCGCTCCTCCTCGCCCTCGCCTCCCTCGCGCTCGCCCAGGACCCGCCCGGCCCGCCCGGCGTGCCGGACATGCCTGTCGGCCCGGCCCCCCACGTCCGGACCACCGCCGAGCACCCGCACGCCGACTTCCTGCGCGAGGCGGCCCGGCAGGCCGAGCCCTCGGCCGAGGCGGCGGCCTGGCGGTCCGGCGAGGCGGCCGAGCCCTACCACCTGGAGGCCGAGGTGCTGGCCGCGGCCGCCGCCCTGGTGGAGCGCTGGCCGGGCCGGGTGACCCCCGAGCGGGTCGGCCGCAGCAGCCAGGGCCGCAGCATCTGGGGCTTCCGTGTGTCCGATCCGGGGGTGCCGGTCCAGCGCAAGCTGCTGGTCTTCGCCAACATCCACGCGATGGAGTGGATCTCGACCGAGGTGGCGCTGGCATTCTTGGAGGAGCTGGCCGCCTCGCCCCCGCCCGGGGTCGAGGTGATGGTCCTGCCGATGCTGAACGTGGACGGTCGCCAGCGGGTCGAGGGCGATCTGTTCGCGGGCGAGGAGCGCTTCCGCCGCAGCAACGCCCGCGGCGTCGACCTGAACCGCAACTTCGCCGTGCACACAGAGCCCCGCGCCGTCTGGCGTCACATCCTGCCCGGCCGCTACCAGGTGCCGCCCGAGCCCCTCTCCGAGCCCGAGGCCCAGGCCATCGACCGCCTGGGCGCCCAGGGCTGGGACGCGGCTGTCAGCCTGCACGCCTTCGGTGGCTTCCACTACCTGCCCTGGGCCGGGGACTGGGAGCGGGCGCCCGACTGGCCGGCCCTGCACGCGCTCGGGCTGCTGATGCAGTCGGGCCAGGGGGCCGGCGCCTACAAGCCGATGCAGCTCTCGCGCTGGGGCTTCTTCTTCCGCGGCCACGGCATGGAGATCGACCACCTGTACGGTCGCTACGGCATCCCCAGCGTCCTGGTCGAGCTGACCCGCTCGGGCATCGAGCGGCCCGCCGACCTGTCGACCCCCTTCCGGATGTACAACCCCCGCCGCCCCGCGCGGCACGTCGAGCTGGGGGTCGGTGCCCTGCGCGCGGTGGCCTGGGAGATGTCCCAGTCCGTGCAGACCGGCCAGCCCCTGCCCTGGTTCGATCTCTCCCCGGCGGCCCCGTGATTCTGGCCCTGCTGCTCGCCTGCGCCTCCCCCGTCCCCCAGGCGCCCCCCGCCCCTCCGCCGGAGGTGACCGTCCAGGTCTCTCCCGACGCCGACCTGCTGGCCCGGCTGGGCATTCCCGGTCCCGGTGAGGGCCGCGCCCACCGGCTCCAGCACGAGCTGAGCTTCCCCTCCCCCGAAGGCGCGGACGCCGCGGCCGTGGCCCTGTCCGCCCAGGGGCTGGCCGTGTCCGCTGGCGCCGAGGGCGAGGTCTGGCTGTTGACCGCCGAGGAGACGGTCGATCTGACGCAGGCAGAGGCGCAAAGCCGCCGTGCGGCGATGGAGGCCCTGGCCCAGGGCTACGGCGGCCTCTATGATGGCTTCTCGGCCGAGGTGATGCCGTGACCGAGGTCTGCTGTACCGTAGACAGTCCCCTGGGCCGACTGTGGATCGTCACCAGCCCCGCGGGCCTCACCCGGATCGCACGCGAGCCGGTGGACCTGCCCGCCGGTGATCCCTTCGGCGCCGCCGCGGCCTTCGGTCGCTACCTGGATGGTGATCTCACCGCGCTCGACGCCCTGCCGGTGGACCCCCAGGGCACCGACTTCCAGCGCCGCGTGTGGCTGGGGCTGCGCCAGGTCCCGCCGGGCCAGACCCTGTCCTATGGCGCTTTCACCGCCCGCCTGGGCCTGACTGCCACCACCACCCGCGCTGTCGGCACGGCGAACGGCGCCAACCCGCTGCCCATCGTCCTGCCCTGCCACCGCGTGATCGGCGCCCGCGGCGACCTGGTCGGCTTCGGCTGGGGCCTGCCGGCCAAGCGCTGGCTCTTGCGGCACGAGGGGCTGGTCCTGCCCGGCGAGCAGGTCGGGCTGGTGTAGACTGAAGTCATGTCCAACGCCGCCCTCCGCCCCCGCCTGCCCTACTCCGACTACCTGGCCATCGACCGGGACAGCCTCACCCACGTCGAGCTCTTCGACGGCGAGGTCTACGCGATGGCCGGCGGCACGCCCGAGCACGCCCTGCTGATCGCGAACGTCACCCGGTTGGTAGGCAACGCGCTGCTGGGCCGCCCGTGCCGCGTCTACGCCGAGGCCCTGCGGGTCTACATGCCACAGCGCGGGGACGCAGCCTACCCGGACCTGAAGGTCATCTGCGGCCCGGTGGTCACCCACCCCGACGATCCCATGGCCGCCACCAACCCTGTGGCGTTGGTCGAGGTGCTCTCGGACGGGACCGAGGCCTTCGACCGCGGCGGCAAGTTCCACCGCTACCAG
>JAKLKF010000050.1 GCA_023150805.1 Myxococcota bacterium | reverse complement strand
GAAGCGGCCGAAACCGAAAGGCGGCCTCCAGGTCAGCCAGAGCTGTCCCTACAGCTCCAGGATCGCGATGCTGTGCGGCGACACCGAGAGCTGGACCTGCCACCCCTCGTCGACATCTTGCCAGGCCCAACGCTGACCGCCGAGAAACATCGCCTCTTCCGCCTGTTCGAGCGACACCACGTTGCCATCGGGAGTGATGGGGCCATCGGGGGTGATGGGCACGGGCGCGAGCTCGGACGCATCGGTGAAGCGGACCGCGCCATCGACGTAGAAGGTCGTCAGGATGGTGAGCTCCAGCGGTTGGTCGGACTGGTTCGCCACCAGCATGTGGCGTTGCCCCGTGGGGTCCTCGGCCGCCTGGGCCAGCCAGGGCACACCGGCGCGCGCCGCGTCCAGGGCGCTGCCGCTGCCACCCTCCCAGGTCTGCACCAGCGGGATCTCGACGGAGCCGGCGATCTCCCGGTAGCCGGCGAAGGCGAAGGCCACGGGGTTGACGGTCACCGCCTCGCCGTCCGACGAGAAGAGCGCATGCTCGCCCCGCCCGACGCCGTTGTAGAAGTGGGCCCGCTCGATGCCGTAGGGCTCCTGGCTCATGAGGATCAGGGCCGCGGCCGAGAAGGGCGCCTGGGCCGAAGCGCCGAAGATGTCACAGAGGTCCTGGGGACGCGTCAGGTTCCACTCGGTGATGTGCAGCGGCAGGTCGATTCCGGCGGCGTCGAGCTCGACATGCACCGCGTCCAGCCAGTCCACCAGGTCGGTGACGAAGGGCCGCCCTTCCTCGCAGGCCCCGTAGTAGTGGCCCGACA
This sequence comes from Myxococcota bacterium, assembly GCA_023150805.1. Classification (GTDB taxonomy): domain Bacteria; phylum Myxococcota_A; class UBA796; order UBA796; family UBA2385; genus UBA2385. The sequence continues at coordinate 49,759 of JAKLKF010000050.1, read as the reverse complement.
GGAACTGCCGCCCCTCGGGCAGCGTGTCCTCCATGAAGCGTCCCGCGAAGCGATCGTCGCGCAGCCCGAGCAGCCCCTCGCCGGTGAAGCCCGCACCCCCAGTGACGGCCTTCATCGGGATGGCGACGTCGGTCACCAGTTGGTTGTAGAGCTCATAGAAGGATGTGGGGCCGAAGTCCTCCGACCAGAAGCGCCCGTCGGGCTCGTTCCAGACCTCGATGAAGGCGATGTCACCGGTCTCGGCGACGCGCCTGGCCATGGCCGCGGCCACGGAAGCGTAGTCCGTGGCGGAGGCGACCTGGTTCGCGCCGTTCCAGCTCTCGCCGATCCGCAGGTAGACCTCGGCGCCCGAGCCCCGAATCTGGTCGGTCGCACGGTCCACGGCGTGGAAGGAAAAGGACTTCTCGTCCGGGGGGCTCTGGCCCGAGACCCACCGGATCTGATCGTCGGTCTCGCTGCCCGGCGTGCAGTCAACGATCTCGACGCGCAGGGTCTTGTCGGTCGCGGTCTGCACCTCGAGCCAATCGTCCTGGGCGATCTGGCAGACATCGAAGACGTCGTCGTGGGTGCGGACCGAGCTCACACCGGCCACGCGATACAGCTCCGCCACGCCCAGCCTCTCTTCGCCGAACCAGGGCGCGCCATTGACCCCCAGGATCAGAGGGAGGACGCGGGCGTCGGCCGCAGGCGGGTCCAGGCGCACGTGGGCGACCAGCGCGGTCGGCGCGCCGCCGCTGTCTTCGGAGGAGACTGGGGTCCGTTCCGGTGCCGTGCAGGCGGACAGCGCCGCAGCCGCAGCAAGGGCCAGGCCGGGACCATGCAGTCGGGAGGGTGACATGCCCGAATTCTACCCGATGCGGAGACGTGGCGTCGGCCCCGCGGGCACACCCGGGCGCGCGGGGACCGCGGCCGGAACCGTCACCGCGTGCGCGCGCGCCGGGCCAGGGCCACGACGCCGACCACCAGGGCGCCCAGCGCCACCACCGGGAAGATGGCCCCGGCCCGCTCGGGCCAGGCCGTGACCAGCCCGACCGCGACCAGGTGCGGCAGGGCCGTGAGCAACAGCGCACGCTCGGTCGTCATGCTGAGCAATCCCAGGCCCAGGCCGAACAGCAGGTGGTCGGCGCGCAGGATCTCGTGCACCGGCTGGGCCTCGGACCAGCCCAGCAGCCGCTGGGCGAGCGAGGCGGCCAGGATTCCCACCAGGCCCAGCAGGATGGCCCGCGACGCCCGCGTGGCGAGCACCTGTCGGCGGAAGGGCACCAGGCTGAGGCCGACCGCCACCAGGGCCCCCACCGCAAGGCCCACCAGGTCGCCCGACGACAGGTCGCGGGCCGGCCGCAGCCAGGCGACAGCCGCGGCCATGCTGCCCGCCAGCAACAGGATCGCGAGGGCCGCGTCCCGGCGCTCCCGGGCCGCCACGGCCAGGTCGAAGCTGCGGCGCTCGGCCTCCGCGTGGGCGCGCGCGGCCCGCGCGGTGGACAGGCGGCCGGCCCACTCCTGCCGCTGTGCGGGTGGCAGGTCGTCGAGCAGGGCCTCCACGGCGCCCAGCTCCCCGTGCTCCAGCTTGTGGGGCAGCATCCAGGCCAGGGCCCGGGACAGCCCCTGGGCCGCCTCCTGGCAGCCGGGCCAGCTCTCCAGGGCGGCGCGGAAGCCGAAGCGGACCTGGGCGAAGAGCGCGTCCGCCTCCGCCCGCCCCTGTACGATCGCCGCCTCCAGCTCCGGCAGCAGCGCCGCGGCGCGCGCGGCCAGCTCGCGGGCGGCCCGGTGCTCCTGGAAGGCCGCGATGGCCCGGGCCAGCGCCTGCGCGTCGGCGAAGCGCTCGGCCGGGGTGCGGGCGCAGGCTCTGTTCACGATCGCCGCCAGCTCTTCGTCCACCCCCGGCCCGAGCTCCTGCGACGGGCAGACCCAGGCCGCCTCCAGCACCTCCCGCAGTCCGGCGCCCGCGTGCCGGGCGCGCCCCGTCAGCGCCTGGTGCAGGGTGGCGCCCACCAGGAAGACGTCGGTCGCCGGGGACAATCCGGCCCCCCGGTCCAGCATCTCGGGGGCGATGCAGGAGGGCGTGCCCACCACCTCGGTGGTCACCGCGCCGGCCAGCGGGCAGGCGCAGCCCCAGTCCATCAGCCAGACCTCGCCGAAGCGGCCGACCATCACGTTGTCGGGCTTCACGTCGCGGTGCAGCAGGCCCCGGTCGTGCGCGAAGCGCAGCGCGTCGCACACCTGCAGCGTGATGTGCAGGTCGCGGTCCAGGTCGGGACCGGCGTGCAGGAGGTTGCTCCAGCGCTCCCCCTCGACCCGCTTCATCACCAGGACGGGCGCACCATCCGGCCCCTCCCCCAGGGCGTGGACCGGCACGATGCCCGGGTGGTCCAGCCCGGCCAGCACCCGCGCCTCCAAGACCAGCGCGGCGGCGGCGCGCGGGCCGGCCTGCGGCAGCGGGCGCTTGACGGCCACGGTGCGGCGCAGGACGGCGTCATGGGCGGCGTGCACCGTACCCATGCCACCCTGTCCCAGCAGCGCGCCGGGGGTCAACGACTCCGCGGGCCCCAAGGGCAGGGCAGGCAAGGGCGCAGCCTCGGGCGGCAGCGACAGGATCCGGCGGTGCAGGGTGGAGTCGACCGGCGCGTCCGACGGCAGGCCCTCGGGCAGCGAGGGCGGGCCGAAGGCGAAGGTGGCGGCGTCGTCGAGGCGGAAGGTGGACACGGGGCGAGTGTAGACCAGCCGGCGAGGCGAACAGCACCCACGCACTGCCACCCCCTCGCCCGGATAGCCCCCGCCCCTCACCGGAGCGCCCGTGTCCCCTGCCCTGCCCGTCTACCTGGACTACAACGCCACCACGCCCATCGCGCCCGAGGTGGCCGCCGCGATGCGGCCCTTCCTGGAGGAGGGCTGGGGCAACCCCTCGTCCTCGCACCCCTTCGGGGTCCGGGCCCGCGCCGCCATCGAGGCCGCCCGCGCCCAGGTGGCCACGCTGCTGGACTGCCAGCCCGACGAGGTGGTCTTCACCGGCGGCGGGACGGAGTCCAACAACATGGCGCTCCAGGGCGTGGCCTGGGCCCTGCGGGAGCGGGGGCGTCACATCCTGATCTCGGCGGTCGAGCACCCCGCCGTGTCCGAGGTCGCCGCCTGGCTGGCGGGCCAGGGCTGGGAGATCGGCGTGCTGCCGGTCGACGGGCAGGGCCGGGTGGACCCGCAACAGGTCGCGCGCGCCCTGCGACCGGACACGGTCCTGGTCAGCGTCATGCACGCCAACAACGAGGTGGGCACGCTGCAGCCCATCGCCGGGATCGCGGCGATCACCCGGTCCGCCGGCGTGCTGCTGCACAGCGACGGCGCCCAGGCGGTGGGCAAGGTGCCCACCCGGATGGACGAGCTGGGGGTGGATCTGTACACGGTCGCCGGCCACAAGCTGTACGCACCCAAGGGGGTGGGGGCGCTCTACATCCGCCGCGGCACACCGCTGCGGCGCGTCTTCCAGGGCGCCTCGCACGAGCAGAACCGCCGGCCCGGCACCGAGAACACCCTGGGCATCGTCGGGCTGGGCGCCGCCTGCGCCCTGGCCACCTCGCAGCCCGACCGGATCGCGCACCTGCGGGCCACCCGGGACCGCCTGGTGGAGGTGATCACGGCGGAGCTGCCCGAGGTGCAGGTGAACGGGGACCGGGCCCGCTGCCTGCCGAACACGGCCAGCCTGGCCTTTCCCGGTGTGACGGCCACCGCCATCCTGGACGCCTTGCAGGACGAGGTCGCCGCCTCGGCCGGGGCCGCCTGTCACGCCGACCAGGTGAGCATCTCCACCGTGCTGCAGGCCATGGCCGTGCCCGAGGCGCTGGCCATCGGCACGATCCGCTTCTCGACGGGCGCCAGCAGCAGCCTGGAGGAGGTGGAGCGGGCGGCCCATGCCGTCGTGCGGGTCGTGCGCGAGCTGCGGGGCGAGGCCTGTGGGGTGGACGGTCCGGCCGAGGGGATCCGCCTGACGCGGTACACCCACGGCCTGGGCTGCGCCTGCAAGCTGCGGCCCCAGCTCCTGGAGCAGGTGCTGCGGGACCTGCCGCCGGTGGTCGACCCGGCGGTGCTGGTCGGGATCGAGACCAGCGACGACGCCGCGGTCTACCAGGTGGGCCCCGACCTGGCGGTGGTCGGCACCGTCGACTTCTTCACCCCCATCGTGGACGATCCCTTCGACTTCGGCGCCATCGCGGTGGCCAACGCGCTCAGCGACATCTACGCCATGGGCGCCCGGCCCCTGTTCGGGCTGAACCTGGTGGCCTTCCCGGTGGGCCGGCTGCCCCTCTCCGCCTTGCAGGAGGTCCTGCGCGGCGCCTCGGAGAAGGCCCGGGAGGCGGGTGTGCCCATCCTGGGCGGACACTCGATCGAGGACCCCGAGCCCAAGTTCGGCCTGGCCGTGGTGGGCACCGTGCACCCCGACCGGGTGCTGCGCAACCGGGGCGCCCGGCCCGGGGACGCCCTGCTGCTGACCAAGGCCCTGGGCACCGGCATCCTGTCGACCGCCGGCAAGCGCGGCGCCGCCTCGGCCGAGGCGCTGCGCGCGGCGACGGACTCCATGGCGCGGCTGAACCGGGACGCGGCGACCGTCTTCCAGGGCTTTGATGTGCACGCCGCCACCGATGTCACGGGCTTCGGCCTGGCCGGTCATTGCCACGAGCTGGCCCGGGCCAGCGGCGTCGACGTGGAGCTGTCCTGGGAGCGCCTGCCCCTGCTGCCGCAGGCCCTGGAGCTGGCGGCGGCCGGGATGGTGCCCGGCGGCACCGTGGGCAACCGCGAGCACGTCGGACAGGCCCTGGTCTTCGCCGAGGACCTGGCCGAGGCCGAGCGCTGGCTGGTCTGCGACGCCCAGACCTCGGGCGGCCTGCTGGTCGCCCTGCCCTGGGAGCAGTCCGAGGCCGCCCTGGAGGCCCTGCGCGCCGCCGGGGTGCCGGTCGCCGCCCGGATCGGCCGCTGCACGGGGCCCGGGCCCGGGACGATCACCGTGCGGCGGCGCCTCGCCGGCGTGTGAGGCGCGGCGGGGGTCCGGGCTGCGACCCCTCGTCGCTCCCGCGGAGCCCTCTCCGCGCGCGGGGGCTCTCCCCGGTGACGACCCGCACCCGGAGTGCCCCCATGCTTCGCCTCGCCCTCCTCTCCCTGGTCCTGGGCGGCTGCTTCGCCGAGCCCGCCCCCCAGGCCGCCCAGGCCGCCCAGGCCGCCCAGACCACCACCGCCGCCGCCGCCGAGCACGACCAGACCCTGCTCTTCTTCATCAACCCCAGCGGCCGCCCCTGCCAGATGCAGGACCAGATCATCCAGGAGATGGGCACCTCGCTGACCTCGAAGGTCAACCTGCAGTACGTCTCGGTCAACGACCCCGCCTCGCGCGAGATCATGGGCCGGTACGGCGTGCGCGCCCTGCCGACGCTCATCCTGGTCGACGGCGAAGGGGCCGAGCTGCACCGCTTCCCCGCGGGCATCCGGCCGGCCGAGACGATCCTGGCCGCCATCCCGTAGCGGGGGTCCCGTGCTCGACCTCAGCCTGGTGAACCTGGGCCTGGCCTTCGGGGCCGGCCTGGCCAGCATCCTGTCGCCCTGCGTGCTGCCGGTGGTGCCGATCATCGTCACGGGCACCGACCAGGACTCGAAGTGGCGCCCGGTGGCCATCGTCGCCGGCCTGGCCATCGCGTTTGTGCTGATGGGCGTGGTCGGCGCCGTCTTCGGATCGGTGGTGCTCAGTCACATGACGTGGATGGAGAAGGCCGCGGGCGCGCTGATCGGCCTGTTCGGCGTGCTGATGCTGTTCGACGTCAACCTGTTCAAGGGCGTCTCCCTGTTCCACAAGGTCCCCGAGGTCACCCGCGGCGGCCTGCTCGGCGCCACCCTGCTGGGCGCCAGCCTGGGCCTGGTGTGGATCCCCTGCGTGGGCCCGATGTTGTCCAGCGTGCTGGCCGTGGTCGCCACCAGCGGCAAGGTGCTGACCGGCACGGTGCTGCTGCTGGTCTACTCGCTGGGCTTCGCCGCCCCGATGCTGGCCGTGGCCTACGGCTCGCAGGTCTTCCGGCAGCGCTTCCGCTCCCTGGGCAGCGCCCCCCTCGCCCTGCGCGCGCTCTCGGGCCTGGTCCTGGTGGCCCTGGGCGCCTGGGTCTTCTTCAAGGGGGCGATCCTGGTGGTGTGATGGGCTATCGTGGTCGCGCGTCCGACATGAAGCGGTCGCGCCTCCGCCACGCTCGCCTGGGTCCCCCTCCTGCCGCCCCTGCTCCCCCTGCTGCTCGCCTGCGCCGCGCCCGCGGACCCGGGGGACACCGGCGCCGCGGCCTGCAACGGCCACCCGGCGCTGTGCGACCGCCCCCTGCCCCAGGTGACCCTGCCGGGCACGCACAACTCGATGTCGAACCAGGACGACGGCTGGCTGCCGCCCAACCAGCAGCACGGGCTGACCGCGCAGCTCCAGGACGGGGTGCGGGCCCTGATGCTCGACACCCACTACGGCGAGGACGGCAGCGCCATGCTCTGCCACGCCGAGTGCGCGCTCGGCTCCCAGCCGCTGTCCGAGGGCCTGGGCGAGCTGGCAGACTTCCTGGACGCCCACCCGCGCGAGGTGCTGGTCGTCCTCTTCGAGGACTACGTCACGCCCGAGGACACGGTCGCCGCCATCGAGCTGGCGGGCCTGGCCGACCGCGCCATCCCGCCCCCGGCCGACGGCGACTGGCCGACGCTGCAGGCGCTGATCGACGCGGACACCCGCGTCCTGTTCACGGCCCAGGGTGGCGGGGGCGCGGCCGCCTGGTACGCGGGCGCCTGGGACCTGTTCTACGACACCCCCTACAGCTTCGAGACGGCCGCGGACTTCACCTGCGACCTGAACCGCGGCAGCCCGGACAACGCCTTCTTCCTGGTCAACCACTGGCTGTCGGCGCCGATCTCGCTGCCGGAGTTCGGTGAGGAGGTCAACCAGCAGGAGGTGCTCCTGCCCCGGGTGGAAGCCTGCGCCGCGCAGTGGGGGCGCCCGGTGAGCTTCGTGGGCGTCGACTTCTACGCGGTGGGGGATCTGTTCTCGGTGGTGGACCGGGTCAACGGGGTCGCCCCGGCCACCACCACGCGCTGACCGCGCCTCAGCAGTCGGGGTTGCTCTCGCCGGGGCTGCCCAGATCCCCGTCGCCGAAGCGGTCCACGGCCGCGCACCAGTTGGCCGGATCGTCGTTGTCGCTGGCGTCGACGTGGTCGGGATCCAGGCTGGCGGCCACGCCCCAGTCCATCGGCCAGTCGCCGAACATGAAGGTGACCGAGTCGACCACCGTGCGGTCCGCGCGCAGGGTGACCACGCCACGCTCCTCGCCGCCCAGCAGCAGGTCCCAGCTCGCGTAGTCCACGGGCACCCCGCCGTTCATCCGCTCGTCGGCCTCGACGCCGAAGACGACCCGGCCGTCGACGTCGACCACGACCGCGCCGTCGACCTCGTGGTCACCGTAGATGGTCTGGATCTGCAGGCCGTCCAGCAGCACGGCCTCGCCGGCCAGGTTGGCGACCTCGAACCAGGAGTACTCGGGCGCGGCGCCGGGGTAGGGCATCAGCTCGGTGATGACCAGGTCACCCGCCGCCAGGTCGTCCACGGTCAGGACGGTGAAGCCCGTAGCGTCGCTTCCATCGCAGTCCTGGTCGATGCCGTCGTCGGGCAGGTCGAAGGCGTCGGGGTTGCTGTCGCTGTCGGTGTCGTCGCAGTCTTCGCCCCAGGGCTCGGCGCGCTCTCCGTCGCGGTCCGCGTCGTAGTCGTCGTCGCCGGCGCAGTCACCGTCCACGCCGTCGTACCAGGTCTCCGCCGCCCCGGGGTACACGTCGGGGTCCAGGTCGTCGCAGTCCGACAGCTCGTCCCAGCCGTCCTCGTCCAGGTCGGCCGGGCAGGTGTTGACGGCGCCGGGGGTGCCCAGGTCGCCGCGGCCGTAGGCGTCGACCGCGACGCACCAGTTGTCCCAGTCGTCGTTGCTGGTCGCGTCCAGGCTGCCGGGACGAACGCCCAGCGACGCGCCCCAGGTGATGGCGATGTCTCCCTCGATCCGGACCTGGTCGACGACCAGCCGGCCGGCCCGCACCGAGAGCAGGGATCCGTACAGCTCCTCCAGGTAGATGCCCTCGCACAGCACGTCCAGGTCGACGCCGGCCTCGCGGGGATCGCCGTTGCCGCCGAAGAGCAGGTAGCCCCCACTGTCGACCACGGTCGAGGAGACCGCCTCGCAGGACGTGCCGCCAGCCGAAAGCTCCAGGCCGTCGAGCAGGACCGGGTCGGCGGCGGCGACGTAGACCTCGACCCACCAGGCGTCGCTGGCGTGGCGCTCGGGGAAGGCCATGATCTCCGACAGGACCAGGTCGCCCTCGGCCAGGTCGTCGACGCCCAGCACGGTGTCGCCGGTCGCGTCCTCGCCCGAGCAGTCGGCGTCCACGCCGTCGCCGGGGATGTCGTAGGCGTCCGGCCGGATCATGCGGTCGGTGTCGTCGCAGTCCGCGCCGCCGAACAGGTCGCTGTCGAAGCCGTCACCGTCCACGTCGTAGTCGCTGTCGCCGGCGCAGTCGGCGTCGACGCCGTCATAGGGGGCGTCGTAGGCGCCGGGGTGGACGGAGGAGTCCAGGTCGTCGCAGTCGACGTCCTCGGTGTAGCCGTCGCCGTCGTTGTCGTCGGGGCAGTCGTCGTTCTCGGCGCCCGGCGTGCCGTACGAGGTCCGCTCTCGCCAGGTGTAGGCGCTGGTCCCCTCGCACCAGGCCGTGGGCTCGTCGTTGTCGTCCGCGTCCACGTGGGCAGGGTCCAGGGTGTAGCTGGCGCCCCAGGCGTAGCCCCACTCCCAGGACAGGGGCACCTGGTCGATGGTGCGGCCGGCGGCGCGCAGGGACACCGGGTTCAGCTCCTCGTACACCAGCGTGAAGCCGCTGCTCCAGACCAGGTCGACCGGCGCGCCACTGACGATCTCCGGCTCGTCGCTGCCGGCGATGACGATCCGCTCCCCGTCGGCCAGCAGGGTGCTGTCGGACACGCGCCAGGTGGACATGCCGACCAGGGCCACGTCCTGGAGATCGACCGTGGTGCCCGACACGTTCTGGACCTCGACCCACATGCCGCCTTCCCAGGCGTACTCCGTCCAGATCATCAGCTCGGTCAGCACCAGGTCGCCGGCCTCCAGGTCCTCGGCCGTCAGCACCGCGCGCAGGTCCTCGCCGTCGCAGTCCTGGTCGATGCCGTCGTCGGCGATCTCCGTGGCGCCGGGGTGGATGGTGTCGTCGGTGTCGTCGCAGTCGTCGCCGCCGAGGGAGAGCGCGTCGTGGCCGTCGCCGTCGGCGTCGGTCTCCCCGCCCCCGTCGCCGGTGCCGCCCCCGTCGCCGGTGCCGCCCCCGTCGCCGGTGCCGCCCCCGTCGCCCGTGCCGCCGCCGTCGCCGGTGCCGCCGCCGTCGCCGGTGCCCCCGTCGCCCGTGCCCCCGCCGTCGCCGGTGCCCCCGTCGCCGCCTCCGTCGCCCGTGCCGCCGTCGCCCGTGCCGCCCCCGTCGCCGGCCCCCCCGTCCGGGGCGCCGCCGTCTCCGTCGCCGCTGTCGTCGCCGTCCTTGTCGCCGCAGGCGGGCAGGAGGAGGGCCAGGGCCAGGGCGAAGGCGGGAGCGAGCATGGGGATCTCCGGGTCCGTGCGGGACCAGCCTAGTCCAGGATCGCGCCATCCTCCACCGTCCCGGGCAGGGGGCGGCGCGGCCTGTCGCAGCGCGCCCGCCCGTGGCATCCTGGCGGGGTGCTGCCCCTCCTGCTCGCCCTGGCCTGCGCCACCGACCCCGCTGGGGGTCCCGCCGACCCCACGCCAGGGGACGGCGAGGGCAGCGCCGATGGGGGGGGCGGCGACGGGGGCGACGGCGGGACGGCGGGCGACGGCGGCACCGACGACACGGGCGACTTCTGCGCGGACGCGCCCCTGGTCAACTACGCCACCTTCGGCCAGGGCTTCATGTCCACGCACTGCCAGGGCTGCCACGCCTCGACGGCGCCCAACCGCTACGGTGCGCCCGAAGACGTGGTCTTCGACACGGTGCAGCAGGTCTGGGAGCACGCCCCCTACATCCTGCTGCTGACCGTGGGCGAGGACCCGGCGATGCCACCGGCCGGCGGCGTGACCCCCGACGACCAGACCCGCCTGGAGTGGTGGCTGCGCTGCGCGGAGCCCGGCACCTGAGCTTTCACATCCCGGGCGCCGCGACCCTGGTAGGCTGCCCCCGTCCCCGCCCCTCCCCGGAGCCGACCATGCTGGCCCTGCTCCTCGCCCTGGCCTGCCAGCCCCCCGACCCCGACGCTGGCGGCGGCCCCGCGGGCCCCTCCGACGGCGGCGCCACCACGCCCGGCGACGACGGCGGCGCCACCACGCCGGACACCGACGGCGGCGCGTCGACGGCGCCCACCGAGGAGGAGGGCTCGACCTACGTCTACGAGGAGGAGGAGGAGCAGGGGCCGCTGCACGACCTGGACGAGGTCGGCGCCAGCGTGGTCGAGGCGCTCGACGCGGTGATGCGGGTGGACCCGCAGACCCTGACGGCGCTGTACGAGTCGATGCGCGTGGACGGCGGCGACGAGAGCTGCCCGTACTACTACACCGACGGCGACGGGGACGACTACTACGGCTACCAGTACTGGTACGACTCCTGCACGTCCGGCGGCGGCACGACCTTCCAGGGCTACGGCTACAGCTACGTGTACGCGCCCTACACCAGCGGCGGCAACCGGTACTACGACCAGTCCTACGTCCAACTCTACGGCTCGATCACCGACCGGCTGGGCGAGGCGCTGGAGGTCAGCGGCTACTACTACCACTACAGCTACGGCGCGGTCGGCAGCGCCGATCGGTCCGGCTACGCCTACCTGGTGGGCGACGCCCGGTGGAGCGACGAGGACGCGCTGGGCTCGTGGCTGGGGCAGGACCTGTCGCTGGATCTCACCTACTCCTGGTCGCATGACGCCGACGTCGAGGTCGGCACGGCGCTGTCGGTCGACGGCGGGCTGTCGGGCCTGACCGGCCAGATGAACGCGGCCCTGCTCGACAGCCTGTACCTGTACGCGGCCGACGCCGGGTCCCCCTGCGAGATCGAGCCCGCCGGGACGATCTCCGTCCGTGACGCCGAGGGCGAGTGGTACCACGTCGCCTTCCAGGGCCCGGCCTGGGCCGGCGCGCCGGTCTTCGGGCCGGACTGCGACGGCTGCGGGCTGGTCACCTGGCGCGGGCAGGAGCTGGGCCAGGTCTGCCCCGACTTCTCCGTCCTGACCGCATGGGAGGGCCGCCCGTGGGACTGACGCTCCTGGCCCTGCTGGCCTGCACGACCGCACCCTCGACGCCCGACCCCGGCGACGGTGGCGCCGCCGCCGACGGGGGCACCGTCCAGGATCCGACCACGCCGCAGACCCCCGAGGCGGCGGAGCTCACACCGATGCAGGTGCTGTTCCGGGCCAGCCTGGACCTGCGCGGCGTGCGCCCCTCGCTGGAGGAGATCGAGGCGGTCGAGGCGGACCCGACCCGGGTCGACGAGAGCATCGACCGCTTCCTGGTCGACGAGCGCTTCGGCGACCGGGTGGTGGCCCTGTTCTCGGAGATCTACCAGACCGAGGCCGACACGCTGCTGCTGGACTACAGCGGGGCGACCGAGGACCTGCCGGGCCTGGTCGCCAGCATCGGCGAGGAGCCGCTGCGCATCGTCGCCTGGGTGGCGGAGCACGACCTGCCCTACACGGAGGTGGTGACGGCGGACTGGACGGTCGCCGACCACCGGATGGCCCAGGTCTGGCCCCTGGACTACCCCCAGGGCGAGACCGGCTGGCGGCAGGTCCGCTACACCGACGACCGGCCGGCGGCGGGGGTACTGTCCACGAACAGCCTGTGGTGGCGCTACAGCTCGACGCTGGCCAACGGCAACCGCGGGCGGGCCAACGCGATCAGCCGCATCCTGCTGTGCAACGACTACCTGTCCAAGCCCATCGAGTTCGACCGGGACGTCAACCTGCTGGACGAGGGGGCCGTCAACGACGCGCTGCAGACCAACGAGGGCTGCATCGCCTGTCACAACACGCTGGACCCGCTGGCGGCCTACCTGTGGGGCTTCTACTACACCTCGGCGGTCGACGTGGACGTGTCGTACTACCACCCCGAGCGGGAGTACTGGTGGGAGCAGCAAACGGGGGTCGCGCCGGGCTTCTACGGGGAGCCGAGCTACCACCTGGAGGACCTGTCGCAGCAGATCGCCGCCGATCCCCGGCTGATCCAGTGTGTCACCGAGCAGGTCTTCGAGCAGCTCCTGCAGCGGCAGGCGACGCTGGACGACACCTCGGCCCTCACCGCGCTGCGCGAGACCCTGCTCCAGGACGATCTCAAGCTGCGCTCGCTCATCCGCGCCACGATGATGCGGCCGGAGTACCGCGCGGCCGAGGGCGAAGCCGCCTCGCCGGCCAAGCTGACCCGCCCCGACCTGCTGGCCAGCCAGGTGGAGGACCTGACCGGCTTCCGCTTCACCACCTCCGACTACGACATGCTGACCAGTGACACCTACGGGCTGCGCACGCTGGCCGGGGGCATCGACGGCGGCTTCGTCACCTCGCCCTCGCCCCAGCCCAACGCCACCATGGCGCTCTCCTGGGAGCGGGTCGCCCAGGCGGCCTCCTGGTACGTGGTGAAGAACGACAAGGCCGACCCGGCGAACGCGCGACTGTTCACCGAGATCGGGTTCACCGAGACGCCCGCGACCAACCGGGACGCCATGGTGGCCCAGGTCCAGCACCTGCACCTGCGCCTGTTCGGCGTGCGGGTGCAGGCCGAGGGGGAGGAGGTGACCAGCAACCTGGAGCTGTGGGAGGAGCTGTACCAGGCCGAGGGCGACCCCGCCGCGGCCTGGGCGGGCCTGCTGTCGGTCCTGCTGCGCGACCCCGCCTTCCTGTTCTACTGAGGTGCCCCCGATGCCCACCGTCAACCGTCGACAGCTCCTGGGCCATGGCGCCCGCGCGCTGGGGGCCGGCATCTTCGGGGCCGCCACCCTGCCCGTCCGCCGCGCGCTGGCCGCGCCCTCGCTCTCGGGAGACGATCTCAAGCTCGTCTTCGTCTTCAACTACGGCGGCTGGGATCCGACCCGGGTGCTGGCCGACGAGCTGTGGAACGGCAACGTCGACATGGAGCGGGACGCGCAGACGGCCACCGCCGGCGATCTGTCCTGGGTCAGCCACCCCGACCGCCCCTCGGTGGACAGCTTCTTCCAGCGCTACCACCGCCGCAGCCTGATCCTGAACGGGGTGCTGGTGCCCAGCGTGGCCCACGAGAACTGCCTGCGGCTGATGATGACCGGCTCGACCAGCTCGGAGCGGGCCGACTGGCCGGCCATCGTGGGCTACACCCAGGCCGACGCCTTCGCCCTGCCGCACATCGTGGTCCAGGGCCCGGCCTTCCCGGGCTACGCCGGCTCGGCCGTGACCCGCACGGGCAGCTCGGGCCAGCTCGAGGGCCTGCTGTCGGGCGGCATCGTCGACTGGAGCGACCTGCAGACCGGGCGCCCGGGCTCGCTGGCCGAGGCGCGCATGGACGCCTGGCTGGAGCGGCGGCTGGCGGCCGTCTCCGAGACCCACGCCTCGGCCGCCATGCGCGAGCGCGCCGCCTACTACCGCACCGCCCACGCGCGGGGCCGGGAGCTCAAGGACCTGGCCAGCGTGCTCGACTGGAGCGGCGGCACCGACCTGGGCAGCCAGGTGGACCTGGCCATCGACACGCTGGCCATGGGCATCAGCCGGTGTGCGATGCTGGCGGGCAGCTACGGCTGGGACACGCACAGCGACAACGATCCGGCACAGTCCAGCAACTTCGAGAGCCTGTTCGGCCACCTGGTCGACCTGATGGACAAGCTGTCGGCCACGCCCGGCCAGGGGGGCGGCAGCCTGGCGGACGAGACCCTGCTGGTCGTGATGTCCGAGATGGGGCGCACGCCGCAGCTCAACGAGAACGACGGCAAGGACCACTGGCCCTACACCTCGGTCCTGATGTGCGGTCCACGCATCACGGGCGACCGGGTCGTGGGCGACTTCGACCCCTACTACTACGGCAAGAAGGTCGACCGGGCGACGGGCGAGCTGTCCGAGCACGGCCACGACCTGAACGTCGAGGAGGTGGGCGCGACGATCCTGCTGGCCGCCGGCATCGACCCGGGAGACCACCTGACGGGTGTGCAGGGCATCAGCGGCGTGATCGCCGGCTGACACCCGGCTTCACGGCCGCCGCCGGCCCCCCAGCGCGACCAGCCCCAGGACCAGCGCCGCCAGCCAGGGGGCCGCGGGGGCGCCGGTCGACGCGCAGCCGCAGCCGCCCCCCTGGGTCCCGCCGTCCAGGGGCGGGCGGGCCGACCCGCCGTCGGCGCCCCCGTCGCCGCCAGCTCCGCCCCCGTCGCCCGCCGTGCCGGTGTCGTCGCCACAGTCCTCTTGCACGGAGGGGTCGGCGTCGTCGCAGTCCGTGCCGCCGAAGCCCTGCGCGTCGACACCGTCCCGGTCGGCGTCGAAGTCGCTGCCCGACAGGCAGTCTCCGTTGACACCGTCGTACCAGGTCTCGACGTTGCCCGGGAAGGCCAGCGGCTGGTCGTCGAAACAGTCCTGCCAGGCGGGCCAGCCGTCGAGATCCTGGTCCTCGACCGAGGCCTGGGGCCCGCCCCAGGCGCCGATGTCCGAGGGCCCGCCGTCCGGGTCGAGCAGGGTGGGATCCCCGGCGTCCAGCAGGGGGCTGTCGCGCAGCAGGACCAGGCTGTCGTCGGAGGGGTCTCCGTCCGCGGTCCACGCCGACAGCAGCGGATCGAGGTCCAGCACGGTGCCCTCTCCCAGGGACGCCGCCGTCAGCTCTCCGCCCACGACGCCACCGGGCAGGTCGTAGAAGGCGTTCCAGGCGAAGGTGCTGGCCTGGGCGGAGTCGAGATCCCAGGCGTGCAGGGCGGCGCCCTGGGCGGCGTGGGCGAAGAGGTTGTTGACCACGGTCGCCTGGGACTGGACCAGGCCCAGGCCCGAGGCCTGCTGGACGGCGGTGTTGCCGACGAAGCTGTTGTTGGTGAGCACCGCGCCCGGCGCGCTGGCGAGCACCATGCCCGCCCCCACCTCGGCGCTGTTGTCGACGAGGCGGTTGTTGCGGTAGCGGTTGACGCCCGTGACCAGGTCGTCGTAGACGGCTCCCCCATAGGCGGCGTTGTTCCCCGCCAGGTCATTGTCCTCGATCGTGGCGCCGGCGCTGTGCGACAGGAAGATCGCGCCGCCGAAGCCGGTGGGTCCAGCGTCGTTGACGTGGAAGGTGGTGCCGCTGACGAAGACCGGGTCGTAGGTCGAGGAGATGGCGCCGCCGTGGAAGGCGGCCTCGTTGCTGTCGAAGTCGCTGTCCTCGACCACCAGGGCGCCGCCGTTGCCCGGCGCGTAGTAGCTGGACAGCGCGCCGCCGGCCTGGGCGGTGCTCCGGTTGGCCCGGAAGCTGGCCCGGCGGAAGGCGCCCGCCGAGTAGACCAGGTAGACAGCGCCCCCCTCGTAGGTGGACTCGTTGCTGTCGAAGGCGCTGTCCTCGACCAGCAGGTCGCTGTAGTAGTGCGCCCGAAGGGCACCCCCGCCGGCGTAGGTGGCCTCGTTGCCCTGGAAGGTGCAGGACCGGAAGCTGTCGAGCCCGTAGGTCCAGGCGGACATCACCGCGCCCCCACCGTAGGAGGTGACGTTGTCCAGGAAGGCCGTGTCCGTCCACGTGCTGGACCCGTAGGAGTTGAGGTAGACCGCGCCGCCGTAGTTGTAGGTGGCGACGTTCTCCTCGAAGGTGGATCCGTCCACGGTCACCGTGTAGGTCGACTGCGCGAAGAGGGCGCCGCCGCCGTAGTAGGCGGAGTTGCCCCCCCAGGTGCTGCCCCGGTCGTCCAGGCTGGCGCCGGTGTCCAGGAACAGGGCGCCCCCGTAGTAGGCCCAGTTCCCGTCGAACTCGACGGCCTCCAGGCTGACGGTCGAGCGGTAGGCCCGCACGGCGCCCCCGTAGTAGGCCCAGTTCTCCTGGAAGACGGTGGCCCGCGCGGAGAGGGTGGATCCGTCCAGGTACAGGGCGCCGCCGGACAGGCCCGTGTCGTAGTCCACGGAGTAGTTGAGCTCGAAGCTGCCCCCCTGCAGCTCGACCGCCGCCGCGTGGGCGTGCACGGCCGCGCCGGACCCCAGCTCGGTCAGGTTGCCGTAGAAGGTGCTGTCCACCGCGGACAGGCTGCCCCCCTGCAGGTACACGGCGCCGCCCTCGCCCTCGGCGTACAGCTCCTCGAAGGCGCAGGAGTCCAGCACCACGGTGGCCTGCTCTGCGTAGATGGCGCCGCCTTGGGTGGTGGCGGACTCCTCGAAGCGGCTGCCGGTGGCCTGCAGGGAGGTGCCGGCCCCCAGGTGGATCATGCCGGCCCCGCCCTGCCCTCCGGTCAACACGCTGTCCACCAGCACCACCGCGCCGGCAGCCACGTGGATCGCCCCACCGTCCAGGCTGCCGTCACCCAGGTCCGACAGGTGCACCCCGTCGAGGTTGGCGGTGCCGCCGGCGACCGAGAGCCCGCGGCCCCCGGCGCTGGTCAGGGTCAGGTCGGCCAGGTCCACGCCACCCGCGACGGTCAGGACCGTGGTGCCCCCTCCGTCGATGGTGGTCCGATCGGCGCCCGCGCCCACCAGGGACAGCGCCTTGCCCCCCAGGTCCAGGCCGCCCACGAAGGAGCCCTCCCCCAGCACCAGCGTGTCCCCCGGGGCGGCTCCGATCACGGCCGCGGCGAGGGTGGGGAAGTCGCCCGAACCGTCGACCTGCACCGTCCAGGTGGCGGCGAGGGCGGGGCGGGCGAGGCAGAGGAGCAGCAGGTGCATGGGGACCCCGGCGAGGCCGCCAGTCTACTCGGGATCCTCCTCGGCTCGTTCGCCGGGCGCCTGGCCGCTCCAGGCCGCGACGCTGCCGTCCGGCGAGGCGCGCACCAGCGCGTCGGCCAGGCTCAGCACCTGGAGGACACGCTCGTCGCCGACGTAGGGCGGCGCGCCGTCCAGGATGCGGGCGGTGGCGGCGAGCTGGTCCTGCAGGAACAGCCCGGGCAGGGCGGGCGGGTCCACCGGCTGGCCGTCCTGCCAGACGGCCTCGTCGACCTGCTCCAGCAGGGTCAGGCTCCCGTCCTCGCGCGCCAGCTCCAGGCGCAGCGTGGTGCGACGGGGAAGGTCCGCGCCGTGGCGGAAGTCCAGGTCGACGCGGGCGGCGCCATAGGCCAGGCGGGCGCGCAGGTGGCGCGGGCTGCGATCCTGGAGCTGCACGCCGTCGGGCAGACCCACCGCGTCCAGCAGCCGGTGCAGGCGGGCCACGTTGCAGTGGGCCACGCCGTAGGTGCCCTTGCGCGTCCCGCCGGTGAAGGCGACCTGCCCACCCCGCACGGGCAGGCCGCGGGCCCGCGACCGCAGGGTCAGCGCCGCGCCCCCGAGCAGCTCGATGTGCTCGACGTGCAGGACCCGGCCGTGGCGCCGGGCCAGGTCGAACAGCTCGCGCCCGACCTCGGCCGACCCGGCGAGCGGGAACTCGACCAGCACGTGCTTGCCGGCGGACAGGCAGGCGCGGACCATGTCGGGGTGGGTGGCGTCGGGCGTGCACACCGCAACCGCGTCCACCCGGCGCAGCATGTCGCCCAGGTCCTCGACCCGCCGCAGGCCGACGGCCTCGGGCTGGCCGCGGAAGCCGTAGAGGGGCTGGGCGCGTGGATCCTGGTGCAGGGCACGGGCGCGGGCCTGGCCGGCGCGACCGACCCCGATGACACCCCACTTCAGCATGGTGGGCTCCGGGGGAGGGGGACTGCTCCCCGGCTACCCTGCCCGTCGACCGATGCAGCGCTCCTCCACCGGATCAGGTGGGGTCGTCGGCCGTCGCCTCCTTGCCGGGCTTGAGCGCCCCGGTGGTGGAGAAGGTGCCGAAGACCAGGTCCCACAGCGGGCTGCTCAGCCCGTACTGGCTGTTGGCGGTCTTGAAGTGGTGCTCGGCGTGGTAGCGCCGCATGAAGCGGCCGGCGCGGGTGAAGGGGCGGCCGTGGTGGCTGTAGTAGTGCATCCAGTCGTAGGCCAGGTAGCCAGTGACGGTGCCCGCGAAGACGGTGGACCACCAGGGCCCCATGGTCAGGGCGTAGAGCACGACCAGCACGGCCGCGATGGGCCAGGACAGCACGGGCGGGGCCACCAGCCGCCCCGGATCGTCGGGGAACTCGTGGTGGTAGCCGTGCAGGACGTACTGGATCTCCTTGAGCAGCGGCTGCTTCATCACCGGCAGGTGGAAGAGCCAGCGGTGCAGGATGTACTCGACCAGGGTCCAGCCCAGGATGCCGGCGACGTAGAGCCCCAGCACCGGTCCCAGGGGCAGCTCGCGGCGGCCCAGCGCGTCCCACAGGCCCGCGGCCACGACCGGGATGAACCACACGCCGGGCATGTACCAGGGCGAGGTGGCGAAGTACTTCTCGAGGAAGTCGTTCTCGAGGACCTGGAAGCCGCGGGAGCGCTTGCGGTAGGCCTTGGGCGGCCGGTCCTCGATGCCGTGCCAGTTGGCGACGGCCTCCTTCCACTCGTCGGTCGTGTCGAACAGGGAGAGCATGGCGGGCCCCGCGCGGATGTGCGCCCGCTATCCGCCCTTCGACCGGTGCAGGTGCGACGCTTTGCCCGGTTGCGCGCCCGGGCGACTACCAGCCGTCGTCCAGGGCGTACAGGTCGGCGATCAGCTCGTTGTGGCCGAGCATGTAGGGCTGGTCCCAGGCCAGCTCCCAGGCCACCTGGCCATCGGGATCCAGCTCGCGGATGACGCCGTCGGTGCCGTAGTTGAGCAGGGTGTTGCCCCCCTCCAGCCGGACGGCCTCGCCGTGGTGGATGGGGAAGAGGTCCACCCCCTGCCCGTACTCCCAGACCTGGCGCAGGGTCTGCGCCTCCTCGTCCAGGGCGTACTCGCGGAAGCGGTGCTCCAGGCCGTCGAGGGTGTGGGTGCTGACCAGCAGGGTGCCCTCAGGGGTCCACGAGGGCCAGTGCTGCTTGTCGAAGCCGGCCTCGGGCGGGTCGAAGGCCCAGGCGCCGTCCAGGGCGCCGAAGTGGCGGAGCACGGCGCCGGTCTGCCGGTCGACCTCGACCACCGCGTCGCTCTCCCACATCGACCACAGCACCGTGTCGGTCTCCTCCCGCCAGGCGATGGCGTTGACCGAGCAGCAGAAGTCGCTCTGGCAGGCGTCCCCCATCCAGGCCATGCAGTCCCAGATGGCGCGCTCGCTGCCGTCGGGGGCCTGCTCGGTCAACAGCACCTGGGGCCAGTCGCTGTAGTCGTCGAAGAGCACGCTGCCGTCGGGCAGCTCCTCGAAGGTGAAGCCGAGCATGTCGGCCTCGACCTGGCTCACCTGGTCGCCCGACAGGGTCCGCCGCTCGACCAGCGGGGTCTGCTCCTCGCCGAAGGCCAGCACCTTGGCGTGCTCGAAGACGACGTGGCCGCCGCCGCGGGCGACCCGCGGGAACAGGGTCCAGGAGTCCTCGTCGACGGCGTGGTACCAGACGATCCGGCCCTGGCGGTCGGCGACGAAGAGCCAGAAGGGGCCCCAGTAGTAGCCGGTGCTGTTGATCTCGACCGAGCCGAGGATCCACTCCGCCCCGCTGGTGCGCAGCGGGTCCCAGACGGTCGCGGTGGGCTGGAGCGCCGCGGCCGGCAGGGTGCCGGTGGTGACGGCGACGGCCTCGCTGCGGGTGACGGCGCCGTCCGGGTCCTCGACCGCGACGACGACGGCGGTGGACAGCTCGGCGGTGGGGCCGAGCACGACCTGGGCCTGCGGGCCGGCGGCGGCCTCCCGCGGCGGCGTGGCGCGCAGGACGCCGTCGGCGTCGGTCCACTCGACCCACCAGCGGCCCTGGTCGACGGCCAGCTCGAAGGAGACCCGCAGGACGGTGACCACCTGGGGGTCGACCGTGACCTGCAGGGCGCGGACGGGGCCGTCGGGGGTGCCCGTGTCGTCGGCCCCGCCGTCGGGCGAGCCGCCGTCGGGGGAGCCGCCGTCAGGGGAGCCGCCGTCGGAGGTGCCGCCGTCCGGGCGCCCGCTGTCGTCGGCGCCCGGCTTGGGGTCGCAGGACAGCAGGAGCGAGGCGAGGATCAGGGTCGTCACGAGGGGCGCCTATCCGGCTCAGAGCCAGGCCCGCACGAAGGCGTACAGCGTCCGGGCCCGCGGCAGGTAGAGGAGGTCGGCGGTGTAGAGCAGGTAGAGCAGCCGCGCGCCGACGACGGCCAGGGTCAGGGCCACCGCCGACAGCCCCAGGGCCAGGTCCAGGCCGCCCGCCCGCAGGGGCCGCCGCACGCCCCGGGGTGCCAGGGGGTCGAAGCCGCGGGCGTCCAGGCTCTCGGCCAGGGCGTGGGCCCGGCGCCAGGCGCGCGCCACGACCGGACGCAGCAGGGCGACCTCCAGGGCGACCCAGGCCCAGGGGCTGCGGCGCCAGGCCGGGCGCCCCCGCGCGGCCCGGGCCCGGCGCACGACCAGCAGCTCGCGGCCGACCTCGGGCAGGAAGCGCAGGGCGGTGCTGGCCATCAGCGCCAGGCCGAAGGGCAGGCGCAGGCGCACCAGGGCCAGGTGCAGGCGGTCGGGCGGGGTGCTGGCGGCCAGGGCGACGCCGGCCAGGGACAGGCCCACGAAGCGCAGGGACTGGGCCAGGCCCCAGACCGCCCCCTCGCGCCACAGGGTCAGGGGGCCCAGCGTGAAGAGCGGCACGCGGGGCTGCTCGGCGTAGAAGAGGGCCTGGGAGAGCACCGTGCTCCAGACCACGGCGAGCACGGTCAGCAGGCCGCGGCGCCACCAGGTGGCCGACAGGCCCAGCAGCAGGAGCGGGCTGGCGCAGGCCAGGGCCAGCACCAGCAGGGCCAGGGGCCGCTCCAGCGCGACGGCGAGCAGGCCAGCGCAGGCCAGCAGCAGCAGGCGGGTGCGTGGGTCGATCACGGGGCCCCCGCCAGCAGCTCGGCCGCGGAGGCACCCGGCCGGCCCGCGGCGATGGCGAGGCGCGCCAGCGACCCCACCTCGAGGGGCACCCCGGCGGGCAGGGAGAGCAGGGTCGGGCCGGGCGCCCCCCGGGCGACGACGCGGCCGCCGTCCAGCACGAGCACGGCGGTGGCGTGGCGCAGGGCCAGGTCGACGTCGTGGGTGGCGAAGACCAGGGCGCCGTCGGCCATGGCCTGGCGCAGGGCCACGAACATGGCCTCGACCTGGTCGTGGTCCTGGCCGCTGGTGGGCTCGTCGAGCAGCAGCAGCCGCGGCTGGCAGGCCAGGGCCGCGGCGACGGCGACGCGCAGGCGCTGCCCGCGGGAGAGGGCCTGGGGCGCGCGGTCCCGCAGGTCGGCCACCGACAGCGCGCGGGCCGCCCGGTCCACCGCGGCGGCCGGGTCCCGGGCCCCCCGCTCGCGCGGACCGTGGGCCAGCTCCTCGGCCACCGTCTCGCAGAAGAGCGCGAGATCGGGGTCCTGGGGCACGGCGACCCGGTCGGCGGTGGCGCGCAGCCCCGGGGCGGGCAGCTCGCCGGAGAGCAGCGCGAGCAGGGTGCTCTTGCCGGCGCCGTTGCCGCCCAGCAGGGCCAGGCGCTCGCCGACGCGCAGCGCCAGGTCGACCGCTCGCACGGCAGGGGCCGCGGCGCCGGGGTGCCGAAAGGTCAGCGCCCGCCCCTCCAGCAGCACCTCCCCCGGGGCCAGGGGCGCGACCGCCGGAGCCGGCGGCGGGGTCCAGCGCTCCGCCTCCTCCACCGGGCGCCCCAGCCGGTCGGCCAGGTCGAGCGTCGCCGGCACCCGCAGCCCCAGCCGGCGCAGCGTGCCCAGCAGCGGGTGCCCGGGACCGACCGCGGCCCGCGCGGCCTGGTCGACCACCCGACCGCCGGCCATCACGACCACCCGGTCGACCAGGGGCCAGCAGGCCTCCAGCCGGTGCTCGACCAGCAGCACGGCCACGCCGTCGTCGGCCAGGGCCCGCAGGGCCTGGAGCAGTGCCCGCGCCCCGAGCGGATCGAGCTGGGCGACCGGCTCGTCGAGCACCAGGGCCCGCGCCCCTGCCGAGAGCGCGGCTGCGGTGACCAGGCGCTGGGTCTGGCCGCCGGAGAGGGTCCGGGGGTCGCGATCCGGTGGCAGGTCCAGGCCCACCGCGGACAGCAGGGCGGGCAGGCGGGCCTCGATCTCCCGGGGGGACATGCCCGCGGACTCCATGGCGAAGGCCACCTCGTCGGCCAGGGTGCCGGCGACGAGCTGATCGCCGGGCTCCTGGCCGACCAGCCCCAGCAGGCGCACCCGCTGGCCGGGGGGCGTCGTCGCGGGGTCCTCGCCGCCGACCCGGACCTGGCCTCGCACCTCGCCCGCGCCGTGGCGCTGGAGGAGGCCGGCGGCCAGCCGCAGCGCGGTGGACTTGCCGCAGCCGGTGGGGCCGGTGAGCAGGACCACCTCGCCGGGGGACACGTCCAGGTCGACCTCGGCCACGGCAAGCGCGGGCGCCGAGGGGTAGCGGTAGCCGACCCCGCGCAGCGAGATGCCTCCCGGGGGAGGGGCGCCGCCCGTCACCGCTGCACCTGGCGCAGGCTGTGGGCGAAGGGCACGGCCAGGCCCACCGCCAGCAGCACGTAGAGGAAGCCGGGCAGGGCCAGGACCGCGGCGACGTACCAGCCGGCCAGGAAGAGGCGGTACAGCGTGACGTGCAGGACCAGGCCGGTCGCCGAGGCCAGCACGCTGGCCAGGCCCAGCCCCAGGCCCAGCCGCAGCCAGCGGCGCCACGGGGCCTGGTCCAGCCAGGCCGCGCCGCGGGTGGCGCCGACCAGCCACAGGCACAGCTCCAGCCACAGGACGCGGCCGCCGACGAAGAGCAGGTCGGTGGGGCTGAAGGTGCCGAGCACGAAGCCCGAGAGCAGCCAGCCCACCAGCACGGCCAGCGAGGCGGTGCCCGGGCGCGGCAGCAGGCAGATCAACGTGGCGAGCAGCGTGTAGCGCAGCGCGTCGTCGACCAGGGCGGTGAGGAAGGTGGCGAAGGGGCCGAGCACGGTGGCCAGGCCGACGGTGAGCAGGCGGCCGACGGCGCCCACCAGGAAGGTCAGGCTGCCGAAGAGGGAGATGGTCATCAGCTCGCTGGTGCGGGCCCGGCCGAGCCAGCGGGGGCCCCACCGCAGGAGCATCGCGGTGCCCGCCAGGGCGGCGGCGACCGCGGCGACCAGGCCCAGGCTGGCCACGGTGCTGCCGCGGCTGACGTAGAGGGGCTGGCGGTCGGTGGCGACGGCGTCGGGCAGGCCCAGGGGCAGGACCTCGACGGTGCGGGTCCAGGTCTGCGAACGGGCGACCTCGACGGGCAGCAGCCCCTCGTCGACGAACAGCGGCAGGGTGGCGCGGGCGCTGCCCCGGGCCGGCACGCGCAGCAGGGCCTGGACGGCGCCGGCGCTGGTGGTGCCCTCCCGCGCCCGGGGCGCGAAGGCCGGCGCGGGTCGCCCCTCCTCGTCCTGCACCGCCAGGCGGACGAGCACGTTGCGGGGCTGCTCCGACCGGTTGTCGACCTGCACGCCGACGTGGGCCCAGGGGGCCCAGGGGTCCCGCCCGCGCTGGCCCAGGCCCAGGCCCTCCTGCAGCGTGCGCCACCACGCCGCCGGCAAGGCCACGCGACCGGCGGGGCGGGACAGGTCGGCGCGGCCCTCGGCGTCGGCGGGCAGGACGACGGACGAGATCGACAGGTCGCGGGCGAGGTCGGCCAGGCGGGTGTCCTGGGGGAGCACCCGGCCCTGCAGGGACAGGCCGCCGCCCTCGACCCGCAGCGCGGTGGGCAGGCCGACGGTGGCCTGCACGGTCAGCCGCTCGCCCGCGGAGAGCACGGCCTGCTGGCGCTCGTCGCCGAGCTGCACCTCCACCGGGCCGGGGCGCACGGCCCGCACCGTCAGCGCCACGGGCGCGGGCCGGCCGTCGACCAGCGGCAGCTCCAGCGCGAGCCCGTCGACCAGGGGCACCGGGTCCTGGCCCAGCGGCGCCTCGACCCGGGCGACCAGCGGCGGCGCCGGGGCCTCGACCTGCAGCGGCAGGCGGTGCGGGCCGCGGGCGGTGGTGACCTCGGCCGTCCAGGTGCCGGCGCGCGGCCAGGCCCAGTCCAGCACGACCTCGTCGGTGGGCGCGGGCAGGCGGCGGGTGAGCACCGGCCGCCCCTCGGGGTCGAGCAGGGCCACGCGGTCCACCCCCTCCTCGGCCCGGACGGCGAGGCCCGCGGGCAGGACCTGGGCGGTCGGCGGAGGGGCCGCGGGCGCGCAGCCGACCGCCAGCGCCAGGAGCACGGACCACGCGGCCAACCGGCGCACCGGGGCCTCCGCGCCTAGCGCAGCACCGACACCCGGTAGGCGCCGTGCTGGACGCCGTCGGCGTCGGCGTAGGGGTACTCGGCGACCGCCACGCGGCCGTCCGCGGTGATGGCGTGGCGGAAGAAGACCGGCCCCTCGGTGGCGCAGAAGGCCCGCAGGGGCGAGCGGTGGTCGGGCGCCCCGTCGGCGCCGGCGCGCGCGTCGAAGACCAGCGCCCCGTACAGGTCGCGCCGCTCGTCGGCCGAGCGGGCGCCCGCGCCCACGACCAGCTCGTCGCCGTCGGGGGACAGGCTGAGGCCCTGCAGCTCGTGCTCCCCGCTCCAGGCCCAGGCCCGCGCACCGTCCAGGCCGACGGCGACCAGGGTGTCCTGGTCGGGGTGGGTGGTCGGCGGGCGCAGGTCGGGCGCGGCGGCGCCCCAGGGGATCCGGGTGGTGGAGGTCGCGTAGAATGCGCGCTCGTCGCGCAGCGCAGCCCAGCCGATGCCGACGTGCAGGGGCACCTCGCCGGCCATCACCGGCGCGCCCCCGGTCACCTCGGCCCGCAGGTCGCCCGACAGGCTCCAGAGCTGGACGCGGCCGTCGTTGAGCCCCATCAGCAGCGTGTCGGCGGCGGCCGACAGCGCCAGGGCCTCCCACACCCGCGCCTCGGTGAACCACGGCTCCAGCGGCTCGGCGCGGGCGGCGCCGACGGGGACCAGGTCGGGCAGCGAGAGGACCTGCACGCCGCCGACGGGCAGGTCGGGGGGCGCGGGGCGGGAGGAGCTGTGGCCGACGGCGACAGCGACGCGCTGGCCGGCGGCGTCGGCGACCGGGTGCAGCAGGGTGACCTCGGCCGGCTGCGCGGGCCAGCGGGCGGCCACCTGGCCGTCGGGGCCCACGCGCAGGACCTGCCCCTGGTTCCGGCGCTGCCCCTGCTCGTCGCCCCAGCCGTGCGTGGCGGCGACCAGCAGGTCCCCGCCGGGCAGGACGGCCAGGCCGTAGCCGGCCGGCAGGCTGTAGACGCCGTAGAGGTCCTCGCCCGGCGGCGGGGTCGAGGTGCCGACGACGTCGGCCAGGCGCAGGGTCCAGCGGTCGGCGAGGGTGCCCGCGTCCACCGCGCGCAGCGTGGCGTCGGGCGACTGCTCGGCCACGTAGAGCAAGGCGCCGTCGGGCGACCAGGCGACCGCGCGCACCAGCGCCTCGGGCAGGCGCCGCCGGGCGAGCTGCTCGCCGGTCCAGCCGTCGAGCAGCAGCACCTCGCCCTGCACCGTGCCCACCGCCAGGCGGGCGCCGTCCCCCGGCGAGAAGGCCAGCGCCGTGTCGGGAACGCCCTGCATCGCCACCAGGCGCGCGACCTCGCCCAGCGGCGCCTGCCACAGCGTCACGCACTCCGCCTGGGCCGGCGCGATCCCCGGGGCCCCGTCGAGGTCGACCTGCTGCCCGGGGGTCCAGGCGAGCGGCAGCAGGGCGCGCCCCCCCGGCAGCGGGCGCGCCCGGACCGGGAGATGGGGGACCACGACGCCGTCGCGCACGAAGATCACCTCGCCCGCGGGAGGGGGCGGCGGGTCGGCGCAGGCCAGCAGGGCGAGGAGCAGCACGCGGGGGCCGGGAAGAGGGGGTCGAAGCCCGGCCGGCGCCTAACGCGATAGGACCGGCCCAGTCATGGCCGCCGCCGTGGCGCCGGAACCGGAGCGAACGTGGAGCTGTCCCCCGAGCTCGTGCCGCTCGTCAACGCGCGCACCCCCCGCTACACCAGCTACCCCACCGCGCCAGTGTGGAAGGACGAGGTGGACCCGGCCTGGCAGGACGAGTGCCTGGCCCAGGTCCAGGCCCCGGCCAGCGTGTACGTACACCTGCCCTTCTGCGCCGAGCAGTGCAGCTTCTGCGCCTGCAACCAGGTGGTCGCCGGCCGCCGCGACGCCGGCACGCGCTACCTCGACGCCTTGGAGCGGCAGGTCCGCGGCCTGGCCCTCCCGGTGGAGCGGCTGGCGGTGCAGCGCGTGCACCTCGGCGGCGGCACGCCGACCTGGCACACGCCCGCCGAGCTGGCGCGGCTGGTCGGGCTGCTGCGCGAGCGCTTCGACCTGGGCGCGCACGGCGAGCTGGACGTCGAGGCCGACCCCGAGATCACGACCGACGAGCAGGTCGACGCCCTGGCCGAGCTGGGCGCCAGCCGCATCAGCATGGGCGTGCAGTCCTTCGACGACGGCGTCCTGGAGGCGGTCGGTCGGCCCCAGCGGGCCGAGCGCATCGGCGCCATCCTGGGCCGGGCGCGCAAGCACGGGATGCGGGGGCTCAACGTCGACCTGATGTACGGCCTGCCGCGGCAGGTGCCCGAGGTCTTCGCCCGCGACCTCGACCAGGTGATCGCCCTGCGTCCCGACCGGCTGGCGATCTTCGGCTACGCCCACGTGCCGTGGATCAAGCCCCACCAGAAGCGGCTGGAGGGCTACGGCCTGTCGACGGCGGAGACCCGGCTGGAGCTGTTCCTGATGGCCCACCGGCGGCTGGCCGAGGCCGGCTACCAGGCGATCGGCTTCGACCACTTCGCCCTGCCCGGGGACGAGCTGGCGGTGGCGGCGCGCGAGGGCCGGCTGCACCGCAACTTCATGGGCTACACCACCCTGCCCGACCTGGAGCTGATCGGGCTGGGCACCAGCTCCATCAGCCAGTTCCGGACCGGCTTCTTCCAGCAGACCAGCCACCTCTCGCGCTGGTGGAAGGCCGTCGAGGCCGACCAGCCGGCCATCGAGAAGGGGATGCGCCTGTCCTGGGACGACCAGCTCCGGCAGGCCCTGATCATGGGGCTGATGTGCAACCTGCGGCTGGACTGGGGGCAGGTCGCTGCCCGCTGGTCCATCGATCCGCTGGAGTACCTGGCCGCCGACCTGCTGCGGCTGCGGCCGCTGCAGGACCTGGGGCTGGTCGAGGTGGACGACCGGGAGCTGCGGGTGACCGACCGCGGGCGGATCCTGGTCCGCAACGTGGCCGCCGCCTTCGACGCCTACCTGCACCAGCCGGGGGTCGAGGCGGGCCCGCGGTTCAGTCGCGCCATCTGACCGGGCCCTTGCAACCCGGCCCGCCGGCGCCGACAATGGCAGCGACACCTGGACCGGAGCGCCCATGTCCCTCCTCGCCTCGGCCTGGCCACGCACCGTCGCGCTGACCTCCCTGCTCGCCCTCGCCTGCACCCCCGAGGAGGGGGCCGACCCGGGCGGCGGGGACGGCGAGACCGAGCTGCCCGAGGCCGACGACGCCGACGGCGACCTGATCACCGACGAGGTGGAGGGCACCGGGGACAGCGACGGCGACGGGGTGGCCGACTACCTGGATCCAGACAGCGACGGCGACTGCATCCCCGACCTGATCGAGCGGGGCGACGTCGAGCCCTACGCGCTGCCGATGGACGCCGACGTCGACGGCGTGCCCGACTACCTGGACCTGGACAGCGACGGCAACGGCCTGGACGACCAGGACGAGGTCGGCCAGTGCGAGGCCCCCGCCGACCTGGACGGGGACGGGCTGGGCAACTGGCGGGACACCGACGACGACGGGGACGCGCTGCTCGACGTGGTCGAGGGGCTGTCCGACCCCGACGCCGACGGCGTCGGCAGCTACCGGGACCTGGACAGCGACGGGGACTGCATCCCCGACCGGATCGAGGCGGGGGTCACCGAGGGCCAGCCCGAGCCGCGCGACAGCGACGGCGACAGCACGCCCGACTATCTGGACCTGGACAGCGACGGCGACGGCACCCCCGACATGGACGAGGCCGGCGGAGCCTGCGAGGAGATGCTGGACACCGACACCGACGGCGTCGCCGACTACGTCGACGAGGACATCGACGGCGACGGGCTGACCAACGACTACGAGGCGCTGGTCCTGACCGACCCGATGGACCGGGACAGCGACGACGACGGCTTCACCGACGGGCTGGAGGACTTCGCGGAGACCGACCCGCTGTCCGCGGCGAGCTACCCCGACGGCGTGGTGCTGGAGACCGGCCCCCGGCAGGTGGTCGAGTACGAGGACGAGTACATCCTCGACCAGTACAAGACCGACATCTTCGTGCTGCTGGACACGGCCTACAGCTACTCCTGCTACCACCCCGACCTGGAGAGCTTCATCGAGCAGCTCGTGCGCCGGCTCTTCGAGGAGTTCGAGGACGTGGCGATCGGCTTCGGCACCTACGACGACTACCGCTACCAGCCCTCGTGGGCGGCCGCGGCCGGCACGCCCTACGAGCTGGCCCACCAGGTCAGCACGGACGCCTCGTCGGTCATCAACGAGGCCCAGGGCCACCGCATGGTCTACGGCGGCGACGCGCTGGGCAGCGCCTACGAGGCGCTCTTCCAGGCCTCGACCGGCAAGGGCTTCGACATGGGCTGCGACGGGGTCTTCACCCACCTCGACGACTCCCGCCCCTTCATCGCCAGCGAGACCGACGCCTTCCGCGGCAAGGCCGGCGGCACCTACGACGCCTCGGTGGACGGCTCGGGCACCCGCGGCGGCGTGGGCATCCGCAGCGGCGCGTCGCCCATCTTCCTGCTGGCGGCGGACAACACCATCCGCGACGGCAGCATGGGCCACGAGATGCCCGAGGGCACCTGCGACGACCCCGCCAGCAAGGACCAGGCCGTGGCGGCCATCGGCGAGCTGGGCGGCCGGGTGCTGGGCATGAACGTCTACGAGTACCAGGCCAACGACGACACGCTGCAAGGGCAGCTCATCGAGCTCGCCCAGGCGACGGGGTCCTACATCGACACCGACGGCGACGGGCACAAGGACGACCCGGCGGTGCTCTTCGGGAGCTGGGACTGGCCGGAGCTGGACGACATCGTCGACGCCCTGTGGCAGATGGTCGAGGACATGGAGCTGGAGCTGTCCTTCGAGCTGAAGGACGACGAGCGGGGCTGGATCTCGGAGTTCCACCCCGAGGGCGAGGTCTTCACCATCGAGCGGGGCAACACGCTGTCCTGGGGCTTCACCCTGTCCACTGCCGCCCAGGTGCGCCCCGACGACCAGTTCTACCACGCCGAGGTCGAGGTCCACGACCAGGGGCTGGCCTTCGACGCCGTGCCGGTCTGGGTCGTGATCCGCCCCGAGTTCGTGCCCTGAGGCTGCGCCCCGTCGCCGGTGGTCCCCCGTCCATGCTCCTGGCCTTCCTGCTGGCGCTGGGTTGCGCCCCCTCGCCCGCGCCCCCTCCCCCGGCGGCGCCGGCCCTGCCTGCCGACGCCATCGAGGTGGTGGTCGTGCCCTCGCGCCCGCCGGCCGACAGCCGGGAGTTCGAGGAGCAGCGCAAGGCCATCTACGCCGCCCTGCGCGCCCGGGTGCAGCAGCTCACCGAGGCGGGCACCTTCCAGTGCTGCATCCGGATCCCCTGCACCCACTGCGCGTTGATGGCCGGCGGCTGCAACTGCGGGCCGGGGCTGCAGAAGGGAGAGCCCGTCTGCCACGACTGCGCGCTGATGTGGCAGCGCGGGCAGGGCATCATCGCGGGCGTCGACCCCAAGGACGTGTGCAGCTTCCTGGAGGCCGAGCGGGCGATGAACGAGGGCGGCGGGCGCTGCTTCCCCGGCGGGGACCCCGGCGCGGCCGACTAGAACAACGCCTGCTGGCGCAGGACGTCCAGGGTGGCCCAGCGCTGGCGGACGCAGGCGGGCAGCGGGGCAGAGGCGGCCAGCAGCTCGGCCAGCCAGCGGCGGCTCTTGGGGTCGGAGGGATAGCCCGAGCCCAGGTCGCGCCCGTGCTGCTCCGACAGCGCCCGCATCGCCTCGTCGCGGGCCACCTTGGCGAAGATGCTGGCCGCGCCGACGACCGGCCAGGTGGCGTCGGCCTTGGGCTCGACGACCAGGGCCGGCGGGGGGAGGTCGCCGCCGGCGAGGCCCCGGAGCAGGCGCGCGCAGAGGGCGGGCACGCCGCGGGGGTGGACGGGCGCGTCCAGGTAGACGCGCGCGGGACGGAGGTCGCGGACCAGGTCGAGGAAGGCGGCCTCCTCCAGATCGTTGACGTTGCCCTGGTCGATGTCGCCGGCCTCGACCCGCCGCACGCGGCCCTCGCCCAGCGTGGACAGGATTGCCCGCACCTGGTCGCGCCGCGCCGGGCGGAGGGCCTTGCTGTCGTCCGCGCCCGCTTCGCGCAAGGGGGCCTGGGAGGGGAGGTCGCGAAGGTCGCAGCCTGCGGGGGCCTCCCACGCGAAGGCGCCCACCACCAGTGGCCCGAGGACGCTGCCCCTGCCTGCCTCATCCAGCCCGAGGATCCGCATCACCAGTGCATAACCGGCGGATGGCGCCGCGACCTCCGCCGGCGGTGCGGGCCGGGGGCAGGGCGCAGGAGGGACCGGCCGACCCGGCCGTCCGACGGCTTGCTTGCCCCCCCGGGGCGGGGTAGTCGGGGGCCTCCCGAGGGGCCCGGCCTGCCGAGCCCCTCCCCCGCGCGGGGCACCCATGCACGCCTACGTTCCCGTCGCCTTCGCCCTCACCATCGCGGTCGTGTTCAGCCTGGCCTTCGTCGGGCTGTCCTACTACTTCGGCCCGAAGCGCCCCAGCGCGACGAAGGCCGCGGTCTACGAGTGCGGCATGCCCCCGGTCGGAGGCACCCACCACCGCTTCAGCGTGAAGTTCTACCTGGTCGCGGTGCTCTTCCTCCTCTTCGACCTGGAAGCGGTCTTCCTCTTCCCGTGGGCCACGGTCTACCAGTCCTTCGTCCAGGCGGGCGCGGGCCTGTTCCTGCTGGCCGAGATGGCGCTCTTCCTGGGCGTGCTCTTCCTCGGCTGGGTCTACTGCCTCAAGCGCGGAGCGTTCCAGTGGGACTAGAGTCGCGCCTGGAGTCGCCCTTCCTGACGACGACGGTCGACGCCGTCATCAACTGGGGCCGCAAGTACTCCCTCTGGCCGATGCCCTTCGGCACGGCCTGCTGCGCCATCGAGTTCATGGGCGTGGTGAGCAACCGCTACGACGTGAGCCGGTTCGGCGCCGAGCTGGTCCGCTTCTCGCCCCGGCAGGCCGACCTGCTGCTGGTGATGGGCACCATCACGCAGAAGATGGCGCCGGTGCTCAAGCAGATCTACGACCAGATGCCGGACCCCAAGTGGGTGGTCAGCATGGGCGCCTGCGCCAGCTCGGGCGGCTTCTACGACAACTACAGCGTCGTGCAGGGCATCGACGAGCTGATCCCGGTCGACGTCTACGTCGCCGGCTGCCCGCCGCGGCCCGAGAACGTCATCGGCGCCATCGTGAAGATCCAGGAGAAGATCTCCCGGGAGAAGGCCGCCGACTGGCGCTGAGCGGGCCGCCACGCCCGGCGCCGCCAGGGCCGGGCCACCGCACGAGGACGTCGATGGAACAGGCAGAGATCAGCCGCAAGGTCCAGGCCCGGTTCGGCGAGCGCATCGTCAGCGCGGGCAGCTTCGCCGGCCAGCACTGGGTGATCGTGCGCCCCGCCGACCTGGTCGAGGTGCTCCACTTCCTGCGCGACGACCCCGAGCTGGACATGAACCTGCTCACGGACGTGGGCGGCGTGGACTACCAGGGCTTCCCCGACGAGCCGGACTGGCGCTTCGAGATCGCCTACCAGCTCCAGTCGCTCAAGCAGAACTACCGCTTCCGCGTGAAGTGCGCGGTCACCGACGACACCGTGCGCGTGCCCAGCGTCTGGCAGTCCTGGCGCACGGCCAACTGGATGGAGCGCGAGATCTTCGACCAGTTCGGCATCGGCTTCGACGGGCACCCCAACCTGCGCCGGATCCTGAACCACGACGACTTCGAGGGTCACCCGCTGCGCAAGGACTACCCCATCAACAAGCGGCAGAAGCTGGCCCGCCCGGCCGAGCACCTGCTGACCGACGACCCGGAGTGGGCATGAGCTCCCGCCTGGCCCCCCTGGCGACCGAGCGCCTGGTGGTCAACATCGGCCCCTCGCACCCGGTCACGCACGGCACCCTGCGCATCCAGTGCGAGCTCGACGGCGAGACGATCACCCGCAGCGCCTGCGAGATCGGCTACCTGCACCGCGGCTTCGAGAAGCAGGCCGAGAACGTCTTCTACGAGCAGGTCGTCCCCTACGCCGAGCGGCTCAACTACATGAGCCCGGTGCACAACAGCAACGCCTGGTGCCACGCCGTCGAGTCGATGATCGGGCTGGAGGTGCCGCCGCGCGCCCAGGCCATCCGCGTCATCACCAGCGAGATGGCGCGCATCATCGACCACGCCGTCTGCGCCGGCACGAACTTCGTCGACCTGGGCGGCCTGACGAACTTCTGGTACCTCTACGGCTACCGCGAGCGGATCTACGACCTCTACGAGGAGCTGACCGGCGCGCGGATGATGGTGAACTACCCGCGCCTGGGCGGCGTGGCGATGGACGTGCCCGACGGCTGGCTGTCCAAGCTGCGCACCGTGATGGAAGAGCTCGGGCCCATGCTGGCCGACGTGCGCGGCCTGGTCGAGCGCAACCGCATCGTGATGGACCGCACCCAGGGGGTCGTCGCCATCAGCCAGGAGGACGCGCTGAACTTCGGGCTGACCGGCCCCTGCCTGCGCGCCACCGGTGTGGCCTACGACGTGCGCCGCGCCCAGCCCTACTGGGGCTACGACCAGTACGACTGGGACGTGGTGACCCGGCAGAACGGCGACACCTACGACCGCATCATCCTCCGCTTCGACGAGATGGAGCAGTCGCGGCGCATCATCCTGCAGGCCGCCGACAAGCTGCCGCCCGGGCCCTGGATCGCCGAGGATCCCCACGTGGTGCTGCCCCAGAAGGACCTCGTGTACAACACGATGGAGGGGCTCATCAACCACTTCAAGCTGATCATGCACGGCGCGCGCGTGCCCCGGGGCGAGTACTACTCGGCCACCGAGGGCGGCAACGGCGAGCTGGGCTTCTACATCGTCAGCTCGGGTGGACCGAAGCCCTGGCGCGTGCGGATCCGCCCGCCCTGCTTCGCCAACTACTGCGCCTTCCCCCACATGATCCAGGGCTCGATGCTGGCCGACGCCGTCGCCGCCCTGGGCTCGATCAACGTCATCGCCGGCGAGCTGGACAGGTAGCGCAATGGCAGCCTTCCCCCAACCCCCCGCCCAGGGTCACGGCCCGGTGGACTGGTCCGACCAGGACCGCGCCGAGATCGCCGAGCTGATGACCCACTACCCCACCCAGCGGGCCGCCCTGCTGCCCATCCTGTGGCTGGCCCAGCGCAAGTGGGGGTGGCTGTCCTTCGACGTGATGCGCCGCGTGGCGCAGACGGTCGACCTGCCGCCCAGCGAGGTCTACTCGGTCGCGACCTTCTACACGATGCTGAAGAAGCAGCCGACGGGCAAGTACCTGATCCAGGTCTGCCACACGCTGTCCTGCAAGCTCGCGGGCGCCGACCGCATCGTGGAGCACATCAAGGATCGGCTGGGCATCGAGGAGGGACAGACCACCCCCGACGGCATGTTCACCCTGATGCGGGTGGAGTGCCTGGCGAGCTGCGGCTCGGCCCCGATGATGCAGATCGACGACGACTTCTTCGAGCAGCTCACGCCCGAGAGCATCGACCGGATCCTGGATGGCCTGGCCAAGGGCGAGCCCTTGCCGCTGCCGCGCCCTGAGGTGGACAAGTGGACGTTCCAAAGCCTCGAATCCTGACCGCTCGCTGGGGCATCCCCGGCTCGCACACGCTCGCCGTGGCGCAGGAGCACGGCGCGTACACGGCGCTGCGCAAGGCGCTGACCATGGCGCCGGCGGACATCACGGCGGTGGTGAAGGCCAGCGGCCTGCGTGGGCGCGGCGGCGCCGGCTTCCCCACCGGGACCAAGTGGACCTTCGTCCCGCCCGAGGAGAAGCGCGGCGGCAAGCCGGTCTACCTGGTCTGCAACGCCGACGAGTCCGAGCCGGGCACCTTCAAGGACCGCTACTGCATCTGGAACGACCCCCACATGCTGATCGAGGGCTGCGTGATCGC
Organism: Myxococcota bacterium; assembly: GCA_023150805.1. Lineage (GTDB taxonomy): Bacteria > Myxococcota_A > UBA796 > UBA796 > UBA2385 > UBA2385. The sequence continues at coordinate 15,512 of JAKLKF010000050.1, read as the reverse complement.
CGCCCGTGCGATCGGCGCCAAGGTGGCCTACATCTACCTGCGGGGCGAGTTCAAGTACGTCAAGGACCGCCTGGACCAGGCGCTGGCCGAGGCCCGCGCGGCCGGCCTGGTCGGCAAGAACATCCTGGGCAGCGGCGTCGACGTGGACGTCTGGACCCACCAGGGCGCGGGCGCCTACATCTGCGGGGAAGAGACCGCGCTGCTCTCCAGCCTGGAGGGAGAGCGGGGCCAGCCCAAGCTCAAGCCGCCCTTCCCGGCGGTGGAGGGCGCCTGGCGCAGCCCGACCATCGTCAACAACGTCGAGACGCTGCAGGCGGTCACCTGGATCGTCGAGCACGGCGCGGACGCCTACAAGGCGATCGGCACCGAGAAGGCCCCGGGCACCAAGCTCTTCTGCTGCTCGGGCAACATCCGCAAGCCCGGCGTCTACGAGCTGCCGCTGGGCTACCCGATGATGGAGCTGCTCAACGACGAGTGCGGCGGCCTGCTGCCGGGACGATCGCTCAAGGCCGTGATCCCCGGGGGCAGCTCGGTGCCGATCATGACCCCGGCCGAGGTGGCCCGGGCGACCATGGACTACGAGTCCATCAACGAGGTGTCGGGCTCCTACCTGGGTTCGGGCGGCTTCATCGTGATGGACGACCGCACCGACCTGGTGGACGCGCTGGCCAACCTGCTGCGCTTCTACGCGCACGAGTCCTGCGGCCAGTGCACGCCCTGCCGCGAGGGCTGCGGGTGGATGTACAGCATCCTGACCCGCCTGCGGGACGGGGAGGCCACCGAGGCCGACATCCGCGTCCTGCGGGACCTGGCCAACAACATCCACTCCCGCACCATCTGCTTCTTCGGCGCCTCGGCGGCCATGCCCGTGCAGAGCTTCCTCAAGAAGTTCCCCGAGGAGTTCTTCGCCCGCGCCGGCGTGGGGGTGCCCGACGACTGGCGCCCCGCCGCCAGCGCCAAGTAGGGACGGGGAGAGCGCACATGCCCATCGTCAAGATCAACGGCGTCGAGATCGAGGTCCCCGCGGGGACCAACATGATCGACGCGGCGGCGAAGGCGGGCTTCGACATCCCGCACTACTGCTACCACCCGCACCTCTCCATCGCCGGCAACTGCCGGATGTGCACCTGCGAGATCGAGGCGGGGGGCCGCGGGCTCGAGATCGCCTGCAACATGCAGGCGAGGGATGGGCTGGCGATCCGGACGGACTCGCCCCAGGTCAAGGCCGTCCGCCGCAACGTGATGGAGTTCCTGCTCAAGAACCACCCGCTGGACTGCCCGATCTGCGACCAGTCCGGCGAATGCCGCCTGCAGGACTACTACATGGAGCACGGCCAGTACGAGTCGCGGCTGGCCGACCCCAAGGTGGGCAAGCACAAGCGCATGGACATCGGCGACCACCTGGTCCTGGACGCCGAGCGCTGCATCGCTTGCAGCCGCTGCGTGCGCTTCGGCGACGAGGTCACGGGCACCGGCGAGCTGCGCCTGTTCAACCGCACCGACCACACCGAGATCGGCATCTTCCCCGGCGAGCGGATCAGCCACGCCTACCAGGGCAACCTGGCCGACATCTGCCCGGTGGGCGCCATCACCAGCAAGGACTTCCGCTTCGAGAAGCGGGTCTGGTACCTGGACGAGACCGACAGCGTCTGCACGGGCTGCGCGACGGGCTGCAACATCCGGGTCTGCCACCAGCAGGGCCAGGTCTTCCGCTACATGCCGCGCCGCAACGACGCGGTGAACAAGAGCTGGATGTGCGACCACGGACGGCTGGGCTGGCAGGACATCGCCAGCCTGCGGCGGGTGCTGCGCGCCCGGATCGACGGCAAGCAGGCCGAGCTGTCCGAGGGCATCCGCGCCGCCGCGGCCGCCCTGCGCGGCGTCGACGCCAGCAGCGTGGCCTTCGTGCTCGGCACGCGCGCCACGAACGAGGCCAACTGGGCGCTGTGGAAGGTGGCCCGCGCCAACCTGCCCCAGGCCGGCGTGTACTGGTGCCAGGGCAACGACCCCGGCGCCTGGTCCCAGGTCGACGACCTGCTGATGGACGCCGACAAGAACCCCAACCGCGCCGGCGCGCGGGCGCTGGCCGACCACGACGCCGCCATCGGGGACGGCACGGACCTGGCCCACGCCGTGCGCGAGGGCAAGGTCCGCATGCTGGTGGTGCTGCACGACGACGTGCTGGGCCGGCTGGAGGACGCCGCGGAGGGCGTGGCCGTCCTCCACCTGGGCAGCCAGCGCAACACCACCGCCGACAAGGCGCGCATCGTCCTGCCGGCGACGCACCCCACCGAGCAGGACGGCACCTTCACCAACCGCGCCGGCCGGGTCCAGCGGATCCGCCGGGCCCTGCCCGCCGCGGGCGACGCCCTGCCCGACTGGCAGCTCGTCGAGCTGCTGGGCGCCGCGCTGGGCAAGGGCCCGGGCGCGCGGGACGCCGCGACCGCCTTCAAGCTGCTGGCCGGCGAGGTGAAGGCCTTCGCGGGCATGACCTACAAGGACCTCGGCGGCGGCGGCCTCCCCCTCCGCCAGCCCGAGCCCCTCCCCTCGCCTCCCCCGGCCCAGCCGGCGGCGCCGTAGCCCGGCAGCCCCGCAGGAGCGGACATGGACATCCCCTGGGTCGAGCTGATCGTCGCGCTGCTCAAGTGCGTCTTCTCGCTGGCCTTCGTCATGCAGGTGGTCCCGATCCTGATCTGGGCCGAGCGCAAGGTCTCGGCCTACATCCAGGACCGCACGGGCCCCAACCGCGCCCACATCGGCGGGATCCGCGCCGCCGGCCTGGTCCACACCCTGGTCGACGTCGTCAAGCTGATCGTGAAGGAGGACATCATCCCCAGCCACGTGGAGAAGCGGTACTGGTTCGCCGCGCCCGTGGTGGCGATGTCGGTGGCGCTCACGACCTTCACGGTGGTGCCCTGGGGCGACGCGCTGACCCTGCCGGCCTCGGTCACCGCGCTGTGGGGCGGCGAGGGCCCGCTCTCCGTGCCCCTGCAGGTGGCCCAGATCAACGGCGGGATGCTGTTCATCCTGGCGATCGGCAGCCTGGGCGTCTACGGCGTCATGCTGGCGGGCTGGGCCAGCAACAACAAGTTCTCGCTGCTGGGCGGCCTGCGCGCCTCGGCCCAGATGGTCAGCTACGAGCTGGCCATGGGCCTGGCCGTGGTCACCATGTTCATGCTCTACGGCACGGCGCGCCTCGACGAGATCGCCGCCCAGCAGGCCGGCCCCATCTGGAACTGGGGCGTGTTCGGCGTGCTCGACAACCCGGGCCTGGACCCGCTGGTGCTGGTCGGCTGGATCGTGGGCGGCCTGGCCTTCCTGCTGTTCTGGACCAGCGTCTTCGCCGAGACCAACCGCATGCCCTTCGACCTGCCCGAGGGCGAGGCCGAGCTGGTGGCCGGCTACCACATCGAGTACTCCTCGCTGCGCTTCGCCCTGTTCTTCATGGCCGAGTACGCCCACATGGTGGTCGGCTCGGCGGTGACCGCGACGCTGTTCTTCGGCGGCTACAACATCCCGTTCCTGGACGGGCAGGCCATCCGGGAGAACACCGACATCATCCTGGCCGTGCTCGGCTTCGGCGGCGTGCCGGCCAGCATCGTCTTCGCGGTCATCGCCTGGCGCCGCCGCAACCGGCCCTTCTACAAGGCCCTGCCCGCCGACGACATCCGCCACCGCGAGCCCAGGTTCTGGCTGGCCGTGTGGAGCCTGTCGGCGCTGGCCGCCCTGGGCCTGGGCGTGGTCGGCCTGAGCGGGCTGGTCGGCGGCACGGCCCTGGGCCCCGAGCTGGTGGCCTTCGCCCTGCAGACGGGCAGCCTGTTCCTGAAGGTCCTCTTCGGCACCTTCTTCATGATCTGGATCCGCTGGACGATCCCGCGCTTCCGCTACGACCAGCTCATGGACCTGGGCTGGCGCACCATGCTGCCGGTCGCGATCGGCACCGTGATGCTGGCTGGCGTGTGGGTCATCGTGCGCGAAGCCGTGCAGGCCGCCTGAACCTCCTGGAGCCCCGCCCATGACCGTCCCCGCCCTGCGGCACGAGCGCACCTTCGTCGAGCGGCTGTACCTGCCCGAGATCGTCAAGGGCCTGTACATCACGCTCCGGCACGCCCTCAAGAACCTGTTCGAGCAGGACCTGCCGACGATCGAGTACCCCGACGTCCGCAAGCCGATGCCCGAGCGCTACAAGGGGGCCCACCGCCTGACCACCCGCCCCGACGGCAAGGTCAAGTGCGTCGCCTGCATGTGCTGCGCCCAGGTCTGCCCGGCCAAGTGCATCACCATCCAGGCGGGCGAGGATCCCAACGACCCGATCGAGAAGTACCCGGTCGAGTTCCAGATCGACATGCTCCGCTGCATCTACTGCGGCTACTGCGTCGAGGCCTGCCCCAAGGACGCGATCCGCATGGACACGGGCATCTACGAGATCAACGCCTTCACGCGCCAGGACATGGTCCACAACAAGGCCTACATGACCGACCTGATGGACGGTCACAAGCCCCTGGCCGAGACCTTCTACCGGCAGCAGGCCGGCTCGGCGCCCAAGGGCTACGACACCGACGAGCAGCGCGTCCTGCCGGTGGACGGCAGCCGGGGGCTGTGACGGGGATCCTGGTCACCGGCGCCGGCGGCCTGCTGGGCACCGCCCTGGTGCGGGCCGGCGGGCTGGGGCTGCCGCGCGCCGACCTGGACATCACCGACGCCGATGCCGTCGCCGCCGCGCTGGACCGCCTGGCCCCCCACGCCGTGGTCAACGCTGCCGCCCAGGCCAAGGTCGACCTGGCCGAGACCGAGCGGGACCGCACCGAGCAGGTCAACCACCTGGCCGTCGCCGGCCTGGCCCGCGCCTGCCGCGTCCGGGGGATCCGCCTGCTGCACGTCGGCAGCGACTACAGCGTCCTGCCCGCCGGCCACTACGCCGCCACCAAGCGCCGGGGCGAGGAGGCCGCCCTGGCCGAGGGCGCCGTCGTCGTGCGGGTGCAGTGGGTCTACCACCCGGCCCACGAGGGCTTCCTCTCCCGCTGCCTGCGGGCCCTGGCCCGGGGCGAGGAGCTGGCCCTGGTGACCGACCAGGTCGGCTGCCCGACGCCCGCCGACCTGCTGGCCCCCGCGCTGCTGGCCGCGGCCCATGGCGGCCCCACCGGCGCCTTCGCCCTGGCCTGCACCGGCGAGGCCACGCCGTGGGCATGGATCGAGGCCGCCGCGACCGTGGTCCACCTGCCCTTCCGCGCCCGCCCCATCCCCCGCGCGGCGCTCGGCGGCGCCCCCCGGCCCGCCCGCAGCGTGCTCGACAGCGCCGCCTTCACCGCCGCCTGGGGCCTGTCGCTGCCCCCCTGGCGGGACGCCCTGCACCTCGCCCTGTCCGGAGGGCCCCCATGAACGCGCCCCCGCTCGACGCCGCCGCCATCCGCTCCATCCTCGCCGCCCCGCTGACCCTGCCGGGCGGCCAGGTGGTGAAGAACCGCCTGCTCAAGTCCGCCATGAGCGAGAGCCTGGGCACCGCCGCCCACGCCCCCTCCCCCGCGCTGGTCACGCTGTACCGCACCTGGGCCGAAGGCGGCCTGGGGCTGTCGGTGACCGGCAACGTGATGGTCGACCCACGGGCCCTGGGCGAGCCCGGCAACGTCGTCGTCGAGGACGACCGGGACCTGCCCACGCTGCGGGAGTGGGCCACGGCTGGCCGGTCCCAGGGCGGCCTGATCTACATGCAGCTCAACCACCCCGGCCGCCAGGTCACCCGGGGCGTGAACGCCGAGTCCGTCGCCCCCAGCGCCGTGCCCTTCCGGGGCGTGATGGCCCGGGCCATGCCCGCCCCCCGCGCCCTGGCGGACGCCGAGATCGAGGAGATCGTGCGCCGCTTCGCGACCGCCGCCGCGGTCGCCGCCGCCGCCGGCTTCGACGGAGTGCAGATCCACGGCGCCCACGGCTACCTGGTCAGCCAGTTCCTGTCCCCCCACACCAACCTGCGCGAGGACCGCTGGGGCGGCAGCCCCGCCAACCGGCGCCGCTTCCTGCTGGAGCTGGTGCACGCCATCCGCGCCGCGACGCCGTCGGGCTTCGGCCTGGCCGTCAAGCTGAACTCCGCAGACTTCCAGCGCGGCGGCATCACCGAGGAGGAGGCGATGGACACCGTCGCCGCCCTCTCCGACGAGGGGCTGGCCTTCATCGAGGTCAGCGGCGGCACCTACGAGGCGCCCGCCATGATGTCGCCGCGGCAGAGCACCCGGCAGCGGGAAGCCTACTTCCTCTCCTTCGCCGAGCAGGTCCGCGGCCGCTGCCAGGTGCCCCTCTGCGTCACCGGCGGCTTCCGCTCGGGCGCGGCGATGGCCGCCGCCGTGCACAGCGGCGCTGTCGACCTGGTCGGCCTGGCCCGCCCCCTGGCCCTGCACCCGGCCCTGCCGGCCGCGCTGTGCGGCCAGGGCGAGGTGTCGATCACCCTGCCGCACCCGCGCACCGGCGTCGCCGCCCTCGATCGCCTCGGCATGATCGAGCTGCTCTGGTACGAGCACCAGCTCCACCGCATCGGTGCGGGCCAGGCCCCCGACCCCGATGCCAGCGCCCTGCGCACCCTGCTCGGCGTCGCCTGGAGCCAGGGGGTCGGCGCCCTGCTCCCCCGCCGCCGCCGCTGACCGGCCGGGAGGACATTTCGCGACGCGTACCTCTTGCCCGCCGCGCCGACTGAGTGTACAGTTCAAACAGTCACCGCGACGGCAAGGAGGTGTCGATGAACGGAAGCTCTCCCAGCCAGCCCGAGGACAGTCCGCCGGACAGGCTGGCCGCCGCCTTCGGGATCGAGGCGCGGGGCTGACGACAGGGTCGTGATCGCGTGCCTGCGGGCACTCTCGACCGGCCACCCTCCCCTGACAGGGGACCGCCCTGGCAACAGCGCATCGAGGAAGGCCACCACTGGCGCCGAAGGCTCGTCACACGTGGTGTGACACACATGCCCCATAGGCCGCACATCCCCCCATAAGAAGCACACGGGCGACCACCAACGGTCGCCCGTGTCGCGTCTGGGGGACCTCGTCGGCTGGGACCCGCCATGGTGTAGCCTCCCCCCCATGGCCGCCATCTCCCGCTTCCCGCCCCTGGCCCACCTGCGGGCCGAGCCCAACCAGCACGTCCTCTTCTTCCGCGGCGGCAAGCTGGTCGCCGAAGGCCGGGGCCTGGCCCGCTGGTTCCTGCCGCTGTCCGCCTCCATCGCCCAGGTGCCGGTCGACGACATCGAGACCACCTTCCTGGTCACCGAGCGCACGGCCGACTTCCAGGACGTCAACGTCCAGCTCACCCTGCGCTACCGCTGCGCCGACCCGGCCCGCGCCGCCGCGCGCGTCAACTTCGCCATCTCGCTGGACCGCGGCGAGTGGCTGGAGCAGCCGCTGGAGAAGCTGGCCAGCTTCTGGCACCAGCGCGCCGCCCGCCCCGCCCGCGCCGAGCTGTGCGGCATGACCGTCGGGCAGGCCCTCTCCGCGGGCGCCGAGCGGGTGGGGGCGGCGATCGAGGCGGCGCTCGCCGACGACGCCGAGCTGGCCGCCATGGGCTTGGCCCTGGTCTCGGTCCACGTGGTCCGCGTCGCCCCCTCGGCCGAGGTCGAGAAGGCCCTGCAGGTGCCCACCCGCGAGGCCATCCAGCAGAAGGCCGACGAGGCGACCTTCTCCCGCCGCGCCCTGGCGGTGGAGAAGGAGCGCGCCATCAAGGAGAACGAGCTGAACAACCAGATCGAGCTGGCGCGCAAGGCCGAGCAGCTCATCGCCCAGGAGGGCGCCAACACCCTGGCGCGCGTCGGCCTGGAGGGCAAGGCCGAGCGCGAGCGGGTCATCGCCGCCAACGAGCGGGCCAGCCTGCTCGCCCGCGCCGAGGCCGACAACGAGCAGGTGCGCGCCGAGGGGAGCGCCAGGGCCCGCCAGCGCCTGCTGGAGGTGGAGCTGGCCCACGAGCGGCAGCGGGTCGAGGTCTACGGCGGCGCGGCGCCCGGCGTGGCCGCCGGCCTGGCCATGCAGCAGCTCGCCCAGAAGATCCAGACCATCCAGCACCTCAACCTGACCCCCGACCTGCTCGGCGCTGCCTTCCAGCAGATGCTGCGGGAGCAGGCCGACCGGTGAGGGAGCTGCGCGACCCGCGGGTCGTCATCGTCACCCGCAGGTCCCCGCTCGACGCGCTGCTGGAGCAGCACGGCACCCTGGGCCAGGCGACCTTCTTCCTGCAGACCCGCCAGCAGGGCATCGAGCGCTTCCTGCAGATCCACGCGACCCAGCAGCAGGCCGTCGCCGAGGTCCAGCGCGGCCTGCCGGCCGACCGCCGCCGCACCCGCGTGGACCGCGACGAGCTGGACCGCTTCGTCTTCGAGCCCGACGACGTCGTCGTCGCCGTCGGCCAGGACGGCCTGGTGGCCAACGTCGCCAAGTACCTGGACGGCCAGCCGGTCATCGGCGTCAACCCCGACCGGAAGCAGGTCGAGGGCGTGCTGAGCACGGTGCCCCCGCAGGCCGCGTGGGCCGGCGTGCAGTGGCTGATGGGCCAGCGCAAGCCCACCTTCGCGCACGAGACGCGCACCATGGTCGAGGCCCGGAGCGACGACGGCCTCGTGCTGCGGGGCCTGAACGAGGTCTTCGTCGGCCACCGCACCCACCAGTCGGCGATCTACACCCTGCAGGCCCCCGAGGGCGCCGAGCGCCAGTCCTCCTCGGGGCTGATCATCAGCACCGGCACGGGCGCCACCGGCTGGGCCCGCTCCATCGCCCGCCAGCGCGGCCTGGCCGACCAGCTCCCCGGCCCCTTCCAGCCCGCCGTCGCCTGGATGGTGCGCGAGCCCTGGCCCTCGGTCGCCACCGGCTGCGAGCGCGAGTTCGGCCTGCTCCCGGCGGGCCAGGTCCTGCGGGTCACCTCGGAGATGGGCGACGGCGGCACCGTCTTCGCCGACGGCATCGAGGGCGACCGCATCGAGCTGGGCTCCGGCCGCAGCGTCAGCGTCCAGGTCAGCGACCGCACGCTGGCCCTGCTCACCTGGCAGGGCGGCTGACCGGCCAGGGGGGCTGACCGGGCAGGGGGGCTGAGGCCGGGGCCGGTCGGACGAGAGCGGGCGGGCTACCTGCTCCCATGCGCTCGCTCCTCCTCCTCGCCTACCCGGGCTGCACCTGGGCCGAGGTCGCCCCGACCGTCACCATGCTCGCCGCCCGGGCGCCCCTGGTCCTGCTGGGCCCCTCGGCCGCGCCGATCCGCACCTCCGAGGGGCTGCGCCTGCTGCCCGACGGCAGCTACGCCGACCTCGACCCCGGCGCCGCGGCCCTGGTCGTCGTCCCCGGCGGCGACCCCGAGGCGGTGCTCGGCGACCCGTCCCTGGCCCGCGCGCTGCAGGCCGCCGCGGCCGTGGCCCCCGTCGGCGGCATCTGCAACGGCGCCCTGCTCCTGGCGGCCGCCGGCCTGCTGCGGGGGCGGCGCTGCACCCACACGGCCCACCCCCGCTACGCCCCGCGCCCGGCCTTCGACGCCCTGCTCGACGCCGCGGGCCCCCTGCTCCAGGGCAGCAGCTACGTCGACGAGGACGTCGTGGTCGATGGCGGCGTCGCCGACCGCGGCGTCGTCACCGCCAAGCCCTGGGCCGCCCTGCGCTTCGCCGCCACCCTGGCCCGGCTCTCCGGCCTGCTCTCCCGGCAGGAGGCCGCCGCGGCCGCCCGCTACCAGGCCGGCTGGCGCGACCGGCCGGGCGAGGATCCCTACCGCCTGTGGGCCATCGAGCTGCGCCCGACCGGCGCCGTCACGACGCGGGCCCACGTGCAGGCCCACGTGCAGCACCTGCACGCCCTGGAGCGGCGCGGCCTGCTGGTCCTGGCCGGCCCCTACGGCGACGGCAGCGGCGGGCTGGTCGTCGTACGCGCCCAGGACCTGGCCGAGGCCCAGGCCCTGGCCGCCGCCGACCCCTTCGTCGCCCGCGGCCTGCGGCAGGCCCAGGTCCGCGCCTGGGAGCGCTCCTGCCAGGACAACCTGCACCTGGGCGTGCTGGAGGACGCCGACCCGGCCCCGGCGGCGATAGGGCCCGGCACCTCCCCGGAGTCCCCATGACCACCCGCCTGTCCTACTTCGCCTTCGACGGCAGCCGCGGCCTGGAGTGCCGCCTGGCCCTCTCCCTGGCCGGCATCCCCTTCGAGGACCACCGCGTCACCCGTGAACAGTGGGCCGCCTACAAGCCCCAGACCCCCTACGGCGCCATGCCCGTGCTGGAGATCGACGGCCGCACCCTGTCGCAGTGCAACGCCATCCTGACCTGGATCGGCCGCACCCACGACCTGCACCCCGCCGACCCCTGGCGGGCCGCCGAGCACGAGGCCGTCATGTGCTCGGTCGAGGACCTGCGGGGCAAGATGCCCACGGGCGCCGGCCAGTCCGACGAGGAGAAGCAGGCCGCGCGGCAGGAGTTCGCCGCCGGCTGGCTCTCGCGCTGGGCGGACAGCACCTCGGCCCAGATCCGCGGCCCCTTCCTGGACGGCGACCGCCTGTCGGTGGCCGACCTCAAGCTGTACACGATCCTGCGCGCCTTCCACAGCGGCGCCTACGATCACCTGCCCGGCTCGATCTTCGACGCCTGGCCGAAGCTGCAGGCGCTCTACGCCGCCGTCGACACCCACCCGGCGGTGCGGGGCTGGTTCACGCGCGGCTGAGGCTCGCGCGGGAGGAGGGCGCCCGCTCAGCTGCCCGCGGGCCCCTCGGGCACCACGGCCCCCCGCCGCCCGACCGCCACCTGCGAGACGGTGTCGCCGAAGAGCGAGCTGACGTACAGCGCGCAGGGGTCGAAGCCCGTGCCCTCGGCGCCGAAGGCCAGGCTGGCCGGCGAGGACAGTCCCTCGACCCGGTCCGTCTCCTCGCCGGTCGCCGGGTCCACGCGCACCACCTCGCCCGCCAGGTTGAGCGCCACCCACACCCCGCCGTCGCGGTCCACGGCCAGCCCGTCGGGCGCCGACCCCGTCTCGAAGGTGGTCACCGCCGCCGGCGTGCCCGGCACCCCCGCGGCATCCACCGGGATCGCCCACAGGGCCGGGTCGGTGGAGAAGGTGCTCACCGTGTACAGGGTGCCGCCGTCGGGCGACCAGCCCATGCCGTTGGGGCTGGGCACCCCGTCCAGCCAGGTGCGCACGGTGCCGCCACCGTCCACGGCGTAGATCCGCTCGCCCGTGTCGTCGCTGACCAGCACCTCGCCCCCGCCGGTCGCGACCACGAAGTTCGGGTTCGGCATCCCGCTGGCGAGCACCTCCCCCTCGCCTCCGTCCAGGCCGACGCGGAGGAGCCGCCCGTCGTCTCCGCTGCCGTCGAAGGTGAACTCGCCCGGGTCGGCGACCAGCAGCCCCTCGCCCGCCGGCGCCAGGCCCAGGGCCTGGGTCCAGCTCGTGCGCAGGGTGGTGGTCCCGTCCGGCGCGAGCTCGTAGAGCCCGTCGGGCGCCGAGGTGAACAGTCGCCCCCGGGCGAAGGCCAGCCCCTCGGTGCCCTCCGCGAAGCCGCCGGCGAGGGGCACGGGCGAGAGGTCCGCCTGCGGACAGTCCTGCGGCGCGCCGCCGGTGTCGTCGGAGGAGGAGGGCGGATCCGTACAGGCGAGGAGCAGGCCGAGCAGCATCCACCCTCCCTATCGCGGGCGCTGTCGCGCGAGCCGCCGCGATAGCCTGCCGTCCCTGGAGAGCCCATGGACGCGCTGACCCTGCGCCGCCCCGACGACTGGCACCTGCACCTGCGCGACGGCGCGATGCTGGCCGCCGTGCTGCCCGCCACCGCCGCCGTCATGGGCCGGGCCATCGTCATGCCCAACCTGGTGCCGCCCGTCGTCACCACCTCCCAGGCCGCCGCCTACCGCGCCCGCATCCTGGCCCTGCTGCCGCCCGGCAGCCGCTTCCAGCCGCTCATGACCGCCTACCTCACCGAGGACAGCGACCCCGACGACCTGGCCGCCGGCCACCGCGACGGCGTGCTCACCGCCGTCAAGCTCTACCCGGCGGGCGCCACCACCAACTCCCACGCCGGCGTGCGCGACCTGTCCAGGGTGCGCCGGGTGCTGGAGCGGCTGGAGGCCCTGGGCATGCCCCTGCTGGTGCACGGCGAGGTCACCACGCCCGAGGTCGACATCTTCGACCGCGAGGCCGTCTTCCTGGACACCGTCCTGTCCCCCCTGCTGGCCGAGCACACTGCCCTGCGCGTGGTCTTCGAGCACGCCACCACCGCCGAGGCGGTCGCCTTCGTGCGCGCCCACCGCGACCGCGTGGGCTGCACCGTCACCCCGCAGCACCTGCTGGCCAACCGCAACGACATGCTGGTCGGCGGCGTGCGCCCCCACTTCTACTGCCTGCCCGTGCTCAAGCGCGCCCGCCACCAGCAGGCCCTGGTCCAGGCCGTCACCAGCGGCGAGCCCAGCTTCTTCCTGGGCACCGACAGCGCGCCCCACCCGGTCTCCGCCAAGGAGAGCGCCTGCGGCTGCGCCGGCTGCTACACCGCCCCCGTCGCCTTGCAGCTCTACGCCGAGGTCTTCGACGCCCACGGCGCGCTGGAGAAGCTGGAGGGCTTCGCCAGCCTGCACGGCCCGGCCTTCTACGGCCTGCCCGTGAACCCGGACCGGATCCGCCTGGTGCGCGGGCAGGACGTGGTGCCCTCGGCGGTCGCGGTCGAGGGCCCGGCGGCCGAGCTGCGGCCCTTCCTGGCGGGGCGGGCGCTGGCCTGGCGGGTGCAGGCGGAGGGCTGAGCCGGCGGCGGTGGTAGGCTGCCGCGCGGAGGTCCCTTTGGCGCGCGTCTTCATCTCCTACAGCCACGACAGCGACGATCACCGCCAAGCCGTTCGGGAGCTGGCCGACTGGCTGCGCACCCAGGGGCACGAGTCCCGCCTCGACCAGTACGTGCCCGACCCCGACGAGGGCTGGCCCCGGTGGATGAAGCGCGAGCTGGCCGCCTCCGACTTCGTGTTGATGGTGCCCACCGCCACCTACCGCCGCCGTTGGGACGGCCTGGAGGAGCCGGGCAAGGGCCTGGGCGTCACCTGGGAGGGCCTCGTCCTCACCAACCGCCTGTACGAGGCCGGCGGCGTGGCCAAAGGCATGCGCTGCGTGCTGGTGGGGAGCGCCGCGCGGGAGCATGTGCCCGACGAGCTGAAGGGGCACACCAGCTTCGCGATGTACGACGACGGCGACCGGCTGCTCTCGTACCTGGGCGGCCGGGCGCCGGCGGTGCCGACTGCGGCTGCGGTGTGGACCCGGCCCCGTGCTGAGGCTTGGGACCGCTACCGGCTGCTGGAGCGGTTCCTGGTCGATGCCTTCCCGGTCTGGGAGCTGGAGCAGATCGCGAGCTGGCTGCCCGACAAGGGCCTGCGCCACGCCCTGCCCGGCGGGAGCGTGCCGCCCGCCCACTTCGCGCACGAGTACGTGTGCCGCCTGGACGAGCGAGGCCTGCTGGCTGGCCCCGAGCTGTGGGAGCTGCTGCGCGAGAAGCGCGATCGCCGCGTCGACGAGATCGAGGCCCTGGAGCTTGCGTGGCGGTGAGGCAGCGGCTGGAGGCGTTGTTGCTGGACCTCTTCCAGGGCGATGCGCGCGCCGCCAACGGGGCGCTGGCGGCGCTGCTCCCCGACCTCGGCCCCATCCTGCCGGGCCTGGACACGCCACGTGAGCAGTTCGTCGGAGCCTTGCTCGACGCGGTGCAGGGCCGGGACCTGCTCTCGGACCTGCGCCTGAAGCTGCGCCAGGCCCGCCCGAACCACCCCGCGATAGACGAGGTGCTCCTGCGCGCGCAGGCCGCGCGCGCCTTTGACCGCGACGGCATCAAAGAACCCCGCAACCTGGACACCTGCGACCTGCACGCCGTGGTCCACGCACACGCCCGGCCCGACAGCCACCTCCAGGCCTGGCTGGAGGAGTACGCACCCGGGTTCTCGCCCGACCTGCCGCCGGTCCTGTACCTGGTGCGGCAGGGAGACCAGTTGACCGCGGCGTCTCTGCGCCGCGCGGGCCAGCCGGATCTCCCCATCCACCTGCCCGCCTCCCCAGGCGCGTGCGGCCTGCACCTCAGCGACGGCAATGCCTGGGCCCGCGCCATCGGTCAACTCGCGCAGCGCCTCTCGCTCCCGGACACCGCTCACCTGGTCATCGTCGTCGAGGCCGAGCCCGAAGACACCGATGCGGGCCTGGCGGACCAGCCCTACCCAGGTTCCCCACACCCCCTATATGGCCGGTTCACCGCGCTGGCCTGGTGGCCGCGGTCCGAGTGGCCCGCGGACGGGCGCATCCACGACGGTCCCCTCCCCGCTCCGGGCCCCGCCATCGCACACTGGAGAAAGGCCCCGACCCCGAAGCAGGAGCGGGCCGCTGACCTGGGCGTCTGGGCCGCACCTGGCGTCTGGTCCCCTTCCAGCGCCTGTCCCGTCCTCGGTCGCCACGACCGCCGCTACTTCGCCGTCTGCGGCAAGAAGCCGCCTCGCGGCCCCATCTCCCTCACTGACCTCTTCCAGCATGCTCGCGGCCACCTGCTCCTGTGGACCGACCGCCGCTACCACCTGACCCCTGGATCGCACCTGCCATGACCCCCTGGCGCATCTACCCCGACCCGCCCCCAGATCTCGAGGCCCGCTGGCTGGACCCCGAGCATTGCCCCCCCTGGCGCCGCCCCCACCTGTCCTGGAATGACCGCACCGACGGCGTCCCCCCCGTGGACCGCCCCTTCAACGCCGACGACGAGGGCGCCCATCGCGACCAGGAGCGCGCGAAGCACTACGTCTCCTCCGGCGCCGCCGAGGACGACCGCGTCAACCTGGCCCTGCTGCTGCGCCGCCCGCTGCTGGTCCGCGGTCCGCCGGGGATCGGCAAGTCCAGCCTGGCCTACCGGGTCGCCCAAAGGCTGGGCCTGGGCCGCCCTTTCCGCTGGGAGATCCAGTCCACGACCACCCTGGCCGACGGCCTGTACCAGTACGACGCCGTCGCCCACTTCCACCAGGGCAAGGACGCGCCCATCCAGGAGCACCTGCGCCTCGGGCCGCTCGGCACCACGCTCTGCCCGACCCAGCGCCCGGCCTGCCTGCTGGTCGACGAGCTGGACAAGGCCAGCTACGACCTGCCCAACGACCTGCTGCACGCCTTCGAGGAGGGCGCCTTTCGCATCCCCGAGCTGCAGCGGGTCGAAGAGGCACGGGTCCAGACCCTGGACGGTCGCGCAGTGACCGTCCGGCGGGGCGAGATCCGCTGCCACCACCACCCGGTCGTGCTGATCACCAGCAACGACGAGCGCGAGTTCCCCCCCGCCTTCCTGCGCCGCTGCGTCGAGCTGAAGCTGGACCTGCCGGATGAGCAGCAGATCCGGTCCATCGCCTCCAAGTGGTTCGGAGGGGCACAGGGCCTCGACGCCGTGCTCGCCAGGGTCGGCTCGGCGCCGACCGACCGCCTGCTCCAGGCCCTGTACCTCTCCCAGGTGCATGGGGTCCCGCTAGCAGCCTGTAGCCCATAGCGTCCACCCGTCGCGCCACGGGGCCGGGGCGCGCCTCGCCCGCGGGGTTGGCGAGA